>DATLGD010000191.1:0-18135 GCA_035540755.1 Mycobacteriales bacterium | reverse complement strand
AGGTAGGGCGGGGGGGTCACAGCAGGACCGACTACTGCGAGATCTCGGCGTACTGGTCGGCGACGGCGGTGACGTTGCCCTCGATCGACTGGGTGATGACCGCGGTCTGGTTCGCGACGGCGATCGCCGAGGAGTCGACCGACAGGACGTTCGCCGCGACGGCGGCGTCGATCGGGGCAGCCACGTTGGCCTGGGCGGCAACCGCGCCGGCGATCGGGGCGGCGATGTTGGCGTCGATGACGCCGGTGACGTCGACGTTGAGCAGCCCGTTCTGCAGAAGGGTGGCCGGGTCGAGCTCGGTCGTCTCGCCGCCGGTCTCGCCGCCGGTGTCGCCGCCGGTCTCCCCGCCCGTCTCGCCACCGGTCTCCCCGCCGGTCTCGCCGCCGGTCTCGCCGCCGGTGCCGCCGTCCGCGGCGTCGTTGCCGCCCTGCTCCACGAAGGCGGTCTGCGGCGCGAGCGCCGTCGCGTCGCCCTTGATCGACTGGTCGATGAGCGTCTGCTGCACCGCCTGCGCCTGCGCGATCGAATCGGCGGACAGGACGTTCGCGGACACCGCGGCGTCGATCGGCAGCGCCACGTTGGCCTGGGCGGCGACTGCGAGGTCGATCGGGGCGGCCAGGTCGAGGGCGATGTCGAGGTCGACGTTGAGGTTCAGCAGGGAGATGACCTCCTTGGCCGGCAGGGCCAGTGCGCACTCGGCGGCGAGATCGGCAGGGGACAGCTCGCGGAACTGCTCGGACATGGGATGGGACTTCCTCTCCTCGGCAGCGGCAGGGCACGCCACGACAGGCGCGACGGGGGCCCGCACGCGCCACGACCGCACGCCGAGGAGTCCCGCTTCGGGGAGCCGCACCGGCGCGACGGCGGTATGAGCCGCCGCTACCCGCTGAAGCGCACACGGAACGTGACAATCCGGTGTCGTCCTGGCCCGATCCGGACGGAACGGGCACTCGGCACCGGGTCGGGCGGCTCCGGCCGTCAGCCGCCGGTCAGCCGCAGAGCGCCCGCAGCCACGGGTAGGGGTTGCGGGCCCCGGCGCCGCCGGGATGCGCCTCGAAGTGGATGTGCGGAGGCGTCGTCGCGGCGTTGCCGGTCGTGCCGACGTACGCGATCAGCTGGCCGGCCCGCACCCGCTCGCCGACGCGGGCCACGTTCGAGACGTTGTGCGCGTAGTAGAAGCGGTCGCCGTTGTCGGCCCGCAGCCACAGCGAGATGCCGCCCAGGCCGCCGCTGCCCCACTTGTCGATGACGCCGTCGAGGACGGCGTAGGCCGGCGAGCCGTAGGGCGCGAACACGTCCGTGCCCTGGTGCTTGCGGCCGCCGGACCGCGGCGCGTGCCAGGTGTCGGTGAAGCTGTGCACCGGTCCGACCGGGCAGGCGCCGGGCGGGCCGAGATAGGGGTCGTTGCTGCTCGCCGGGTCCGAGCCGACCCCGGGCCGCAGCCCGGAGGAGCCGGGAGAGGTCGCACCGGCTGCGGACGCCGCCTGCGCCGCGGCTCGCGCGCGCTGCGCTGCCTCCTGCTCGGCGACGAGGCGTGCGAGCTCGCGCGCAGCCTCGGCGCGTCGCTCCTGCTCCACCAGGTCGCGCACCGTCCGGTCGGCCTGCTCCAGCGCGACGGCCTGCCGGGCGAGCAGGTCGGCGATCTCCGCGGCCTGGGCCTCGGCGACGCCGGCCACGTGGATCCGCTCGGCGGCCACCTGCCGGGCCTCCTCCTCGAGCGCGGCGATCCGCCCGGCGCCGTCCACGGCGACCTCACGGAGCCGGGCGTCGGTCGCGACGACCTTGTCCACGTTGGCCTTGCGCGCGGCGAAGTCGGCCGGGTTCTCGGCCTGCAGCAGGGAGGCGTAGACGCCGAGGGACCCGCCCGAGCGGTAGAGCGCGGAGACCCGGCGCTGCAGCTGGCGGTCGCTGCCGCCGGCTGCGGCGCGCGCGGTGTCGAGCTCGCGCGTCAGCACCGCCGAGCGCCCGATCGCGCTGCCGAGCTCGTCCTCGGCGTGCTCGAGGGCGACGATCGCCGCGGAGCTGCGCTCCTGCAGGTCGGCGAGCTCGGCCCGCAGGCGGTCGGCGTCACGGCGCGCGGCCGCGACGCCTCCCGACGTCTGGGTGCTCGGGCCGGCGCTCAGCACGGGGGCGGCGGTCGCGGCACCCGGCACGGCCTGGGCGAGCAGCGCCGCGCAGACGAGCGCGGCGGCCCCCGACAGCGCACGGCACCGGGCCCGGCGCAGCGACCCAGCCGCCGACCCGGCCGGTGACCCGGTCGACGGCGTGCGGAGGCTGCCCATGCCCAGGACGTCGGCGCGGTCGCCCGCGCCCTTGAGCCGCCCGGGTGCACCCGGGGAGATCCGGGCGGCACCGACCCTCCCGGCCGGCTGAGCGTCCGGGTCCGGATAGTCCGTTCTGACCAGATTGCGTCCCGAAAGGCGCTGGAACGCATGCCGGCACCTGGTTTGTCTCCAGGGCCCGGCTGTTCACGCCGACACGTGAGAGCAGTGCCCCCTCTTCCGTCTGGAGCCGACCAGCCCGTGCCAGCGTCCCCCGTGCCGCACCGCCCTGCCCCCGCCGCCGTGCTGCGCCCGACCGTCCTCGCCTCTGTCCTCGCCTCTGTCCTCGCCTCTGTCCTCGCGGCCGTCCTGGCTGCGGTGCTGCTGCCGACCGCCGCCCTCGCCGGCACCCAGCCCGCGCCCGCGGAGGCCGGCGCCTCCCCGGCCGCCGACCCCGGTCCGGACGCCGTCGAGCAGGCCCGCCGGGCCCGCGAGCAGGCCGAGGCGCAGGTCGCCGCCTTCCGCCAGCAGGTCGAGGAGGCCACCGCCGTCCTCACCGAGGGCTCCCAGCGGCTCGAGGAGGAGCAGGCCGAGCTGGCCCGCACGCAGGCCGAGCAGAACGCCGCGACGCAGCGCGCCGTCGCCGCCGTCGCGGCGGCCGACGCCGCCACGGCCCGCCTGAGCACCATGGTCGCCGCCACCTACCGCTCCCCGATGCCCGACAGCGTGCAGCTGGCCCTCACCACCGGTCCGGACGGCATCCGGGACGCCGTGGTCGCCCAGGCCGACCTCGACCGGGTGCGAGGCAGCTCCACCGACGCCGTGCGCGAGGCCAAGGCTGCCCGCGCCGACGCCGACCAGGCTCTGCGCGCCGCCTCCCAGCTGACCGAGGACGCCGCGCGCAAGGAGGCGGAGGTCGCCGCCGAGGTGCAGGCGCTGCGGACCATGGCCGAGCAGACCCAGGCGACCCTCGAGGCAGCCGCCTCGGCGCTGAGCGCCGCCCAGCAGGTGGAGCGGATCGCGGTCGAGGACGCCGCCGCCCGCGCCGCCGCCGAGGCCGGGGCCCGGGCCGCCCTGGCGGCCGCCCGCGCCGCCGCGCGCAGCAACCGCGGCATCTTCGCCACCTGCAGTGCGTTGCCGACGGGCGCCCAGGCCAACGGCTTCCTCGACCCGGCCACGCTGTGCCCGCTCGACGACGCCCCGGGCCACGCCCTCGAGCCGGACGCCGCCGGCGCCTTCAACGCGATGAACGCGGCACACAAGGCCGAGCGCGGCATCCCGCTGTGCGTCACCGACTCCTATCGCAGCTACGCCGCGCAGGTCGACGTCTACGCGCGCAAGCCCGCGCTCGCCGCCGTGCCGGGCTCGTCCAACCACGGCTTGGGCCAGGCGGTCGACTTCTGCGGCGGGGTGGAGCGCTTCGGCTCGGAGGCGCACCTGTGGATGCGCATGAACGCGGGTCGCTTCGGCTGGTTCCACCCGGCCTGGGCGCAGCAGAGCGGCAGCAAGCCCGAAGCCTGGCACTGGGAGTACGCGCAGGCCTGAGCCCGCCAGGCTGCGGGCAGCGCCGCAGACCGAACAGCGGTCACAGCTCCTGGAGCCGGCGCGCGGCCGAGGCGGCGGCGAGCAGCTGCAGCCCGGCCGTCGTCGCCGGGTCGAGGCCGGTGAGCTCCACGATCCGCTTGAGCCGGTAGTCGAGCGTGTTCGGGTGCACGTGCAGCGCCGCGGCGGTCCGCCGGCGGTCGGTGTCCTGCTCCAGGTAGGCCTCGAGGGTGAGCAGCAGGTCGGGATTGCGCTCGAGCGGCCCGAGCAGCGCGACGAGCGTCCCCTGCGCGGCGCTCGGCCGGGTCAGCTGGTACTCGAGCAGCACGTCGCGCAGCACCACCAGGCCCGGCGGCCGGCCGAGCGCCGCTGCGAGCCGCAGCACGTCGCGGGCCTGCTCCGCCGCCTGCGGGAGCTCCTCGCACGGCGCCGGCTCCGCCGCGGCCGCCCGGACGTCCGCCCCCGCCACCGCCTGCAGCTCGACGACCAGGGCCGGCAGGGCGTCGCTCGGCAGGTGCTGCTCCGGCAGCAGCACCGTGCCCCCGTCGGCGTCCAGCAGGCCCAGCACCGGGGCGCCGACGGCTGCGTCGAGCCGCTCCTGCAGCCGGCGGACCTTGCGCCGTGCCGCCACCGCGCCCGCGACGCCGGCGGCCCGCTCGTCGCCGTGCTCCCCGAGCTCGAGCGCCAGCACGACGTACGACGGCGCCAGCGTCACCCCCAGCCGCCCGGCGAGCGCGGCCGTCTCCTGCCCGGCCAGCAGCGCGGCCGCGAGCCCGCGTGCGGCGTCGCGCTCCTCGCCGTGGATGCTCTGGCGCTCCTCGAGGTAGGCGGTCGCGACCGCACCGGTGACCACGGCGATGTAGCGCAGCACCCGGTCGGCGGCGGTGACCAGCTGCGGCGTCTCCTCCGGCGTGGCCTCGGCGACGAGCTCGGCCCAGCCGATCCGGCCCCCGATGTGGTACGCCGCGAGCACGGCGTCGAGCGGCACCCGCTCCTGCGCCCGCCGGGCGGCCGACGCCCGGGGCTCGGACAGCTCCTCGGACGTCGGCACCCGGTCCTCGGCGAGGGTGTCGAAGAAGACCCGCAGGTTCTCGGCGCAGATCCGGGTGATCTCGCCGTCGAGCTGCTCGCGCGGCAGCAGCCGGTAGATGGGCAGCTCCTCGAGGAAGGTCTGCACCATCCTGCGTGCGAGCGCGGGCAGCCGGGCCTGCACACGCGCGAAGAGGTCGTCGGCCACGCGTCATCGTGCACCGTCCGGGCCTGCGACGGCGAGGGCCCCGTCGCTCTGCGAAGGTTCTCCCGGAGAGAACCTGTCCCGAGCCTGCCCGTGGAGGTCCTGCCGTGCGTGCCGTCACCATCCCCTCGCCCGGGGAGCCCGACGCCCTGGTGCTCGCCGAGGTCGACGACCCCGTGCCGGGGCCCGGTGAGGTGCTCGTCGACGTCGTCGCGACCGCGGTGAACCGGGCCGACGTCCTGCAGCGCCGCGGCTTCTACGACCCGCCGCCCGGTGCCTCCCGCTACCCCGGGCTCGAGTGCGCCGGCCGGGTGGCCGCGCTCGGCGAGGGCGTCGCCGGCTGGGCGGTCGGCGACGAGGTCTGCGCGCTGCTCGCCGGCGGCGGCTACGCCGAGAAGGTCGCCGTGCCCTCCGGCCAGCTGCTGCCGGTGCCGGCCGGGCTGTCGCTGCTCGAGGCCGCCGCCCTGCCGGAGGTGGTCTGCACCGTCTGGTCCAACGTCTTCGGACTCGCCGCGCTCGAGCCGGGCGAGGTGCTGCTCGTCCACGGCGGCACGAGCGGCATCGGCACCTGCGCGCTGCAGCTGGCCTCGCGGCACGGCGCCCGGGTCTTCTGCACCGTCGGCTCGGCGGCCAAGGCCGAGCGCGCCGTCGCTCTCGGCGCCGAGCGGGCCGTGCTCTACCGCGAGGAGGACTTCGTCGACGTCGTCCGCACCGCGACCGACGGCAAGGGCGCGGACGTCGTGCTCGACAACATGGGGGCGCAGTACCTCGAGCGGAACGTCAAGGTGCTCGCCACCGGCGGACGGCTCGTCGTCATCGGGCTGCAGGGCGGCACGAGGGCCGAGCTCGACCTCGGCCGGCTGCTCGCCAAGCGCGCCTCGGTGCACGCGACCGCGCTGCGGGCCCGGCCGACGGCGGACAAGGCCGCGATCGTCGAGTCGGTGCTCGCCGGCGTCTGGCCGGCGGTCGAGGCCGGCGAGGTCCGTCCCGTCGTCGACCGGGTGCTGCCGCTCGAGCAGGTCGCCGAGGCGCACCGGGTCGTCGAGGCCAGCGAGCACGTCGGCAAGGTGGTGCTGCAGGTCCGCGACGCCTGACCCGCTCCGGAACCGTCATGAGGGCTCCCGACGGTCTCGGCCCGCTCCGGAACCGCCAAGAGGGCTCCTGCCGGTCCGTGAGGTCAGCGGATGCCGAGGCCCCCGCCGTCGACGACGGCCTTCGACAGCGGCCGCACCAGCTCGCGGAGCCGGTCGCAGCCGGCCTCGCCCAGGTGCTGCCACGGCGGGAGGGCGAGGACGTCGGTGCGGTCCTCCACCTCCTTCCGGGCGGCGCGGCCGGCGTCGGTGAAGCCCTCGCCGTCGGGCTCGATCCAGCCGCGCTCGCGGAGGCCCGCCAGCGCGGTGTCCCACTCCTCGGTGCTGTAGCCGCGGGTCTTGCGCAGCGGCTCGCGGGTCCAGCTGTCGCCCTGCGCCACGTGCAGCACGGCGGCCTCGATGCCGCTGACGCCGGAGGCGGTGAGCGCGACGACGTGCCCGTCGCCGCGGAACTCGCGCAGCAGCGTGAGCGCGTGCCACAGCTGCAGGTGCGGCGCCGTCGGCCAGGGCAGGTCGGACAGGCCGGCGTAGAGCGGCCGGCCCTCCGGGCGGCAGCCCTCGCAGGCGGTGCGGGCGAGCTCGAGCGCCTCGACGACCTCGGGGGTGTCGAGCAGGTCGCCGCACAGGCGGTGCAGGGCGCGGTCGGCGGCGCGCAGCCGGGCCTCGACGAGGGCGGTCGGCGTGGTCGTGTCCCACGCGCCGGCCATGCCGAACTGGACGGCGAGCGCCGAGAAGTTGAAGAAGGCCGCCTGCACGACGCTCGGCGACACCGCCCCCATCGCCGCCGCCCGGGCCGGGAAGTAGGCCGCCGCCCGGTTGCCCTCGACGTCGAGCCCGAGCGCGCCGTACTCCTCCGGCCCCTCCGGCGCGAAGTAGACCATCGCGTGGACGGGCTCGAGCGTCTTCCACATCTTCCGGCTGACCTGCGGGTCCACGCGGCTGGCTCCTTCTCCTGGCGACAGGAGCCCTCCCGACGGTTCCGGGCGGCTCGCGGACCGTCAGGAGGGCTCCCGACGGCGTCGGGCATCGGACCACACCAGGTGCGACCCGGAGCCGGTGGGGGAGGATGGTGGGCATGAGCTCCCCCAGCCCTGACCCCTCCGCCCAGCAGCAGATCGTCGTCGTCGGACCCGACGGCAAGCCGCTCGGCGCGATCGACGTCGACGCCGACGGCAACCCGGCCGCCGACCCGGACGGCGACCGCGGGCCCGCGGAGATGATCGAGCAGCCCGCCAAGGTCATGCGGATCGGCTCGATGGTCAAGCAGCTGCTCGAGGAGGTGCGCGCCGCGCCCCTGGACGACGCCGCCCGCGGCCGGCTGCGCGACATCCACTCCAGCTCGGTCACCGAGCTCGCCGACGGCCTCGCGCCGGAGCTGCGCGAGGAGCTCGAGCGCCTGACCCTGCCGTTCGGTGAGGACGCGACGCCGTCCGACGCCGAGCTTCGAGTCGCCCAGGCGCAGCTGGTGGGCTGGCTCGAGGGGCTGTTCCACGGCATCCAGACCGCGCTGTTCGCCCAGCAGATGGCCGCCCGGGTGCAGCTCGAGCAGATGCAGCGCGGCCGTCCGGGCCTGCCCGGCGGGGCGCCGCAGGTGCCACCGGGCGCGCAGCAGGGCGGCGGTCCCACGCACGGGACCGGGCAGTACCTCTAGCCCTCGAGCACCCCGGCCCGCGGCGCGTACATGATGATCGCGACGCCGACGAGGCAGATGCCGGCGCCCCACAGGTCGTAGCGGTCGGGCCGGAACCCGTCGACGACCATGCCCCACAGCAGGCTGCCCGCGACGAACACCCCGCCGTAGGCGGCGAGGATCCGGCCGAAGTCGGCGTCGGGCTGCAGCGTGGCGACGAAGCCGTACGCGCCGAGGCCCATGACGCCGAGCGCCATGAACACGACGCCCCGGTTCTCCCGCACCCCCTGCCAGACCAGCCACGCCCCGCCGATCTCGGCGACGGCAGCGAGCACGAACAGCAGGATCGATCGCAAGACGGTCACCGGCCGGACGCTAGGGGAACAGCCGCTCCAGGACCACGGCGACGCCGTCGTCGTCGTTGCTGGCGGTCACCTCGTCCGCGATCGCCTTGACCTCGTCGTGCGCGTTGCCCATCGCAATGGCGTGGCCGGCCCAGGTGAGCATCGGCAGGTCGTTCGGCATGTCGCCGAACGCGACGACCTCCGCGGCGTCGATGCCGGCGTCGTCGGCCAGCGAGGCCAGGCCGGAGGCCTTGCTGATGCCGCTCGCGCTGATCTCCAGCAGCCCGTCGGTGCTCGAGTGCGTGGCCTCGACGAGCGCCCCGAGCGACTGCCGGGCGGCGGCGAGCAGCTCGTCCGAGCCCATCTGCTCGTGCCGGGCGAGCAGCTTCACCGCGCCGGCGGCGAACAGCTCCTCGACCGGCGCGACCTCGACGCCGTCGACGTCCCAGCGGGGGACGTAGACGTCCTCCCGGCCGAACCCGCCGGGGACGCCGTCGACCGGGCCCTTCTCGACGGCGAAGGTGATGCCGGGGACGTCGCGGCGCAGGGCGGCGACCACCTCGGCGGCGGCGTCGGCGTCGAGCAGGTGGGAGCGGACCACCCGCTCGGTGTGCAGGTCGTAGACCAGCGCGCCGTTCGCGCAGACCGCGAGGCCGCGGTGGCCGGTGGCCTCGACGACCGGCGCCATCCAGCGCGGCGGCCGGCCGGTGACCAGCACCAGCACGCTGCCGGCCTCCTCGACGCGGGCCAGCGCCGCCCGCGTGCGGTCCGAGACGGTCTGGTCGGTGCGGACGAGGGTGCCGTCGAGGTCGGAGGCGACCAGGCGGGGAGCAGGGCGGGTCACCCGTCCATTGTCGGGGACCGCCGCTGCGGCACCCGGGTGAATCCGGACAGGTCGGGACGAGCGGCTCAAGCCGGCGCGCGCATGGCCCGAAAGGACTAGTGATCCGCTCGACCGGCAGGAGGCCCCCGATGCACGACACCCCGCAGCCCGCTCCGCACTCCCCGACGCAGGACGCGCTGGCGCTGCTCGCCTGCGGCGTGCCGCTGTCGCTCCTGCTCGACCTCGCGATGCCGCTGGACTCGGTTGAGGTCTACGGCGCCGAGCCGGCCGACACCCGCTGGGTGCCGACGGCCGTCGCCTGACGGGGCGCGCTCAGCCCGGCGTGAGCTCGGCCCGACCGCCCAGGTAGGGCCGCAGCGCCTCCGGCACGTGGACCGAGCCGTCGGCGCGCTGGTGCACCTCGAGCAGCACCGCGATGGTGCGGCCGACGGCGCACAGCGTGCCGTTGAGGGTCGCCACCGGCCCCAGGCCGCTCTCCCCCCGCGCGCGGATGGCGAGCCGCCGCGCCTGGAACGTGGTGCAGTTGCTCGTCGAGGTGAGCTCGAGCCAGCGCTCCTGCGAGGGGAGCCACGCCTCGCAGTCGTACTTGCGGGCGGCGGAGGAGCCGAGGTCGCCGGCCGCGACGTCGATCACCCGGAACGGCAGCTCGAGCGCGGACAGGAACGCCTTCTCCTGCGCGAGCAGCTGCTGGTGCTCGCGCTCGGCGTCGGCCGGCGCCACGAAGCTGAACATCTCGACCTTGTCGAACTGGTGCACCCGGATGATCCCGCGGGTGTCCTTGCCGTGACTGCCGGCCTCGCGGCGGAAGCAGGAGGAGAAGCCGGCGTAGCGCACCGGCAGCGCGTCGAGCACCTCGCCGCCGTGGAAGGCGGCCAGCGGCACCTCGGAGGTGCCGACGAGGAACAGGTCGTCGGCCTCGAGCCGGTAGACCTCGGCGGCGTGGGCGCCGAGGAACCCGGTGCCCTCCATCGACTCGGGACGCACCAGCGCGGGTGCGACGACGGGCGTGAAGCCGGCCTGCAGCGCGTGCGCGGTGGCCAGGTTGACCAGCGCCAGCTCGAGCAGCGCGACGTCGCCGGTGAGGAAGGCGAACCGGCTGCCGCTGACCTTGGCGCCGCGCTCGGTGTCGATGCCCGGCCGACCGCCCGGGCCGAGCCGCGCGCCGACGTCGAGGTGGTCACGGACGGCGAAGTCGTAGGCGGGCACCTGCCCGACCTGCTCGAGGACGACGAAGTCCTGCTCTCCCCCGGGCGGGGCGCCCTCGACGACGTTCGGCACGGCCAGGTGCGCGGAGCGCAGGGCGGCGTCGGCGTCGCCCTGCGCGACCTCGGCCTGCTTCACCTGCCCGGCGATCGCCTTGGCCCGCTCGAGCACCGCCGGACGCTCCTCGGGCGAGGCCTTCTTCACCGCCTGCGAGACCGCCTTCTGGTCCGCGCGGAGCCGGTCGGCGGTGGTCACCGCGGCCCGGCGCGCCTCGTCGGCGGCGAGCAGCGCGTCGACGGCGGCGGGATCCTCGCCGCGGTCGCGCTGGGAGGCCCGGACCCGCTCGGGGTCCTCGCGCAGGAGCTTGAGGTCGATCACGCTCGCCGAGGCTAGTCCGTGCGGTTCCGCCGTCGCGGACTCAACCGGGCGCGCGTGCCCGCCGAGATCACGAGGATGACCTCGGCAGCGCTGCCTCCGCTGGACGGCAGCGCGCTGTTCGACCCCTGGCGGCGCCGGTACCGGGAGCAGCTCGGTCTGCCCCCGGACGCCGAGCCGCCGCGGCAGCCGACCCGCAGCGAGCGGATGCTGTGGGAGCAGCTGTCCGGGCACGCACCCGGCTGGGTCGCCGAGCACCCGACCGTGCACGGCTACTCGCTCGACTTCTACTGCGCCGAGGCGCGCCTGGCCGTCGAGGTCGACGGCGCCAGCCACCGGGGGCAGCGCAAGGCGCAGTCGGACGCCTGGCGGGACACCGTCCATGACCGGCTGGGGATCCGGACCAAGCGCTTCTCGGCCCGTGAGGTGGAGCAGGACCTCGCCTGGGTGGTCGGCGAGATCGACGCGCTCGTCGTCGCGCGCCTCGCGGAGCTGACCGCCGCACCCGAGGCGCCGGACCGGGGCGCGCTCGCGGCGCTGGTGGACGACGAACGGCTGCAGCTGTACCCGCCCGATCCGCCCGGGTGGAGCGCGAGCCTGCCGGCCTGCCGCACGGTGCTGCCGGCCCCGAACGACCGCCGGTCGTGGCTCAGCGTCCTGCGCCGCTGACGGTGCCGCCGTCCGCAGCCTCGAGGTCGTCCAGGGACGGTCCAGCCGTCCAGGCGGAAGGGGACGGTCGTCATGGCGGTCATGGTGCTCCTCGGGCGCCCGGCCTGTCAGCCCCGGCTCAGTCCGCGCTCAGCCTCCGTTCCAACGGTGTGCGGAACGACGGGACGACGACGGCGCCGCCGAGACGTGCGGATAGCGACTGCGCGGCGTCCTGGACCGCCGCGCGCGCCTCGTCGCCGCGGTCGACGAGCAGCTCGGTCACGACCGAGCCGTCCTTGCGCACCGCCCAGCCGCCGATCACCTCGCCGCCCCACCAGAGGGTCGGACCGACGTTGCCGTAGCTGTCGTAGAGCGCCGAGGGGTCCGCCGGCAGGTACCAGTCGCGGGACTTCCACCCCATCGGCGTCGGGTCCAGGGCGGGGAGCAGCGTCGCGGTCGGCTCGGGCTCCTCCACGGGGTCCGCGTCGTCGGCGAGCACCAGACCGCCGGCGTGCTCCACGGTGTCGACGGCGGACAGCGCCGTGCGCGTCGTCCCCTTCGCCCACCCGGTCCACCAGACGACGTCGGCCTCGGTGGCCGGCCCGAACCGGCGCAGGTACTCCTCGACCAGCCGAACCCGGGCCCGCGCGGGATCGACCGGCTCGATGCCGTCCGGCCACCAGGCGGTCGCGGGCTCCCAGGTGTGCTGCCGCGACGTCCACGACCCCAGCGGCCGGCCGCGGACGAGCCGCCCCTCCGCGCCCACGAGCACGAGCACCGGCGAGGTGATGGCGCGGCGCACGTCGTACGCCTTGTCCGTGGTGGGCAGGAACGCCGTCTGCAGCCGCGGCTCGGCCTTGGCGAGCTGTGCGCCGGAGGCGACGCCGAGCCGCGCGGCCGCCGCGGCGACGCCGTCCTCGACGTCGGCGAGCCAGCCGGCGGCGTCGTCCGGCAGCTCCGGGTCGGTGGGCAGCGTCGTGAGCTGGGTGAGCAGCCGGCGCCGCATCGTGGCGGCGACGTCGAGCGAGGCCGCCGCGTGCACGACGGGCACGAGCTCGGCGGGCACCACGAACAGCGTCCGGCGCATGGCCATCATCCGGACCAGACGGCGCTCGTCGTACATCTCGCGCGCGACGTCGTCGAGGGTGAGGTCGGGGCAGCGGGCGAGCACCGACAGGTACACCGTGGCCGGATCGGTGGCGTGCAGCACGGCGACCGAACGCGCGGCGTCGAGCGCGGACACCGCCGCCGTCAGCTGCCGGCGCGCCAGGCGGGCTCGTCGCTCGGGCGCGTGGTCCACGGCAGGAGTATCCCGCCTCGACACTTGACACAGGCGTCCACTGACATGTCAGATGTCAGCGTGCCGCTGTCTCCGGTTCCCGCCCGCCCGCTCCTGCGCGACGAGGCGCTGACCCGTCTGCGGGCGGCGATCGTCGAGGGGGACCTGCCTCCCGGTGCGGTCGTCAAGGACACCGAGCTCGCCGCCCGCCTCGGCCTGACCGTCGCGCCCGTCCGCGCCGCGCTCGCCCGGCTGGTCGACGAGGGGCTGGTGGAGACCAAGCCGCAGAGCCACACCCGGGTCACGCCCTGCGCGGACGAGCAGGTGCGCGACGCCGGTGTCGTGCTCCGGGCGATGCACGAGCTCGCGACCGTCGCGGCGGTCGCCCGGCTCACCGATGACGACGTCGCCGCCATGCGCGCCGCCAACGACCGCTTCGCCGCCGCCGTCGACGCCGCGGACGTGGAGTCAGCCATGACCGCAGACGACCAGCTGCACGGCGTCCTTCTCGGTCGCTGCGCGAACACGGCCGTCGTCGCCACCGCCGAGCGCTTCACACCCGTCGTCCGGCGGCTGGAGCGCCAGCGGTTCGGCTCGGCGCACGGGCGCGACGCGGTGGCGCTGCACGCGCGGCTGATCGACGCCTGCTCGGCGCGCGACGCCGACGCCGCCGTCGCCGTCACCACCGAGATCTGGACGGCGCTGCTGTCCGAGCTGACCTTCCCGCTGACCCAGGAGACCGCGCGATGACGCTGGCCGACTTCCCCCGCTACCCGCTGCTGCTCGGACCCTCCCCGGTGCACCGGCTCGACCGGCTGACCGAGCACCTCGGCGGGGCCGAGGTCTGGGCCAAGCGCGAGGACCTCAACTCGGGCATCGCCTTCGGCGGCAACAAGACCCGCAAGCTCGAGTACCTGGTCGCCGACGCCCTCGCGCAGGGGTGCGACACGCTCGTCTCGATCGGCGGCGTGCAGAGCAACCACACCCGGCAGGTCGCCGCCTGCGCGGCGCGCGCCGGCCTGGCGTGCGTGCTGGTGCAGGAGAGCTGGGTCGACTGGCCCGACGCCGTCTACGACAAGGTCGGCAACATCCTGCTCAGCCGGCTGGCCGGCGCCGACGTCCGGCTGGTCAAGGCCGGCTTCGGGATCGGCTTCAAGGAGAGCTGGTCCGCGGCGATCGCCGAGATCGAGGAGCGGGGCGGCACGCCGTACGCCATCCCGGCCGGTGCCTCCGACCACCCGCTCGGCGGCCTCGGCTTCGCCGGCTGGGCGCACGAGCTGGCGGCGCAGGAGGCCGAGCTCGGCGTCTTCTTCGACACCGTCGTCGTCTGCTCGGTGACCGGATCGACCCAGGCCGGCATGGTCGCCGGCTTCGCCCAGCTGGAGGAGCAGGGCGGCCGGCGACGCCGGGTGCTGGGCGTCGACGCGTCGGCCAAGCCGGTCGAGACGCACGCCCAGGTGCTGCGCATCGCGCAGCTCACGGCGGCGGCGATCGGCGTGCAGCGCGAGCTCGGGCCGGACGACGTCGAGCTCGACGAGCGCTACCACGGGGGCATCTACGGCATCCCGGACGAGCGCACCCTCGACGCCATGCGCACCGCTGCCCGGACCGAGGGCCTGGTCACCGACCCGGTGTACGAGGGCAAGTCGATGGCGGCCCTGATCGACCTGGTCGGGCGGCAGGAGATCGACCCGTCGTCGACGGTCCTGTTCGCCCACCTCGGCGGGCAGCCCGCGCTCAACGGCTACAGCGCGCTGTTCGCCTGACGCCGAACGACCGTCCTTCAGGTCGGCGCGATGCCGCTCCCAGGCCGCGGGAAACGCCGATCCGCGGGCTCTGCCTTGCGGCCGTCACCGCAGGACGGTGTAGCGCGCGCAGGCGAAGTCGCGGTTGCGCGCGACCTCCTCGAGCCGCAGCTCCAGGCGCCGGGGCAGGAGCGGCGCACCGCCGCCGAGGGCCACCGGCGCGTACTGCACCCACACCTCGTCGAGCAGCCCGGCGTCGGCGAACTGGCCCGCGAGGTCACCTCCACCGACGACCCAGACTCCCCGCCCCCCCGCGGCGGCGACCATGTCCGCATGCGGGCCTGCGACGTCGCCCCGGACCACGCGGACGTCACCGCGCACCTGCGGGACCTCCCGCGTCGAGAAGACCCAGGTCGGCTGCCGGTGGGGCCACGGCTTGGACGGGTCGCCGGCGAGCTCGTGCTCCACCACCCAGCGGTAGGTCGTGGACCCCATGGCCAGCACGCCGACCGTCTCGGCGAACGCCTCGTAGCCCATCGGACCGCGGGTGTCGACGTCCCGGCTGAGCAGCCAGGACAGCGAGTTCGCCGGGTCGGCGATGAAGCCGTCGATGCTGGACGCGGTGTAGTAGCTGGTCGTCATGGCCGGACCGTGGCACCGCCGTCCGACAGTCGGCGAGGAGCGAGCCGGCACAGAGGACCGATGATGTGGGAACGCGCTGGTAACGTCTTCCCATGAAGCTCACCGTGGACGCCGCCGGCCGGATCATGCTGCCCAAGGCGTTGCGCGACCGGCTGGGTCTGCTGCCCGGGACGACCGTCGACGTCTCGGAGTACGGCGGCGGCCTGCACCTCGAGCCGGGCCATCGCACCGCGCGGCTGGTCGAGGAGGACGGGGCGCTCGTCGCCACCGGCAGCACCACGGTGGACGACGACGACGTGTTCGCCCTGATCGACGCCGGCCGACGGTGACCCCCCTGGCGCTCGACACCAGCGCCGCGGTCCCGTTGGTCGTCGCCACCCACGCTGCCCACGCGGCGGTGACCGCCTGGTGCAGCGGACGAGCGGTGGCGTTGGCCGGCCACGCCGCCGTGGAGACCTATGCGGTGCTCACCCGGCTGCCCGGTGACCTGCGCGTGGCGCCTCGTGACGCCGCGCGCCTGCTCGAGGCCCGCTTCACGGCGACCCTTCAGCTCGACCCGGACACGCAGCGGCGGCTGCCGGCGCTGCTCGCCGACCACGCGATCGCCGGCGGGGCCGCCTACGACGCGGTCGTGGCGCTCGCCGCGCGCGACGCCGGGGCGCGCCTCGCCACCCGAGACGGTCGCGCCCTCGGGACCTACCAGCGCCTCGGCATCGCCGTCGACGTCGTCGGCTGAGGAACCGCCGGACCGCGATCGCCGCGAGGGCCGAGCGGCGCGCGGCTGTCCCGGGAGCCGGAGCAGGGATCGGCGTCCTGACGGCGAAGGGGGGACAAGATCAGGTCCGGCGAGGTGGGGGGATCACGCATGCGGACTCGGTGGTGGACGGTCGCACCCGTGCTGCTGGTGCTCGGCGCCTTGCCGGCGTCTGCGCAGGAGACGGTCGCGTGGGCGCCGTCGCTGCCGACCGGCAAGGCGATCAGCGTCAGCCTGTCTCTGGTCGAGGGAGGTGTCGGCTACGCGCTGCTGGCCGACGCCGACGTGCCCGGCTCCCGGCTGGTGCGCACCGACGACAGCGGCCGCACCTGGGCGCCCGTGGTCACCGGCCAGCCGTTCGGCCCCTCGTCGCGGGCACGGTTCGTCGACGCCGACCGCGGCTGGGCGATCGACGGAGCCCAGCTGCTCTCGACCGACGACGGTGGCCGGACCTGGTCGCCGGCGCGCCTGCCGGAGCCCGCGGAGCAGCGCCGGTTCGTCCATCACGACACCCTCGACGCGCGCGGCGACGTCGTCGCCATCGGGCTGGAGACCTCCGCGGACGTCCGGTGCGGGGAGGACGGCCGGCGCCGCGCCGAGATCGCGGTCAACGACGACGGCGGGGCCGGCTGGGCTGTCGCGGACCTCGGCCTGGAGGGGCGCGTGCGCGACCTCGACGTCCAGACGCCGGCCGCCGGGGCCGTCGTCGTGCGCGAGACCCGGACGACGAGCGTCCCGTCCGACCTGCCGCTGCTCGGCGGCGGCGGCTGCACGACAGTCGTCCGCGACGTCCCGGACAGCACGACCGTGTTCCTGGTCGAGCAGACCGCCAGCGGCCTCGCCCCGCGGCGGGTGCTCGACTGCGGCCCCGCCGACTGCCACCAGGTCGCCCGCCCCGCACGTGACCGAGTCGTCGTCGGGATGGGTGACGGCACCGTGCGGGTCAGCGAGGACGGCGGCGTCACCTTCCGGGACGCCGTGCTCGACGTGGCGCTCCGACCGGAGGGGACGCCCGTGGTGGTCACCGGCATCGCCTTCGCCGACGAGAGGACGGGCTCGCTCGCCACCGCCGGGCACGGGCTGCACCGCACGACCGACGGCGGGCGGACCTGGGTGCGCGAGGTCGCCCCGGCCACCCTCGTGGCGACCGGCCGAGGCGACCTGGCCGTCGCCCCCGGCGGCGCAGCGCTGGCCGCAGGTTCCGCCGGGATCCTCCGCCGCGTCCAGCTGGCCGACTGACCGAGAGGGAACGCCGTGCGTCGACCGTTCATCGCCCTGCTGATCGCCGGCCTGCTCGGAGGTGGGCTGCTCGCGCCCGCGACGGCGCAGCCCGAGCCGGAGATCGCCGACCTGTGCGGGTTGGGCGCGCACACGGTCGACCAGCAGCCGCTGCCCTGGCTCGACATCTGCGGCGCGTCGTTCGACGTCACGAGGGACGGCGGCGTGCCCGTGCTGCGCGTGGAGCTCGAGGTCGCCGCCGATCTCGCGCTGCGCGCCGACAGCAGCTACGGCGTGTCCTGGCGCAGCGAGAACTGCGGCTTCGCCGTCGAGCGCCATGACGGCGGCGACGGCGGCCTCGGGTCCGTCGCCGAGCGCCGTCCCGTCGCGCAGCTCGCTGTCAGCTGCGAGCCGAACCGCGCCGTGCCGTGCGACCCCGAGGTGCTCGAGGATCTCGGGTTCTTCTGCGTCCACATCCCGCCGGGACAGCGGTTCGACGTCACCGAGGGGTACGCGGAGGACGGCAACCGGCTGTCGTGGACGGTGCGCTTCGACGGCCGGCTGGCGCCGTGGGCACCGGTGCACGAGCCGGGCGCCGTCCTGACCCGGACCAGCGCGATCACCGGCGCGAACGTCGCGGGCTCGACCCTCGGGTCCTGGTCGTGCCAGGCCCCGGGCGGTGGGCCGTGGCGTTGTCGCAACTCCGTCGGCGACTGGGTTCCCGAGGGGCGCGACCACGTCGTCGCGGGCTGACGTCGGCCTCGTGCGGCCCGGACGCGGACCGGCCCGGCAGCCGCAGCTCCCGGGCCGGCCGGTCACACTCCCTTGTAGTTGAACACCTGGCGCAGCGTGTGCTGCACCGCGACCAGGTCGGTCTGGTCGGCCATGACCTGGTCGATGTCCTTGTACGACGCCGGGTGCTCGTCGAGCAGCGCCGTCGCGCTGTCGGCGTTCCACGAGCGGCCCTGCATCGCCTCGCGCAGCGAGTCGACGGTGAGCCGCTTGCGGGCAGCCGTCCGTGACATCCGGCGGCCGGCCCCGTGCGAGCACGAGGTGTAGGACGACGTGGCGCCCAGGCCCTTCACCACGTAGGACCGGGTGCCCATGGAGCCCGGGATGACGCCCTCGTCGCCGTCGCCGGCCTTGATGGCGCCCTTGCGGGTGATCCACAGGTCCTTGCCCAGGTGGTGCTCGAGCTGGGTGAAGTTGTGGTGGCAGTTGATCGTCCGGACGTGCCGGCCCTGCCCCACGACCTCGAACAGCGACGCGAGCAGCCGCTCGGCCATGACCGAGCGCGAGCCCATCGCGTACCGCTGCGCCCAGAG
>DATLGD010000190.1:0-8549 GCA_035540755.1 Mycobacteriales bacterium | reverse complement strand
GGCCTGCGCGGCAGCGCCCTGCTGCGCTGGCGCACCGGCGACGTCGTCGACGGGATCACCACCGAGGCCTGCCCGGTCTGCGGCCGCACCGTGCCGCGGGTGGTCGGGACCCGTCGCGGGGCGCTCGTGCCGACCCTCGCCCTGCGCGCCGGGGAGGCCGTCGTGGACCTGCGGGCCGTGACCGCGGCGCTGCTCGGCCGGCCCGACCTCGACGACTGGCGGGTCGAGCTGAGCCGCAGCGCCCGGGACGGCGCCGACCAGGTGCTCGTGCACCTCGACCCCGCGCAGGACGCCGACCCGGCAGCGGTCGCGCTCGCCGTCGCCGACGCCGTGCAGGCGACGTCCGGGCTGCTGCCGACCCAGCTGGTGCTCGCGGAGCCGGGACGGCTCCCGGGCGGCGAGCGCGGGCGCGTGCTGCTGCGGCGCTGAGCCGGGTCCGCGCCGGGCGACTACTCTCGGCGCGTGGCCTACCTCGACCATGCGGCCTCGACGCCGCTGCTGCCCGAGGTCGCCGAGACCCTCAGCCGCCTGCTGCGCGACGCCGTCGGCACCGCGGGCAACGCCTCCTCCCTGCACACCTCGGGACGCCGCGCCCGCCGGCTGGTCGAGGAGGCGCGCGAGTCGCTGGCCGCGTCCGTCGGCGCGCGGCCGTCCGAGGTGGTCTTCACCGCCGGCGGCACCGAGAGCGACAACCTGGCGGTCAAGGGGCTGTTCTGGGCGCGCCGCGCCGCCGACCCCCGGCGCACCCGCGTGCTGGCCGGCGCGGTCGAGCACCACGCCGTGCTCGACGCCGTCGAGTGGCTCGTCGCGCACGAGGGGGCCACCGCCGAGTGGCTCCCGGTCGACGCCGACGGGCGCGTGCACCCGGACGTGCTGCGCGAGGCCGTCGAGCGCGACCCGGGCGACGTCGCGCTCGCCACGGTGATGTGGGCCAACAACGAGATCGGCACCGTGCAACCGGTGCGCGAGCTCGCCGACGTCGCGCACGAGCACGGGATCCCGTTCCACACCGACGCCGTGCAGGCGGTCGGTCAGCTGCCGGTCGACGTCGGCGCCAGCGGCGTCGACGCGCTGACTCTCACCGGCCACAAGTTCGGCGGACCGCTCGGCGCCGGGGCGCTCCTGCTCTCGCGCACGCTGACCGTCACGCCGTTGCTGCACGGTGGCGGGCAGGAGCGCGACGTCCGGTCCGGCACCCTTGACACACCCTCGCTGGTCGGCCTCGCCACTGCCGCCCGGATCGCCACCGAGCGCCGCGCCGACCAGGCCGCCCGGCTGGCCGCGCTGCGCGACGACCTCGTCCGCCGGGTGGGCGAGGTGGTGCCGGACGCCGTGCTCAACGGCCCGCGCGGCACCGGTCGGCTGCCCGGCAACGCGCACTTCAGCTTCCCCGGCTGCGAGGGCGACTCCCTGCTCCTGCTGCTCGACGCGCGCGGCGTCGAGGTGTCCACCGGCTCGGCCTGCTCGGCCGGCGTCGCCCGGCCCAGCCACGTGCTGCTGGCGACAGGCGCGACCGAGGACGTCGCCCGCAGCTCGCTGCGCTTCTCCCTCGGCCACACCTCGACCGCCGCCGACGTCGACGCGCTGCTCGAGGTGCTGCCCGGCGTCGTGGAGCGGGCACGGCGCGCGGGGTCGGTCCTGCCGCGATGAAGCTGCTCGCCGCGCTGTCCGGCGGCGTCGACTCCGCCGTGGCGGCGGCGCTCGCCGTCGAGGAGGGGCACGACGTGACGGCCGTGCACCTGGCGCTGGCCGAGCAGCCCGCGACGCTGCGCGCCGGCTCGCGCGGCTGCTGCTCGCGCGAGGACGCCCGGGACGCCGCCCGAGTCGCCGACGTGCTCGGGATCCCGTTCTACGTCTGGGACCTCGCCGCCCGGTTCCGGGCGGACGTCGTCGACGACTTCGTCGCCGAGTACGCCGCCGGCCGCACGCCCAACCCCTGCCTGCGCTGCAACGAGAAGATCAAGTTCGCGGCGGTGCTCGACCGCGCCCTGGCGCTCGGGTTCGACGCCGTCGTCACCGGCCACCACGCCCGGCTCGAGGACGGCGTCCTGCGCCGCTCGGTCGACGCCGACAAGGACCAGTCGTACGTGCTGGCCGTGCTCACCCCCGAGCAGCTGGCCGGTGCCCGCTTCCCGCTGGGCGGCATGACCAAGGACCAGGTGCGCGCCGAGGCGGCACGGCGGGCACTCGCCGTCGCCGACAAGCCGGACTCGCACGACGTCTGCTTCATCGCCGACGGCGACACCCGCGCCTTCCTGCGCGACCACCTCGGCGACCAGCCCGGGCCGGTCGTCGACGCACTGACCGGCGCCGTCGTCGGGCGGCACGACGGCGCCTACGCCTACACCGTGGGCCAGCGGCGCGGGCTCGACCTGCGGGTCCCGTCGGCCGACGGGCGGCCTCGGTACGTGCTGTCCGTGGAGCCGGTCGCGCACACGGTGGTGGTCGGCCCGGCCGAGGCGCTGGACGTCACCGAGCTCCGGGCCGACCGGCCGGTGTGGACGAGCGGCCCGCGCGCGCTCCCGCTCGACTGCGCGGTGCAGCTGCGCGCACACGGCGCGGTGCACGATGCCCGGGTCGCGTCCGACGGCGACGGCTGGCAGCTGCGGCTGTCGACGCCGGCGCGCGGCGTCGCCCCGGGACAGGCGGCCGTGCTCTACGACTCCGCGGCCTCGGACGCCGCCGTCCTCGGCAGCGCGACGCTGACCGCGGCGCTGCCGGCCGTCCAGTAGGCCGGACGTCTAGGGTCGTGCGCATGGCAGGAGCCCGCGACGACGTGCCGTTGACCGACCTCGAGGTCGTGCAGCGCTACAGCCTGGCCGTGCGCGCGGCGACCGCGCCGCGCGAGGAGCTGGTGGCGGCGCTCGAGGCCGACCTCGCCTGGCTGACCAGGGGCCGACCCGGGACCGCTCCGGCATCTGGGTCAGGCACCGCGTCGCGCACCGGCGCCGCCCGGACGGGCACGACGCGGAGCGGCTCGGCGACGACGCCTCGCCGCCGGCCCTCGACGTCGCCATCCGCGTCCGCAGTCCCCGACGGCGCCTCCCCGCGCCCGTCCCGGCGCAGCCGCGAGGCGTGACGCCCTTCCCCGCCGCCCGCGCCACCGGCGTCGGCAGCCTGCCCGGCACCGACCCGCTCGAGGCGGCGCGCCTCGTGCTCGGTGAGCTGCCCGAGCTCCCGCACCTGCCGGAGCTGCCGGCCCGCGGCCAGCACGCCGACCTGGCCGGGCGCGGCGCCGCCCTGCTCGCCGAGCTGCCGGTGGACCTGCAGCCCTCGGGCTGGCGCTTGGTGCCGCGGGCCTCCCGGGACGGCCGCCGCGCGCGCGACCTGCTCCGCCGTGACCTCGACGCGCTCGAGGAGGCCGCGGACGCCACCGGCGCCCCGCCTGCGCTCAAGCTGCAGGCCACCGGCCCGTGGACCCTCTCCGCCCTGCTGGAGCTGCCTCGCGGGGAGCGGGTGCTGTCGGACCACGGGGCGGTCACCGACCTGGCGGCCTCCCTGGCCGCGGGCCTGGCGGAGCACCTGGCCGACGTCCGCCGCAGGTTCCCCGCCGCCCCGCTCGTGCTCCAGCTCGACGAGCCCTCGTTGCCGGCCGTGCTGCGGGCGCAGGTCAGCAACGCCAGCGGCGCCGGACGGCTGCGGGCTCCGGACGCCGCCCGCGCGGCCGAGGTCCTGCGCACCGTGCTGTCGGTGGCCGACGTCGGCGTCGTGCACTGCTGCGCCGGCGGCGTCCCGCTGCCGCTGCTGCGGCGTGCCGGAGTGCACGCGGTGTCGCTCGACGCCTCCCTGCTGACCTCTGCCGACGACGAGGCGGTGGGGGAGGCCGTCGAGTCGGGGACCCGGCTTCTGCTGGGGCTGGTGCCGTCGACGGACGGGCCGCTCGGCGCCGAGAAGGCGGTGCTCGCGCCGCTGCGTCAGCTCTGGCGCCGGATCGGCCTCGACACCGACCTGCTCGCCTCCGCCGTGACCGTCACGCCGTCGTGCGGCCTGGCGGGTGCGACGCCGGCGCACGCACGGGCCGCGCTCGCCGCGTGCGCCAGGGCCGGGGCGCGGCTCGACGAGCTCGGCTGATCGGGGTGGGCTCTCAAGCCGGCGCAGCGGCCGGGGCCGTCGCGATGTCCACCATCCAGGACACGCCGAATCGGTCCGTGCAGGCGCCGAACTCGTCGCCCCACATCTGCAGCTCCATCGGCATGGTGACTGAGCCGTCGGCCGACAGGGCGGACCACCAGCCGCGCAGCGCCTCGACGTCGTCGCCGGACAGGCTGATCGTGATCGCGTTGCCGGGCTGCAGGTCCATGCCGGGCGGCAGGTCCGACGCCATGAGGGTGAACCCCGTCGGCGTCTCGAGCATGGCGTGCATGACCTGGTCCGGGTCCGGCACGCCCTCGGCGCCGGCGTCGCCGAACGTCATGACCGTCAGCGTCCCGCCGAACACGCTCTCGTAGAACTGCATCGCCTCGCGGGCCGTGCCGGCGAAGTTGAGGTACGGGTTCAGCCTGGTGGCCACGGCGGGCTCCTCTCGTCGGACGGCGGGCGCCGTCTGTGCAGCATGGTGACGTCGGGGACGCCGGGAAGTCATCGGCCGCCCGCACCGTCCCACCCAGCGCCGCGTGGCGGTCAGGCTGTCTCTCCGCCGATCAGGAGCGACAGAGCGGCCGGCCGCGCGGACGCCGCACCCGGGCCACTCGCGGCGTGGGCCCGGAGGTCCAGGAATCGGCGCAGCCACGGGCGGATGCCGTACGGGCCGTGCTGCCCTGGCGGGTCGTCCCCGGGTGGGTCCGGCTCATCCGGAGGCGTGTCGCTCGCGGATGGCGGATGGTCGGCGGGCTCGTCGGGAAGTACTCCGTCGGCGATGAGCTCGCTGGCGTGAGCGGCGCTCAGTGCAGCCTCGCTCGAAGTCGCTGCGCTCCGGGGCCGGAGAGGTCTTCTGCCACACCTCTGCGCCCCGCCATCACCATGAGCACGGCCTCACCGCTGCCGCACGCGTCGGGACCGGCACCGAAGGCCCAGTCGAGGTCAGTGGCAGCGACCCTGGTGCCCCGGACCCTCCACGCGCCGCGGATCGGCGGTGCGAACAAGGCGAAGTCCAGCGCCACGCGCAGGCGCTCCGGCGGGATGACCCGTGGCAACCCGAGAGCTCTTCGGATGTCCTGGTGATGGACCAGGCCGTCCAACAGGGCGATGCGTCCGCCGAAGGCCGTCGTCAGCCCCGAGGGACGCAGATGGCGCTCGAGGGCTTCGCGCAGCGCATGAGGTGGTGCGTCGCGAAGACGGGCAACGCCCATCGCATTGATCTTGCTGAGCCGGAAGCGGCCCTGGACGACCTGCTTCGCGAGCCCAGCGGCTCCTGACTCTTCATAACTGATCGTGTGCGCCACGACGTCTCGGACTGCCCACCCGTCGCAGAGGGTCGGCGCATCCCACTGCGCGTCGCTCAGCCCGCCCAGGAACTCGAGCAGGTCGCGGCGTTCTGCCGTTGCCATGTCCAGAACAGCCACTCGATGGCCCTTCGTCCGCCTGTCCGCGTCCAACGGCTCGAGACAGGTCCCCGCACCCTAGGTGCACGTCCCCGATGTCCCGTCGTCGGGCTGACGCGACACACTTATGGTTCCGGGCATGACCGACCTCGTCGACGGCGTCCCGGCGGACGTCCGCGAGCGCCACGCCGAGCTGTCCCGCACGCTCGACGAGCACGCGTTCCGCTACTACGTCCTCGACAGCCCCACCGTCGCCGACGCCGAGTACGACGCGCTCATGCGCGAGCTGCAGGGCCTCGAGGAGCAGCATCCGACGCTGCGCACAGCCGACTCGCCCACGCAGAAGGTGATGGGCACGTACTCGACCGACTTCACCCCGGTCGACCACCTCGAGCGGATGCTCAGCCTCGGCAACGTCTTCACCGCCGACGAGCTGCGGGCCTGGGCCGGTCGCGTGCACAAGGAGGTCGGTGACGCCGCGCGCTACCTGTGCGAGCTGAAGATCGACGGGCTTGCGGTTGCGCTGGTCTACCGCGACGGACGGCTGGTGCGGGCTGCCACCCGCGGCGACGGGCGCACCGGCGAGGACATCACCGGCAACGTGCGCACCCTGCGCAGCGTGCCGTCGCAGCTGAGCGGCGACGACGTCCCGGCGCTGCTCGAGGTGCGGGGCGAGGTGTTCATCGCCACCGACGACTTCGCCCGGCTCAACGAGCGCCTCACCGCCGACGGCAAGCCGCCGTTCGCCAACCCCCGCAACGCGGCCGCCGGCAGCCTGCGGCAGAAGGACCCGCGGGTGACGGCGACGCGCCCGCTGAGCCTCACCCTGCACGGCCTCGGGGCGCTCGAGGGCTGGACGCCGGCGTCGCAGTCGGAGGCGTACGCCTGCCTCGAGCGCTGGGGGCTGCCCGTCAGCAGCCGCTTCGAGGTGTTCGACGACCTCGACGGCGTGCTCGGCTACATCGCGCACTGGGGCGAGCACCGGCACGACGTCGAGCACGAGATCGACGGCGTCGTCGTCAAGGTCGACCAGGTCCCGCTGCAGCGTCGCCTCGGCGCCACGAGCAACGCGCCGCGCTGGGCGATCGCGCACAAGTACCCGCCCGAGGAGGCCACGACCCGGCTGCACGACATCCGGGTCAACGTCGGCCGCACCGGGCGGGTGACGCCGTTCGCATTCATGGAGCCGGTGCACGTCGGCGGGGTCATGGTCAAGCTCGCGACGCTGCACAACCAGGACGAGGTCCGGCGCAAGGACGTCCGCATCGGCGACACGGTCGTGGTGCGCCGGGCCGGCGACGTCATCCCGGAGGTCGTCGGCCCGGTGCTCGCGCTGCGCGACGAGTCGGCGGTGCGCGAGTTCGTCATGCCGACGCACTGCCCGGAGTGCGGCGCCGAGCTCGGCCGCCCCGAGGGCGAGATCGACGTCCGGTGTCCGAACACCGCCGGCTGCCCCGCGCAGCAGCGGGAGGCGATCTTCCACTTCGCCGGCCGCGGCGCGATGGACATCGACGGCCTGGGTTACGAGACCGCGATCGCGCTGCTGCAGAACGGGCGGGTCCGCGACATCGGCGACGTCTTCTCGCTGACGCCGGGGTCGTTCGAGGGGCTGCGCGGGTTCGGCGCGAAGAAGGTCGAGCAGATCCTGCGCGGCATCGAGGCGGCTCGGGACCGCCCGCTGTGGCGGCTGCTGGTCGGGCTGTCGATCCGGCACGTCGGGCCGACGGCCGCGCAGGACGTCGCCCGGCAGTTCCGCAGCCTCGACGCCGTCATGGCGGCAAGCCCCGAGGAGCTCGCGGCGGTCGACGGCGTCGGACCGGTCGTGGCGCAGGCCCTGCACGACTGGTTCCGCGACGAGGCGCACCGCGACATCGTCGAGCGGATCCGCGCCGGTGGCGCCCGCACCGCCGACGATGGCGCCGACGAAGGTCCGCGCCCGCTCGAAGGCGTCACCGTCGTCATCACCGGCACGCTCGGCACGCACAGCCGCGACGGCGCCACCGAGGCGGTGCAGGCCCTCGGGGGGAAGGTCACCGGCAGCGTCTCGAAGAAGACCGACTTCGTCGTGGTCGGCGCCGACCCTGGTGCCAGCAAGTACGAGAAGGCGGTCAAGCTCGGGGTGCCACGGCTCGACGACGCGGGGTTCGCGGTGCTTCTCACCTCCGGCGCGGACGCCGCGCGCGAGGTCGCCTCGACCGGTGCGGACGACAGCCCCGGCCAGTAGCACGAAGCAGACCTGCCCGCCCCAGCAGGAACGCGGCCACCGGAGGCGAACACCATCTGTCGTCGGCTGCCCGGGGAGGGGTCGTGCAGGTTCTCGGCGTGGACCGCGCGGTCCGGCTGGTCGCGGCCCCGCTCGTGACGGTCCTGACGATCGCCGTGCTGTCCGTCCCGTCGGTGCGCGACGTCACCCCGTCCGCCGTGCCACCGGCACCCTCGACCGGCCGGGCAGCGGCGGTCGAGGCGCCGGTCCTGCCGGTGCCGCAGGCGGTGCCGGTACCGAAGTCCGGGTCGCTGCCCGAGCCGGTCGTGCCGGTCCAGCCCGGGACGGTCGAGCCGCCGGCTCCGGCCCTGCCGGTCGAAGCGCGCCCCGCACCGCTCGAGCGCCCGCTGCCGCCCGATCTCGAGCAGCGCGGGCGCGACGCCCTCGACGGGCTGCGCTATCCGTGGGAGGAGCTCGGCTTCTCCGTCCGCTTCGAGGCCTGGCGCGGCGGCAACCTGCTCGGCGTCACCGACTACGACGACCGCACCATCACCGTCTTCATGCGGCCGGGACAGTCCGAGCTCTCCCTGCGCGCGACCCTCGCGCACGAGATCGGGCACGCCCTGGACTTCGTCACCGGTTCTGAGCAGCAGCGGAGCCGCTACCTCGAGCTGCGGGGCGTCGACCCTCGCATGCCGTGGTTCCCCTGCGACGGCTGCTCGGACTACGCCAGCCCGGCAGGCGACTGGGCGGAGGTCTTCGCTCTCTGGCTGGTCGGGCCGGGTGACTTCCGCAGCGAGCTGGCCGGGGAGCCCGACGCGGCCACACTCCGGGAGATCGCGCGGCTGTTCGCACCGCCGTCGTAC
>DATLGD010000189.1:0-63621 GCA_035540755.1 Mycobacteriales bacterium | reverse complement strand
ACCCGGTTCAGCGCCGCAGCAGCACGCGGCCCTGACCACCGCCCGGCAGCCGGCCCGGCTCGGCGAGCACCAGCTGCGTCGGCAGCAGCCCGGACGTGGCCTGCAATGCGTCGGCGACGGCGAGCGCGACCGCCGCCGGGTCGGCGTCCGGGGCCGGGTCGAGGTGCACGAGCAGCTGCTCGACGCCGTCCCGGGTGCTGCTGCGCACCTCGACCCGCCAGTCGTCGAGGTCCGGCCGGCCGAGCAGCGCCGCCGTCACGGCCCGCAGGTCGACGACGGCTGCTCCCGTGCGCAGGGCCAGCGACGGCACCAGCGCCCCGCGGCGGGCGCCGATCACCCGCGGCACGGTGCGGCCGCAGGCGGGGCAGGCGTCGCCGGTGACGGCGTCGACGACGTCCCCGGTGCGCCAGCGCAGGAGGGCGCTGCCGCGCAGGCCCAGCTGGGTGAGCACCAGCTCGCGAGCACCGCTGCCGGAGGTCGGCGCTTCGCCGGTCTCGACGTCGACGACCTGGAGCAGCTCGAGGTCGGGGTAGGTGTGCAGGCCGGTGCTGCCGCCGGACTCGCGGCACTCGCCCCAGGCCAGCCGGTGCCCGTCCGGGACGTGCACGGCGAGCACCTCCGCGTCGGCGCCGGCCCGGCGGACCGCCTCGCGGGCCGCGGCCCGCTCGGCCTCGTCTGGGGCGCCGACCAGCAGCAGCGTGGTCAGCGACGACAGGGCGGCGGCGGCCTCGTCGAGGTCGTCGACCGCGTCCGCCGCCCCCTGCGCCGGCAGCGCGAGCACCGTCGCCGGGACGAGCGCGAGGGCCGCCGCGACGTCGTCGGCGGCGTCGCCCGGCGCGAGCAGCGGCGCGCCGGCGCCGAGGGCCCCGAGCTGCAGCGCCTGCGCCTCGGCCGACGGCAGCAGCGGCAGCGCGCTCACGACGACGTCGGCCCGCGTCAGGCCGAGCACCGACCACAGCCGGGCGCCGCACCGCGCGACGACGTCGAGGTCGCTGCGGGTGCTGGCCACGGGGAAGCGCAGGCTCCGCCCGGCCCACACGAACGACGTGGGACGGGTGTCGGCCTCGACGACGGCGGCGTAGGAGCGGGGGGCGAGCAGGCGCCGCGAGAGCGCCTTGCGCAGCTGCGGCCCCTCGGCGTGCAGCGCCCAGCCCCGCTCTCCGGCCTGCAGCACGAGGGCGCCGGCGGCGGCCGGGTCGCCGTCTGGGCACACGTCGCGCTCCCCCACCGCGGGCAGCGCGTCGAGGGCCTCTGGGGTGGCCACCGACGCGGGCGTCCGCCCGAGCGCCGCGAGCCGCTCGCGCCAGAACGGCGAGAACGGCGCGACGGCGTCGACGACCTGCGTCCGCACCGCTGCGGCGCGCTGCTTGTCCTGCGCGGCGGGCGGACGGCGGTCCCAGGAGGCCATGAGCGGCGAGTCTAGGGAGCGGGCCGTGCGCCGACCCCACCCCCTTGCGTCCGCGTCCTGACACAGCGCCGTCGCGGGCCCGTGCGGACGCACGACGGCCCGGCGCCCTTGCGGGGTGCCGGGCCGTCCGAGCCGGTGGGTGCTCAGCCCTTGCGCTTCTGCAGCTCCTCGGTCAGCTGCGGGACGACCGAGAACAGGTCGCCGACGAGCCCGAAGTCGGCCAGCTCGAAGATCGGCGCCTCGGGGTCCTTGTTGATCGCCACGATGGTCTTCGAGGTCTGCATGCCGGCCCGGTGCTGGATGGCGCCGGAGATGCCGACCGCGACGTACAGCTGCGGCGACACGGTGCGACCGGTCTGGCCCACCTGGTGCTGGTGCGGGTACCAGCCGGCGTCCGTGGCGGCACGGGAGGCGCCGACGGCGCCGCCGAGCACGTCCGCGAGGCCCTCGACCAGGTTGAAGTTCTCCGCGCCACCGAGACCACGGCCGCCGGACACGACCACCGAGGCGTCGCCGAGGTCGGGGCGACCGCCCTTGTTCTCGACCACCCGGTCGACGACCTTGGCCGCCTTGTCGGCGTCGCTGAACGTCGCGCTGACCTGCTCCACCGTGCCGGCGCCGGCCTGCTCGACCGGGGCGGTGCTGTTCGGGCGGACGCAGATGATCGGCGTGCCGGTGGCGACCTTGGAGGACACCGTGACGCTGCCGCCGAAGATCGGCTGCTCGGCGACCAGCTCGGCGCTGACGCCGACGGCGTCGGTGAGCAGGCCGCTGCCGGTCTTGACCGCGAGCCGAGCGGCGACCTCCTTGCCCTCCGCGCTGCTCGGGAGCAGGACCGCGGCCGGGCTCTTGCTCGACACCAGCTCGGCCAGGACGGCGGCCTTCGGGCCGACGAGGTGGCCGTCGATGGCCTCGTCCTCGCAGACGTAGACCGTCTCGGCGCCGTAGGCGGCGAGCTTCTCGGCGACCGACGACGCGCCGGCGCCGAGCACGACCGCGGACGGCGTCCCCAGCTCGCGGGCGAGTGTCAGCAGCTCGTAGGTGACCTTCTTGGGCGTCCCCTCGACGTGCTCGACGAGGACCAGGACCTCTGCCATGGGTGGGCTCTTCTCCTTGTCGGGGGTGCTCAGACGAGCTTCTGGGCGGCGAGGAACTCGGCGATCTTCGCGCCGCCGTCCCCCTCGTCCTTGACGATCTGACCGGCCTGGCGAGGCGGCTTGTTCGCGAACTCCACGACCTGCGAGGGCGCGGAGGCCAGGCCCACCTGCTCGGCCTCGATGCCGGCGTCGGCCAGCGTCAGGGTCGTGAGGGGCTTCTTCTTGGCCGCCATGATCCCCTTGAAGGAGGGGTAGCGCGGCTCGTTGATCTTCTCGACGACCGACACGACGGCGGGCGTGGGCGCCTCGACCACGTCGTAGCCGTTCTCGGTCTGCCGCTCGATGCGGACGGTGCCGCCCTCGGTGCTGACCTTTCGTGCACCGGACAGCTGCGGGACACCGAGGCGCTCGGCCAGCAGGGCCGCCATGACCGACATGCGCGAGTCGGTGGCCTCGGAACCACAGAGAACCAGGTCGTACTCGAGGGTGCCGAGGACCTTGGCGAGCGCGTAGGAGGTCTGCAGCGCGTCGGAGCCGTGGAGGGCGTCGTCGACGAGGTGGACGGCCTTGTCGGCGCCCATGGACAGCGCCTTGCGGATGGTCTCGACGCCGCGGTCGGGCGCCATGCAGACGATGGTGACCTCACCGCCGTCGCGCTCCTTGATCTGCAGCGCCTCCTCCACGGCGTACTCGTCGATCTCGTTCATGACGACGTCGACCGACGCGCGGTCGAGGGTCTTGTCGGTGGCGTCGAGCTTGCGCTCGGCCCAGGTGTCGGGCACCTGCTTGACCAGTACGACGATGTTCATGCTCGGGCGACTCCGTCAGCCTCGGGGCGCGGCGGGCCCGCGCTCACTCATGTCGTGTGCCAGTGCTCCGTGCCGGGGAACGGCCACGAGCGTGCGAGCCACGGTAGCGACCGGCAGCTCGGCCACCGGACCCGCCCTGGCTTCCCGCGACGCTACCCGCGGGTAACCGCGGCACGCGCGGCCGCCGTCGTGACGTGGCTCTCGCCCGGACGGAGCAGTGCTCGCGGGAGGCAGCCGGTCAGCGGCCGGAGAAGGCGGCCTTGCCGGGGCCGTTCTCGAGGAAGCTCTGCATGCCGGCCTTCTGGTCCTCGGTCGAGAACAGCGCGGCGAACAGCGTCGTCTCGAGCCGCAGCGCGCTGTCGAGGTCGAGCTCGAGGCCGTCGTCGATCGCCTGCTTGGCGGCGCGCAGGGCGACGGCAGGTCCGGTCGCGAACTGCGCGGCCATCGCCCGGGCCGCCTCGTACACGTCGGCGTCGGGCACGACGCGGTCGGCGATGCCGAGTGCGTGCGCCTCGTCCGCCGCGACGTGCCGGCCGGTGAACACGAGCTCCTTGGCCCTGGCCGGGCCGACCAGCCGGGGCAGCCGCTGGGTGCCGCCCGCCCCCGGCATGACGCCGAGCGAGATCTCCGGCACGCCGACCTTCGCCCGCTCTCCCAGCACCCGGAAGTCCGCGGCGAGCGCGAGCTCGAACCCCCCACCGAGGGCGTAGCCGGTGACGGCGGCGACGACCGGCTTGGGGAGCTTCGCGACCACGCGCAGCGCCTCCTGCAGACCGGCACCCCAGGCCACCATGTCGGCGTAGGTGAGCGAGGACATCTCGGCGATGTCCGCGCCGGCGGCGAAGATCCGCTCCCCGCCGTAGAGGACGACGGCGCGCACGTCGTCGCGCTCGCGCGCCTCGACGGCCGCCTCCTGCAGCTCGGCACGCAGCTGCGCGTTGATGGCGTTCATCTTCGGTCGGTCGAGGCGGATCGTGCCGACGGCGTCCTCGACCTCGAGCCTCACGAACTCGCCCATCTGCGTCCTCCCGGGAGCCGCGCCACGTCGACCTGACGGACGCACGCACCCTAGACGGGGCTGTTCCGGGGCCTAGAGTGCCGCCGTGTTCCGGGACTCGCGAGGCGTCGTGCACACCGTCTCGTCCGCCGATCCGCTGGCCGACCTGCCGCCGGGTGCGGTGCGCGCCCTGCAGGACGCCCTGCTCGCGCCCCCGCCGGCCGGCACCGGGCCCGGCCAGGTCGACGTGGGCGGCGTGCTCTCGACGGCGGAGGCGGTGCGCGACCTGCTCGAGCGGTGGCAGGACGCGTTCTTCGCCTCGCTGCCGGACGAGATCGACCTGCAGGAGGAGGCCCGGTGGGCCGCCGAGGCCGGCCTGTCGCTCGAGGAGGTCGAGGGCGACTGGGACGACGACACCGACCCCGACGACGAGATCGACGTCGACCTGCTCGGCCTCGACGACGACGATGACGACCTCGACGAGCTCGACGACCTCGAGCTGCTGCTCGACCGCACCGGCGCCGACGTCGACGACGACCCCCGGGCCGCCCTGCCCGAGCCGCTCGTGACCGCGCTCGAGCGCGAGCTGCTCCTGCTGCCGGTGCGGGTCCGCCTGGAGGCGCTGGTGGCCGCTGGCGACCTCGTGCAGGAGTGGGCGGACCTCGTCGCCGACCAGGAGAAGCTGCTCGGCCACCTGGTGCTGGCGCACGGCCAGCTGCCGCAGCCGCAGGAGCTGGGTCACGAGCAGCTGGCCGCCCGGCACGGGCAGCTGCACGCCGCGACCGGTCCCGGTCACCGGGAGCGCCGGTGACGGCCGCGCGGCCGGAGGCGGGCCTCGAGGTCACCTGGCGCGAGGTCGTCGTCGACGGCGCCCTGCTGCGGGTCATGGAGGCCGGGCCGGCCGACCCGTCGCAGCCGGGCGAGGTGCTGCTGTTCCTGCACGGCTGGGGGTTGTCGCCGCGCGCTTACGCCGACGGCGTCACCCGGCTGACCGCGGCCGGCGTGCGTGTGATCGCGCCGTGCCTGCCCGGCTTCGGCGGCAGCGACGGACCGGCTCTGGGATCGATCGACCTGTCGGCCTACGCGCGCAGCGTCGGCCGGCTGCTGGACGTGCTCGGCGTCGACCGCCCGGTCTTCGTCGCCGGGCACTCCTTCGGCGGAGGGGTCGCCCTGCAGCTGGCCACCGAGCAACCGCAGCGGGTGCGCTCGCTGACGCTGGTCAACTCCATCGGCGGCGCACCGGGACGCCGGCAGGGGCTGGTCGACGCGTCCTGGGTGCGCTGGGCCGCGGGGGCCCTGACCGAGCTCAGCCCGCGCGAGCTGCTGCGGGCGGCGCCCGGGCTGCTGCGCGACGTCGTCCCGAACGCGCTGCGCCAGCCGGTGCGCATGGCGATGTCGGCGCGGCTGGCGCTCACCGTCTCGCTCGCCGACGAGGCCGCCGCCCTCGTCGCCGCGGGCGTGCCGGTGCTGTTCGTGTGGGGCGACGCCGACCGGCTCGTGCTGCCCGGTGAGCTCGCCGGCGTGGAGGGCGTGCTGCCGGCCGAGGTGGTGCGCGGCGGCCGGCACGGCTGGCTGCTCACCCAGCCCGAGGAGTTCGCGACGCTGCTGCGCAACGCGCTCGTCGTGCACGCGATGCTCGAGCGCAAGAAGCGCGGGCAGGCGCTGGTGCTCCCCCGCGGCTCCACGCTCGCCGACCTCATCCCGGCCGAGCGCCGCGCTGCCGCACGCGTCCCGCGACAGCGCCGGTCCTCCGGCGCCCGACGATGAGCGCGGACGGGTCCCCCTTCCCGACCCGGCCGTGGCCCGGCAGCCCCGTGCCGCTCGGTGCCACCTGGGACGGAGAGGGCACGAACGTCGCGCTGTTCAGCTCTGCCGCGGAGGCGGTGGACGTCTGCCTGTTCGACGAGGACGGCGCGGAGCACCGGGTGCCGCTCGAGGAGTCGACCTTCCACGTCTGGCACGGCTACCTGCCGCAGGTGCGACCTGGCACCCGGTACGGCTTCCGGGTCGACGGGCCGTTCGACCCGGCGTCGGGGCACCGGCACAACCCGAGCAAGCTCCTGCTCGACCCCTACGCCCGCGCCATCGACGGCACGCTCGTCCTCGACGACGCCGTGTTCGGCTCGGCTCCGGGGCGCGACGCCGTGCAGGACCACCGCGACTCGGCGCCCTTCGTGCCGCGCAGCGTCGTGGTGCACGACGCCTTCCCGTGGGGGGACGACCGGTCGCCCCGCACCGCGTGGAGCGACACGGTCGTGTACGAGCTGCACGTCAAGGGCTTCACCGCACGGCACCCCGACGTCGAGCCGCACCTGCGCGGGACCTACGCCGGCCTCGGGCACCCGGCGGCGGTGGAGCACCTGCTGCGTCTGGGCGTCACCGCGGTGGAGCTGCAGCCGGTGCACCACTTCGTGTCCGAGCCGCACCTGCTCCGCCGCGGCCTGACGAACTACTGGGGCTACAACTCGATCGGGTACTTCGCGCCGCATGGTCCGTACAGCGCCAGCGGCTCGCGCGGCGAGCAGGTCCGCGAGTTCAAGGCCATGGTCCGGTCGCTGCACGCCGCCGACATCGAGGTGCTGCTCGACGTCGTCTACAACCACACCGGCGAGGGTGACGAGAAGGGCCCGACCCTGTCGCTGCGCGGCATCGACAACGCCGAGTACTACCGGCTGCGCGACGACGACCGCTCGCTGTACCGCGACTACACCGGCACCGGCAACACGCTGCGGATCCGGTCGCCCCACGTGCTGCAGATGGTCATGGACTCGCTGCGGTACTGGGTGACCGAGATGCACGTCGACGGCTTCCGCTTCGACCTCGCCTCGGCGCTGGCCCGGTCCTTCCACGACGTCGACATGCTCTCGTCGTTCCTCACCACCATCCAGCAGGACCCGGTGCTGTCGCAGGTCAAGCTCATCGCCGAGCCCTGGGACGTCGGCGAGGGCGGCTACCAGGTGGGCGAGTTCCCGCCGCTGTGGACGGAGTGGAACGGCCGCTACCGGGACACGGTGCGCGACGCCTGGTGCGGCAGCACCGGTGGCGTCCGCGAGCTCGCCTACCGGCTGTCGGGCTCCTCCGACCTCTACCGGGCACAGGGCCGCCGGCCGTGGGCGTCCATCAACTTCGTGACCTCGCACGACGGCTTCCCCCTGCACGACCTGACCGCCTACGAGCACAAGCGCAACGAGGCCAACGGCGAGGACAACCGCGACGGCGACGACCACAACCGGTCGTGGAACTGCGGCGTCGAGGGCGAGACGGACGACCCCGCGGTGCTCGCGCTCCGGCGGAGGCAGGCGCGCAACCTGCTCACCACGCTGCTGCTGTCCAGCGGCGTGCCGATGCTGGCGATGGGCGACGAGGTCCGGCGCACCCAGCGAGGCAACAACAATGCCTACTGCCAGGACTCCGAGCTGTCCTGGATGCCCTGGGAGGTCGGTCCGGAGGCGCAGGACCTGCTCGCGCTCACCCGGCACCTGCTCGACCTGCGTCGGAGCCACCCGGTGTTCCGGCAGACGTCGTTCTTCCTCGGCCGGCCGGTCGGGGACGACTCGGTGAAGGACCTGGCCTGGTTCGGCGCCGACGGCGAGGAGCTGTCGGACGGCGACTGGTTCGACCCGTCGGTCGCCACGCTCGGCATGTACTTGGACGGCAGGGGGATCCGCTCCCGCGGGCGACGTGGCGAGCGGGTGGTGGACGACAGCTTCCTGCTCCTGCTGCACCTCGGCGCCGAGGACGTCGACGTCGTCCTGCCGGGGGCGCCCTGGGCCGCCGGCTGGGAGGTCGAGGTCGACACCGGCGCCGAGGACGGCGGCGGGGGTGCCGTGCACGGCCCCGGGGCGACCGTCCCCGTGCCGGCGCGCACGGTCCTGCTGATGCGCGCCGCGCCGGGACGGTCGGCGGTCACGCCGTCGTCATGAGCCCCAGGTCGGCGTCGCCGGGCAGCTGCGGGTTGTGCGGCAGCACCCGCACCGTGTAGCCGAACGAGCCGGCCCGCTCCAGGGGGACGACGCCCTCGAAGCGGTGCAGCCCGTCGTCGGCGGTGCCCGCGGCCGTGAGCGGCTGGTACCGCGGAGCGCGCAGCTGGTCGGCCTCGTCGACGCGGCCGTGCACGACCTGCACCGTCACGTCGGCGGGCTGCAGGCCGGCGAGGTCGACGGTGGCCCGCACCTCCAGCTGCGTCCCGACCTCCGGGGTGTCGCCGACGCCGGAGGTCTCGACGTGCGCGACGCGCACGCCGGCCCAGCGGCGGGTGACGTCGCCGCGCCAGGCGGCCACCTCCTTCGCCGGTCCGTAGGACGACGCCGACAGCGCGCGGGAGGCCCGGGCGGCGGGTGTGTACAGCTGGTGCACGTAGTCGCGGACCATGCGGCTCGCGAGCACCTTCGGCCCGGTGGTCTGGAGGGTGTGGCGGACCATGTCGATCCACCGCTGCGGCACGCCGGCGGCGTCCCCCTCGACGGCGCGGTCGTAGAAGCGGGTGCGCACCTGCTTCTCGACGAGCTCGTAGAAGGCCTGCGCCTCGAGGTCGTCGCGGCGGTCAGGGTCCTCGACGCCGTCAGCGGTCGGGATGGCCCAGCCGTTCTCGCCGTCGTACATCTCGTCCCACCAGCCGTCGCGGATCGACAGGTTCAGCCCGCCGTTCAGTGCGGACTTCATCCCGCTGGTGCCGCAGGCCTCCAGCGGCCGCAGCGGGTTGTTCAGCCACACGTCGCAGCCCCAGTAGAGGTAGCGCGCCATGCCGATGTCGTAGTCGGGCAGGAAGGCGATCCGGTGCCGGACGTCCCGTGCGTCGGCGAAGCGCACCATGTCCTGGATGAGCTGCTTGCCGCCGTCGTCGGCTGGGTGCGACTTGCCGGCGATGACCAGCTGCACCGGACGCTCCTCGTCGAGCAGCAGCGCCCGCAGGCGGTCGGGGTCGCGCAGCATGAGGGTGAGCCGCTTGTACGACGGCACACGTCGGGCGAAGCCCATGGTGAGCACGTCCGGGTCGAAGACGCCGTCGATCCAGCCCAGCTCCGCCGACGACGCGCCGCGCTGCAGCCACGACTCGCGCAGCCGGCGCCGCACCTCCTCGACCAGCCGGGCTCGCAGCACCCGCCGGGTCTCCCAGATGCTGGAGTCCTTGATGTCGCTGATCCGCTCCCAGTTCTGCGCCTCGGTGGTGATCTCCTTGCCGATCTCGCGCTCGGCCAGCTCGAACACCTCGCGGGCCACCCAGGTGGGGGCGTGCACGCCGTTGGTGACCGAGCTGATCGGCACCTCGTCGGCCGGGAAGCCCGGCCACAGGCCCGAGAACATGTCGCGGCTGACGATGCCGTGCAGCTTCGCGACGCCGTTGCGCCGCTGCGCCATGCGCAGGCCCATGTGCGCCATGTTGAAGACGTCGGGGTCCTCCTCGGCGCCGAGCTCGAGGATGCGTCCCACCGGCACGGTCGAGGAGTCGCTGAAGTAGCTGGCGATCAGCTCCCGCGGGAAGCGGTCGATGCCGGCCGGCACCGGCGTGTGCGTGGTGAACACGGTGCCGGCGCGGACCGCCTCCTTCGCCTCGTCGAAGGACAGGCCCTGCTCGACCAGCTCACGCACGCGCTCGACGCCGAGGAAGCCGGCGTGGCCCTCGTTGGTGTGGAACACCTCCGGCTCGGGCTCACCGGTGAGCGCGCACCAGGCCCGGATGGCGCGGACGCCGCCGACGCCGAGCAGCAGCTCCTGGTGCAGCCGGTGGTCGGTGCCGCCGCCGTACAGCCGGTCGGTGACCTGGCGCTCGGCGTCGCCGTTCAGCTCGACGTCGGAGTCCAGCAGCAGCAGCGGCACCCGGCCGACCTGCGCCCGCCAGACCTGCGCGTGGAGCGTGCGGCCGGGCAGCTCCACCGCCACGGTGAGCGGCGCGCCGGCGGCGTCGTTGACGAGGGTCAGCGGCAGGCCGTAGGGGTCGAGCGGCGGGTAGCGCTCCTGCTGCCAGCCCTCGGCGTTGAGCGACTGCTTGAAGTACCCCGACCGGTAGAGCAGGCCGACGCCGAGGATCGGGACGCCGAGGTCGGACGCCGCCTTGAGGTGGTCACCGGCGAGGATGCCCAAGCCTCCGGAGTACTGCGGCAGCACCTCGGTGATGCCGAACTCCGGGGAGAAGTAGGCGATGGAGCGCGGGGCGTCGGGCAGCGACTGGTACCAGCGCGGCCGGGACAGGTAGTCCTGCAGGTCGGCGTGCGCGGCGTGCAGCCGCTCGAGGAACGTGCCGTCGGCCGCGAGAGCGGCGAGGCGCTCCGGGCTGACCTCGCCGAGCAGGCGCACCGGGTCGTGGCCGACCTCGTCCCAGGTCTCGGGGTCGACCTCGCGGAACAGGTCCAGCGAGGCCGGGTGCCACGACCAGCGCAGGTTCATGACCAGCTCCGACAGCGGCTGCAGCGCGGTCGGCAGGGCGAGGCGGACGGTGAACCGGCGGAGTGCTCTCACGAGGGGCGACCCTAGTGCGCGCACGGGTCGGGGCAACCCTTCGCCCGGGTCCGGCAGGAGATGTCCCGCCCACGTTCGGCCTCGGACGACCTGGGTACGGTCGCGGCGTGGCTGGCCGCATCCCCGTTGTCGACGTCCGTCCCACCGTCTCCTGCGGCGAGTACTCGTCCCGGGCCGTGGTGGGCGAGACTCTCGCCGTGTCAGCGACCGTGTTCCGCGAGGGGCACGACGCCGTCGCCGCGAACCTCGCCGTCACCCGCCCCGACGGCACGACGCTGCCGTTCCGGCGCCTGTCGCCCGGCGAGCGCGGCACCGACCGATGGTCGGCGCCGCTGACCTTCGACGCCGAGGGCATGTGGACCTGGGTCGTCGAGGGCTGGGACGACCCCCTCGGCACCTGGTGGCACGACGCCCCGCTGAAGATCGAGGCCGGAGTCGACGTCGAGCTCATGCTCGAGGAGGGCGCCCGCCTCTACGCCGAGGCGGCGAAGGGGCTGCCGAAGACGCTCGCCAAGAAGCAGAGGCTTCGCGTCACGGCCGTCGTCGACGCTCTGCGCGACACCGCGGTCGACGCCGGCGAGCGGCTCGCCGCCGCCCTGGCCCCGGACCTCGTGCAACTCCTCACCGACCACCCGCTGCGCCGGATGGTCACGGCCGGCCCCGAGCGACGGACGTGGGTCGACCGGCGCCGCGCCCTGTACGGGGCCTGGTACGAGTTCTTCCCCCGCAGCGAGGGCGCCGCGCCCGACGCCGACGGCGTCCTGCGCAGCGGAACCTTCCGCAGCGCGTCGGAGCGGCTCCCGGCCGTGGCCGAGATGGGCTTCGACGTCGTCTACCTGCCGCCGATCCATCCGATCGGCAAGGTGAACCGCAAGGGCCCGAACAGCCCGCAGTACCCGGGCGGGCACCCCGACGACATCGGTCCCCACGACCCCGGGTCGCCCTGGGCGATCGGCTCCGACGAGGGAGGGCACGACGCGGTGCATCCCGACCTCGGCACGATGGAGGACTTCGACGCCTTCGTCGCGCGCACCGTCGAGCTGGGCATGGAGGTGGCGCTCGACCTCGCACTGCAGGCCGCGCCCGACCACCCGTGGGCAAAGGAGCACCCGGAGTGGTTCACCACCCGGGCCGACGGCACGATCGCGTACGCAGAGAACCCGCCCAAGAAGTACCAGGACATCTACCCGATCAACTTCGACAACGACCCCGAGGGCATCTACCAGGAGGTGCTGCGGGTCGTCCGCCACTGGACCTCACACGGCGTGCGGATCTTCCGGGTCGACAACCCGCACACCAAGCCGGTGAACTTCTGGGAGCGGCTCATCGCCGAGGTGAAGTCCACCGAGCCGGACGTGCTCTTCCTCGCCGAGGCCTTCACCCGGCCGGCGATGATGCACGAGCTCGGCCGCATCGGCTTCACGCAGTCGTACACCTACTTCACCTGGCGCACGGGCAAGACCGAGCTGCAGGAGTACGCCACCGAGCTGGTCGGGGCGCTCGACTACATGCGGCCGAACTTCTTCGTCAACACCCCGGACATCCTGCACGCGTCGCTGCAGTACGGCGGCCCGCCCATGTTCAAGATCCGAGCGGTCCTCGCGGCGCTGCTGGCGCCGACCTACGGGGTCTACGCCGGCTACGAGCTGTACGAGCACGTCGCGGTGAAGCCCGGATCGGAGGAGTACCAGAACTCCGAGAAGTACGCCTTCCGGCCCCGCGACTGGTCCCACCCGGAGCGCACCCTCGCGCCGTACCTCACGATGCTCAACCGGATCAGGCGCGAGCACCCCGCGCTGCAGTGGATGCGCAACCTGCAATTCCACGAGGTCGACTCGCCCGACGTGATGGCCTGGAGCAAGCACCTGCCGGGCGACGGCGGCAACGACGACTGCATCCTGGTCGTGCTCAACCTCGACCCGCACGGCGCCCGGGAGGCGACGGTCCGCGTCGACCTGCCGGCGATCGGGTTCGACTGGCACGACGGCATCGAGGTGACCGATCTCGTCACCGGCGCCACCTACCAGTGGGGTGAGCGCAACTACGTGCGGCTCGACCCGTTCAGCGAGCCCGCCCACATCTTCTCGGTGACCAGGAGCCGCACGTGACCGCCCCGGAGCAGTCGGAGACCTCGTCCCCGGAGGAGATCTCGCACGACGAGCTGGTCAGCCTCGAGGAGTCCCGCGACCCGCTCTGGTTCAAGCGGGCGGTCTTCTACGAGGTGCTCATCCGCGGGTTCCGCGACAGCAACGGCGACGGCACCGGCGACATCCGCGGCCTGACCGAGAAGCTCGACTACCTGCAGTGGCTGGGTGTCGACTGCGTCTGGCTGCTGCCCATCTACGAGTCGCCGCTGCGCGACGGCGGCTACGACATCAGCGACTTCATGAAGGTGCTGCCGGAGTTCGGCGACCTCGGCGACTTCGTGCACCTGGTCGACGAGGCGCACAAGCGCGGCATGCGCATCATCGCCGACCTGGTCATGAACCACTCGAGCGACCAGCACCCGTGGTTCCAGGCGTCCCGGTCCGACCCGGAAGGCCCCTACGGCGACTACTACGTCTGGAACGACGACGACGAGCTGTACTCCGAGGCGCGCATCATCTTCGTCGACACCGAGACCTCGAACTGGACCTGGGACCCGGTCCGCAAGCAGTACTTCTGGCACCGCTTCTTCAGCCACCAGCCGGACCTCAACTACGAGAACCCGGCCGTGCAGGAGGCGATGATCGACGTCCTCAAGTTCTGGCTGGACCTCGGCATCGACGGCTTCCGGCTCGACGCCGTGCCGTACCTGTTCGAGGAGCCCGGCCACAACGGCGAGAACCACCCGAAGACGCACGAGTTCCTGAAGCGCGTGCGCAAGGAGGTCGACGCGCTCTACCCCGACCGCGTGATGCTGTGCGAGGCCAACCAGTGGCCGGAGGACGTCGTCGAGTACTTCGGCGAGGACGGCGACGAGTGCCAGATGGCCTTCCACTTCCCGCTGATGCCGCGCCTGTTCATGGCGGTGCGCCGGGAGTCGCGCTACCCGATCTCGGAGATCCTCGCCACGACGCCGGCGATCCCGGACACCTGCCAGTGGGGCATCTTCCTGCGCAACCACGACGAGCTCACGCTCGAGATGGTCACCGACGACGAGCGCGACTACATGTACGCGGAGTACGCCAAGGACCCGCGGATGAAGAGCAACGTCGGCATCGCCCGCCGACTGGCCCCGCTGCTCGAGAACGACCGCAACCAGATCGAGCTGTTCACCGGGCTGCTGCTGTCGCTGCCGGGCTCGCCGGTCCTGTACTACGGCGACGAGATCGGCATGGGCGACAACATCTACCTCGGTGACCGCGACGGCGTCCGCACACCGATGCAGTGGAACGCCGACCGCAACGCCGGGTTCTCCACCGCCGACCCGCAGCAGCTGTACCTCCCGGCGATCCTCGACCCGGTGTACGGCTACCAGGCGATCAACGTCGAGGCGCAGATGCGCTCCAGCTCGTCGCTGCTGAACTGGACGCGCAAGATCATCCACATCCGCAAGCAGCACCCGGTGTTCGGCATGGGCACCTACGAGGAGCTCGGCTCGAGCAACCCGTCGGTGCTGGCCTTCGTGCGCGAGTTCGGCGACGACCGGGTGCTGTGCGTCAACAACCTGTCCCGCTTCCCCCAGCCGGTCGAGCTCGACCTGCGCCGCTTCGAGGGTTTCGTGCCGACCGAGCTCACCGGCCTCGTGCAGTTCCCGCGCATCGGCGAGCTGCCGTACCTGCTCAGCCTGCCCGGGCACGGGTTCCTGTGGTTCGGGCTCCGACCCGGGGAGACGCATGAGTGACATCGACGCCGCCCTCCGCGACTGGCTGCCCGCCCAGCGCTGGTACGGCGGCAAGGGCAAGGAGGTCACCGCGGTCCGCGTGGTGCACGAGGAGCGCCTGCCCGGTGACGTCGACGTCCGGCACACGCTGCTGGAGGTCACCGACGACGTCGGCGCCACCGATCTGTACCAGCTGCTGCTCGGCTACCGCAACGACGAGCTGGCACCCCGCCTCGAGGCCGGGCACGTCGGCGACGTCAAGGGCCAGCACGTCTACGACGCCGTGCACGACCCGGGCGCGGTCGGCACGCTGCTGCGGCTCATGGCCGAAGGGCGCTCGCTGTCACGGCTGACCTTCACCAGCACCGCCGAGCTCGACACCTCGCTCCCGCCGCGCGTCATGGGCGCGGAGCAGAGCAACACGTCGATCGTCATCGGCGACCAGTACATCCTCAAGCTGTTCCGTCGCGTGCAGGCCGGCACCAACCCCGACCTCGAGGTGACGCGGGCGCTCGCCGACGCCGGCAGCCCGCACGTGGCCGCGCCCCTCGGCTGGCTCGAGGGGCGGGTGGGCGACGAGCCGACGACCCTCGCCATGCTGCAGCACTTCGAGCGCTCGGCCACCGAGGGCTGGGCGATGGCCACCGCCAGCGTCCGGGACCTGTTCGCCGAGGCCGACCTGCACGCCGACGAGGTCGGTGGCGACTTCGCCTCGGAGTCGGAGCGGCTCGGCGCCGCGACGGCCGAGGTGCACGCGCTGCTCGCTGAGCTGCTCCCGTCCCGCACCGCCGACGCGGACGAGTGCCGGGCCACCGCGCAGCAGCTGGTCGAGCGCCTCGAACGCGCCCTGGCCGTCGTGCCCCGACCTCGCCGAGCACGCAGACGCCGTCCGAGCGGTGTACGCGCAGGTGGCCGAGCGCACCGAGCCGGTGCCCGTGCAGCGCGTGCACGGCGACTACCACCTCGGCCAGGTGCTGCGCACGCAGACCGGCTGGCTCCTCCTCGACTTCGAAGGGGAACCGGCCCGGCCGCTGGCCGAGCGCACGGCCCTGATGAGCCCGCTGCGCGACGTCGCCGGCATGCTGCGCTCCTACGACTACGCCGCCCGGCACCTGCTCGCCGAACGCGCCGAGATCGGCGCCGGCGCACCGCAGCTGGCCTACCGCGCCGCGGAGTGGGCGGAGCGCAACCGCGAAGCCTTCTGCGACGGCTACGCCGGCGCCGCCGGCAGCGACCCTCGCGACGAGGCGCTGCTGCTGTGCGCCTTCGAGCTCGACAAGGCCGTGTACGAGGTGGTCTACGAGGCGCGCAACCGGCCGTCCTGGCTGGCCATCCCCCTCGGCAGCATCGAACGGCTGCTTCCCGACCAGAAGGGCACGCAGTGACCGACACCCCCAGCCCCAAGAAGCGCGTTCCACGGAAGAAGGCGGCTGAGGCCACCGCCCCTGTCGTGGCCGACGGTGACAGCACGACGCCCTCCGGCGAGGCGGAGACGTCACCGGTCAAGAAGGCCACGCGCGCGGTCAAGAAGGCGACCGCCGCGGTCGCCTCGAAGGCGTCCGCTGCGGGTGAGGCCTTCGCCGAGGAGGTCACCGACGACGGGGCCACGGGCTCGCCGGCGTCTTCCTCCCGGAAGGGCGTGCCGTCGCCGTCGATCGAGGAGCTCGAGCGCGTCGTCGGCGGCGCCCACCACGACCCGCACAGCCTGCTGGGCGCGCACGCCCTCGACGGACGCGTCGTCATCCGCACGCTGCGCCCGGATGCCGAGCGGGTCGTCGCCCACGTCGAGGGCCAGGAGCTGGAGCTCGAGCACGTGCACGGCGGGATCTGGCAGGCCGAGCTCGACCGCGCCGACGTCCCGCACTACGGCCTGGCAGTCACCTACGCCGGCACCACCTATCCGTCCGACGACCCCTACCGCTACCTGCCGACTCTCGGCGACATGGACCTCCACCTCATCGGCGAGGGCCGGCACGAGGAGCTCTGGACGGTGCTCGGGGCGCACGTGCGCCGGTACGACTCCCCCGGCGGTGAGGTCACCGGCACGTCGTTCGCGGTCTGGGCGCCGAATGCGCGCGGCGTGCGCGTCATCGGCGACTTCAACGGGTGGGACGGTCGGTCGCACCCGATGCGCTCGCTCGGGTCGAGCGGGGTGTGGGAGCTGTTCATCCCCGGGGTGCAGGCCGGGGCGCACTACAAGTTCGCCGTGCTCGGCGCCGACTCGGAGTGGCGCGAGAAGGCCGACCCGATGGCGCGCCGAACCGAGGTGCCGCCGCTGACGGCCAGCATCGTCGACGAGTCCGACTACCAGTGGGACGACGCCGACTGGCTCGAGAAGCGCGTGGCTGAGCCCGCGCACGCGCGCCCGATGAGCGTCTACGAGGTGCACCTCGGCTCGTGGCGGCAGGGGCTGTCCTACCGGGAGCTCGCCGACCAGCTGGTCGAGTACGTGACCTGGTTGGGCTACACGCACGTCGAGCTGCTGCCGGTGGCCGAGCACCCGTTCGGCGGCTCCTGGGGCTACCAGGTGACGTCCTACTTCGCGCCGACGTCGCGCTTCGGCTCGCCCGACGAGTTCCGCTATCTCGTCGACCGGCTGCACCAGGCCGGCATCGGCGTCATCGTCGACTGGGTGCCGGCGCACTTCCCGAAGGACGAGTGGGCGCTCGCCCGCTTCGACGGCACGCCGCTGTACGAGCATGCCGATCCGCGCCGCGGCGAGCAGATGGACTGGGGCACGCTCGTCTTCGACTTCGGCCGCCGCGAGGTGCGCAACTTCCTGGTCGCCAACGCCGTGTACTGGCTTCAGGAGCTGCACGTCGACGGGCTGCGCGTCGACGCCGTCGCCTCGATGCTCTACCTGGACTACTCGCGCAAGGAGGGCGAGTGGCTCCCGAACGAGTACGGCGGCCGCGAGAACCTCGAGGCCGTGGCGTTCCTGCAGGAGATGAACGCCACCGTCTACCGGCGGGTGCCCGGGGTCGTGACCATCGCCGAGGAGTCGACCGCCTGGCCGGGCGTCTCCCGCCCCACCCATCTCGGCGGGCTCGGCTTCGGGTTCAAGTGGAACATGGGCTGGATGCACGACTCGCTCGACTACGTCGCGCGCGAGCCGGTGTACCGCGGCTACCACCACCACCAGATGACCTTCTCGATGGTCTACGCGTACTCCGAGAACTACGTGCTGCCGATCAGCCATGACGAGGTCGTACACGGCAAGGGCTCGCTGCTGCGCAAGATGCCCGGCGACCGGTGGCAGCAGCTGGCGAACGTGCGGGCCTACCTCGCCTTCATGTGGGCGCACCCGGGCAAGCAGCTGCTGTTCATGGGCAGCGAGTTCGCCCAGGAGTCGGAGTGGAGCGAGAGCCGGTCGCTCGACTGGTGGCTGCTCGACCTGCCCGACCACCGGGGCGTCGCGCTGCTGGTGAAGGAGCTGAACGAGGTCTACAAGGCCACGCCCGCGCTGTGGAGCCAGGACCACGACCAGGCCGGGTTCGCGTGGATCGACGCCAACGACGCCTCCGGCAACGTCTTCTCCTTCCTGCGCTACGGCGCCGACGGCTCCGCGGTCGCGTGCATCGCCAACTTCGCCGGCACGCCGCACGACGGCTACCGCCTCGGCCTGCCGTGGGAGGGGACCTGGCGGGAGGTGCTCAACACGGACGCCGAGGGCTACAACGGCAGCGGCGTCGGGAACTTCGGCGCCGTCGAGGCCTCCGCGGACGGGTGGCACGGCCAGCCGGCGTCGGCGCTGCTGCGGGTGCCGCCTCTCGGCACGGTGTGGCTGGCCAGCGACGGCCCGGCGCAGCGCTGAGGTCGCGCGGGTGACGGTGCAGGTGGAGCACGACCCGCGCGAGTCCGGCGTCGATCCCGAGCGGCTGCAGCGCGCCGACCGGCACCTGAGCCGGTACGTCGACGACGGGCGGCTGGCCGGGTGGCAGCTGCTCGTCACGCGCCGCGGGCGGGTCGTGCACAGCGCGGTGGGCGGCTCGCGGGACCTCGAGTCCGGACTTCCTGTGGAGCCTGACACGCTCTGGCGCATCTACTCGATGACCAAGCCGATCACGTCGGTGGTCGCGATGCAGCTGTACGAGGAGGGGGCCTTCCGGCTGCAGGACGAGGTGAGCCGCTACCTGCCCGAGTTCGCGGCCCCGCAGGTCCTCGTCGGCGGCGACGTCGACGCACCGGTCACGACCCCGGCGGCCGAGCCGCTGCGGATGTGGCACCTGCTCACCCACACCGCCGGCCTGACCTACGCCTTCACCCGCTCGAGCCCGCTCGACGACCTCTACGCCGCCCGCCGTGCAGACCCGATCGCCTCACCGGACGCCGGTCTCGCGGAGATGGTGACCCGCTGGGCCTCGCTGCCCCTGCTGTTCGAGCCCGGCACCGCCTGGAACTACTCGGTGGCCACCGACGTCCTGGGGCGCGTCCTGGAGGTGCTCACCGGGTCGGCTCTGGACGCGCTGTTCTCCACGCGGGTGCTGGCGCCGCTCGGCATGACCGACACCTGCTGGCACGTGCCGGCGGCGGATGCCGGGCGCCTCGCCGCCCTCTACACCCCCGATCCGACGACGGGGCGGGCCCGGCGGCACGACGCACTCGGGGACCGCGCCCTGTCGCCGCCGGCCATGCTGTCGGGCGGCGGCGGGCTGGTCTCCACCGCAGCCGACTACGCCCGCTTCACCGCGATGGTCCTCGGCGACGGCGCGCTCGACGGCGTCCGCGTGATCGGGTCGCGCACGCTGCGCTACATGGGCCGCAACCACCTGCCCGGCGGCGGGACGCTCGCCTCCCTCGGCCGCGGCAGCTTCGCGGAGGTGTCCTACGAGGGGGTGGGGTTCGGCCTCGGGTTCTCGGTGGCGGTCGACCCCGTGGCCACCAAGGTGACGGCGTCGGCCGGCGAGCTCGCCTGGGGCGGCCTGGCCTCGACGGCGTTCTGGGTCGACCGCGCCGAGGACCTGGCGGTGCACTTCTTCACCCAGCTGGTGCCCTCGCGCACCTATCCGCTGCGCACCGAGCTCCGGCAGCTGGTCTACGCCGCGCTCACCGACTGAGCGGGCGGGGCAGCCAGGCCGGACGCGGCGCCTGCACCGGCAGCGGCGGGGCGGCGACGGTGGTCTCGAGGACGACGCCGTCGCGGACCAGGCAGACGTGCACCGCCTCGAAGCGGCCGCGCAGCAGCGAGGTGCCCTCGACGTCGAGCACCACCAGCTCGCCGTGCTGGTGCCATCGCACGGGCGCCTGGCAGACCTGCCGCTCGTCGTACAGCCGGCGCAGCGCGGCGACGGCCTCGTCGCGGCCGTGCAGCTCGAGGTCGAGGCTCGGCAGCCGGTGGACGTAGCCCTCCGGCGCCATGAGCGCGTGCATCGGGCCGAAGTCACCGGCGTTGCAGGCGTCGTAGGCCGCCACCAGCTCGGCCTCGTCGATGCCGGTCACCGGGCCGGGCAGGGGGTTGCGGGTGCTCAGGTTCGTGGTGTGCATCGGCAGGAGCACCTCCTCCCGCCGGACGGTACGCCTGGTGCAGCTCTCAGAACAGCGCGTTGGCGAGGGAGCGACGTCCGGCCATCACCCGCGGGTCGGACGGGTCGAGGGCGTCGAGCAGCGCCAGCAGGTGCACCCGGGTCGCCTCCCGCTCGTCGCCGGCGCTGCGGCGGACCAGGGCCACGAGCCGGTCGATCGCGGCGTCGATGCGCTCGGTGAGCACCTCGGCGTCGGCGGCGGCGGTCTGGGCGGCGACGTCGTCGGGCACCTGCTCGGCGGCGGCCAGCACGGCGGCGGGGTCGCGGTCGGCGCTGCGCTCCAGCAGTGCTGCCCAGGCGCGACCCGCGACGCCCTCGGGGTCGTTCGGCTTGCGCAGCAGCAGCGCGTCGTACGCCGCCACCGCGGCGGCGTAGTCGCCGTTGCCCAGCGCCTCCTCGGCCTGCTGCACCTCGGGGTCGACCTGCGGAGCGGCCGGCTCCTCGGCGTCGGCGGGCGCCGGCCCGGACAGGCCTGCCTGCTGCGCGGCGGCGAGCACCTGCTCGAGGAAGGAGCGCAGCTCGCGCTCGGGCAGCGCGCCGGTGAAGCCCTGGATCAGCCGGCCGCCGAGGGCGAGCAGCACGGTCGGGATGCTCTGGATCTGCAGCTGCCCGGCGAGCATCTGGTTGCTGTCGACGTCGACCTTCGCGAGGATCCAGGCCCCGCCAGCCTCGGCCGCGAGGCGCTCGAGCACCGGCGACAGCTGCTTGCACGGGCCGCACCAGTCGGCCCAGAAGTCGACCAGCACCGGCACCTGCATCGAGCGCTGCAGCACCTCCTTCTCGAAGGTGGCCTCGGTGACGTCGAGCACGGTCGTGACGCCGTCCGGTGCCGGCGCGCCGCCGCCCGGCCCGGCGGCGGGCGGCGCGGCGGCCGGGGCGGGCGCGGGGGGCGGACGCAGCGACGACAGATCGACGGCACCGGCGATGTTGAGGTCCGTGGGGCGCATGTCAGCAGTCAACCGCAGCGCCCCCGCTGCCCCTTCCCGACCGGCGCTCAGAACCGGGGCGGCTCGCTGTAGCTGCCCCACAGCTCGCGCAGGGCCCCGCAGATCTCGCCGAGGGTCGCCTCGGCGCGGGCCGCCTCGAGCATCGGCGGGATCGTGTTGCCCTCGCCGCGGGCGGTCTCGACGAGGTCGGCGAGCGCCGCCCGGACGCGCTGCTCGTCCCGGCCGGCCTTGCGCCCGCCGAGCTCGCGCACCTGCTCGGTCTCGACCTCGTGCGACACCCGCAGGATCTCCAGCGGCGCGTCGACGTCGGAGGTGTGCACGTTCACGCCGACGACCTTCTTGTCGCCCTTCTCGAGCGCGACCTGGTACTGGAACGCCGCCTCGGCGATCTCGGCCATGAACCAGCCGTCCTCGATGCCGCGCAGGATGCCGCTGGTCATGCTGCCGTCGGTGCCCATCTCCCGGATCTTGGCGAAGACGGCCTCGGCCTCGGCCTCGATGCGGTCGGTGAGCTGCTCGACGTACCAGGAGCCGCCGAGCGGGTCGGCGACGTTCATGACGCCGGTCTCCTCGGCGATGACCTGCTGGGTGCGCAAGGCGATCTGCGCCGCCTTCTCGCTCGGCAGGGCGAGCACCTCGTCGAGGGCGTTGGTGTGCAAGGAGTTCGTGCCGCCGAGCACGGCGGCGAGCGCCTCGACGGCGGTGCGCACGACGTTGTTGTCCGGCTGCTGCGCGGTGAGCGAGACGCCGGCGGTCTGGGTGTGGAAGCGCAGCCACTGCGCCTTCTCGGTCTTCGCGCCGTAGACGTCGCGCAGCCAGCGCGCCCAGATCCGGCGGGCGGCGCGGAACTTGGCGATCTCCTCGAAGAAGTCGATGTGCGCGTCGAAGAAGAACGACAGGCCCGGCGCGAAGCGGTCGACGTCGAGGCCGCGGGACAGGCCCAGCTCGACGTAGGCGAACCCGTCGGCGAGCGTGAAGGCCAGCTCCTGCGCGGCGGTGCTGCCGGCCTCGCGGATGTGGTAGCCGGAGACGCTGATCGGCTTGTAGGCCGGGATGTGCTCGGCGCAGTGCTCCATCAGGTCGCCGATGAGGCGCAGGTGCGGCTCCGGCGGGAAGAGCCACTCCTTCTGCGCGATGTACTCCTTGAAGATGTCGGTCTGCAGCGTCCCGTTGAGCGTGCCGACGTCGACACCCTGGCGCTCGGCCGCCACGAGGTACATGACGAAGACGGGGACAGCCGGTCCGCTGATGGTCATGGACGTGGTGACGTCGCCGAGCGGGATGTCGGAGAACAGCACGTCCATGTCGACCGCGCTGTCGATGGCGACGCCGCAGTGGCCGACCTCGCCGAGGGAGCGCGGGTCGTCGCTGTCGCGGCCCATGAGGGTCGGCATGTCGAACGCGACCGACAGCCCGCCTCCCCCGGCGGCCAGGATCATCTTGTAGCGCTCGTTGGTCTGCTGCGCGTTGCCGAAGCCGGCGAACTGCCGGATCGTCCAGGGCCGGCCGCGGTAGCCGGTGGCGTAGAGGCCGCGGGTGAAGGGGAACTCCCCCGGCCAGCCGATGCGCTCGAAGCCCTCGTACGCGTCCCCCGGCCGCGGCCCGTAGACCGGCTCCACCTCGTCCCCGGACAGGGTGGTGAAGTCGGCGTCCCGCTTGCGGGCGGCGTCGTACCGGGCCTGCCAGCGCGCGCGTCCGGCGGCGATGTCCTCGGGCGACATGACGTCCCTTCCTCGGCGACCTTCCTGAACGATCGGTCGGGTCGAGGCTACTCGCCGGTGTCCTGCCTCACACCCGCGGCAGGCGCAGTCACCAGAGGGGGTCGCTGCGGCCGCCGAGGCGTACCGACTCCGCCAGGGACAGGTCGGGCACCTGGTCGGCCAGCACCTCGTCGAGGCTCGCCAGTGCCGAGGCGTCGACGTGCCGATCGGTGTCCCACAGCCGGCTCCGGACGAGCGCACGCGGGCACTGGTACAGCGCCGCGTGCACGGTCAGCACCAGCGCCGTGACCGGCAGCCGGTCGCGGACGGCACCGAGGGCGAGCAGCTCCGGATCCGTGCTCACCACGGCCTTGCCGTTCAGCCGCAGCGTGTGGCCGACGCCGGGGACGAGGAAGATCATGGATGCCCGGGGGTCGCTCAGCACGTTGACCAGGCTGTCGATCCGGTTGTTGCCGGGCCGGTCCGGCAGGACCACGGTGCTGTCGTCGAGGACGTGCACGAACCCGGGCGCGTCGCCGCGCGGCGAGACGTCGAGCAGGCCGTCGGCTGCAGCGGTGGCGAGCACGAGGAACGGCGACGCCGCCACGAAGGCGCGGTCGTGCCGGTCCAGGCGGGTGTGCACCTTGCCGGCCGCCCGCTTCGGCACCGCTCCGTACAGGCGGCGCAGGTGGTCGACGTCGTCGATCGTGGTGGCCATGCCGCCAGCGTCGCACTGCTCGCCTCGGGGAAGGACGCCGACATGACCGCTGCCCGCCGTGTCACGCCGGTGCCCGGTGGGCCCGTGCTCGTCGAGGGCCCGGTGGAGGTCGAGCTGCCGGACGGCACCCTTGTGCACTCCGACCGGCCTGTGGTCGCCGTCTGCACCTGCCGGCGCACGCGAACGCCGCCCTGGTGCGACACCAGCCACCGGCGTCGCAGCCGCGAGGACTAGAGGCCCGCCCGCAGCGAGCTGCGCCCCGCGTCCCAGCAGTCGAGCAGGTGGTCACCGAACCGCTGCTCGAGCGCTGACGACGCGCGCAGGCCGAGGACCACGTCGGCGGCGAGGCCGGGCTCGCGGTCGACCAGGTCGCGCAGCCCCGCCCGCAGCAGCTGCTCGTGCACGGCGTCGGCCTCGACGTGCTCGTCGTAGAACGCCTGACCGCCCGGCCCGGCACCCAGCCGCTCGAAGGCCTGCGAGATCCGGCGGGAGCCAGGCGACGAGGTCACCTCGATCATGACGAAGTGGGCGAAGGCGACGCCGCGCAGCGCCCGGTGCAGCCCGGCCATCGACATGAGGTTCACCGGAGCCAGCGTCACGGCGGGCACGAGGTCGAGGTAGGCGCCGTAGCGGTGGTCGAGGTCGAGGTCGCGCAGCAGCCGGGCGAACATCGCCGCGTGCATCCGGTCGGCCCGGCCGGCGCCGTACTCGTCGTGCTGCACAGTGACCAGCGACGCCTTCGCCTGACCCTCCAGGCGCGGCACCACCCATGCCTGCGGGTCGGCCTCCTTGAGGTGGTAGATCGAGCGGTGCGCGGCGTACTCGCGCAGCTGCCACAGCTCCCCGGCACCGGACAGGTGCCACGAGGGCCCGGTGCCGCCCACCGGCTCCACGAGCAGCGGAGCGAGCACGCCCTCGACGTCCTCGTCCTGCGCCCCGGCGACCTCGCGCAGCGCGTGCAGGAAGGACCGCTCGAGCGCGCTGCGGAAGCGGAGCACGTCCGGGTCCCACTCGAGCGCGTCGTCGACGCCGTCGATCGCGCGGTAGTGGAGCTCGTAGGCCAGGTACAGGCAGAGCTGGAGGTCCTCGCCGAACGGGTCGCTGCCCACCACGGGCGCGGAGGACAGGCCGACGGGCGGCGCCTCGCCACGGAGCACGGCGAGCAGGCGCTCGCTCAACGGGCCCCGCGGCGCGGGAAGGGGGCAGGACGTACCGGAGGCGGGCATGACGGGGGCAGGCATCGTCAGGGTCACCCCTGCAATGTGCCCGCTGAGGGCGCCGCCCGCCTGTGCAGCGCGCCACTCGCAGGACTCCGATGACCGCCGGACCTCAACGGTCGACAGCCCGTCTGCGCGCCGGCTCGGCGTGGGGTCGGGGTCGCGCTAGTTTTCCCGGATGCTCGTGCCGCGGTTCTGTGCCGGCTGCGGGGGACCCCTCGGCAGCGAGCAGCCGCACCCCGTCTGCACGGCCTGCGGCGCCACCGCCTACCGGGACCCGAAGGTCGGCGTCGGCGCGGTCGTGCACGACGGCGAGGGCCGGCTCCTGCTGGTGCGCCGCGGCGTCGACCCGCAGCGCGGGCGCTGGGCGCTGCCGGCCGGCTTCGTCGACGCCGACGAGGACCCGCGGGCGGCGGCCGCACGGGAGGTGCTCGAGGAGACCGGCCTCGTCGTCGAGGTGGGCGCCGTCGTCGACGTGTACGCCGGGGCAGGCACGGGCGGCGGCGCGTCGTTCTTTCTCGCCTTCGAGGCGCGGATCACCGGTGGCCGGCTCGAGGCGGGGGACGACGCGCAGGAGGCGGCGTTCTTCGCCGAGCACGAGCTGCCCGACCTGGCGTTCACCAGCACCGAAGCGGCGGCACGCGGCGGTCGGCGGCCAGAGGTCTAGCCGCGGCGGCGGCGCAGCACGAGCAGCAGCACGACCAGGGCGGCCAGTACCGGTGCGAGGCGCTTGAGCACCGGGGCGCCGGCGGCGTCGAGCAGGTCGATCGCGTCGGCCGACTGCCGTGCCGGCCGCGGTGCGGGCGGCTGCGGGGCGGCACCACCGGCGCCTCCGTCCGGTCCGCCGAGCGATCCCTCGGCCGACATCCCGACAGCGGGCTCCGCGAGCGCCTCGGGCGTCCCGAGGTCGGCGGCCGTGGCGGCGAAGACCGGCTCGACCGCCGGGTCGCCCGCCGGCGTTCCCGCCCGGATCTCCTCGGACAGGCAGGCGGCGAACTGGTCGACCAGCTTCGCGCTCACGTCGGCGAGCACCCCCCGGCCGAACTGCGCGGGCTTGCCGGTGACGCTGAGGTCGGTGTCGACCTCGACGTCGGTGGTGGCGCCCTTGTCGAGGAGGCGGCAGGTGATGAGGGCCTTGGCCGTGCCGGTGCCGCGCGTCTCCTTGCCGCTGCCGTCGATGACCGCGACGTGGTTCGTCTCGTCCTTCGACACGAAGCGCGCGGTGCCGCCGTAGGTGAGGTTGATCGGGCCGACCTTGACCTTCACCTTGCCCTCGAACGCGTCGCCGTCGCGGCTGGTGAGGGTCGCCCCGGGCATGCACGGGGCGATCCGCTCGACGTCGAGCAGGACCCGCCACGCCTCGTCGACGGGCACGGGGACGGTGAACCGGTTCTCGAGCTTCATCGCGGGGCTCCACTTCGGCGGGCGGTCAGGGCGGTCAGGGCGGCCAGGTCGTCGGGCGTGTCGAGGTCGTCCGGCGCGCCGACGTCGGTGCAGTCGACCTGCACCACGAGCTCGGAGTGCGCGCGCAGCCAGCCGCGCGCCCCCTCGTCGCCGACGGCGGACGTCCGGACACCGTCCCACGCCGCCCGGTCGAGCAGCACCGGGTTGCGTGGCCGGCCGCCGTAGGCGGCGACCGCCGCGACCGCTCCATCGGCGTGCGCGGCGCGCAGGCGCGCGACCGCCGCCGCGGTGACGAGCGGCTGGTCGACGAGGGCGACGACCACCGCGCGCACCGCGCCCGGCAGCGCGGCGAGGCCGGTCCGCAGGGAGGCACCCATGCCGGTGTCCCAGTCGGGCGCCTCGACGACGTCGGCGCCGCCGCACAGCGCACGCACGCGCTCGGCCGAGGCGCCCACCACCACGACGACCGGTGCGCAGCCGCCGTCGTGCAGCAGGCGGATGCCCCGGCGGACGAGGGGCTCGCCGTCGACCTCGAGCAGCGCCTTGGGGCCGCCGAGGCGGCGACCGGCGCCGGCGGCGAGCAGCAGGCCGGCCACGGAGTCGGTCACGGGGACACGTGGCTGTGCGGCACGGCGGCGTCGTCGTGGATCGCGCCCGAGGTCTCGGTCAGCGGGCGGCCGCTGCCGCCCCAGCGCGCCTGCACGATCTCGGCCGCGATGGACACGGCGGTCTCCTCGGCGGTGCGCGCTCCCAGGTCGAGCCCGATCGGCGAGTGCAGCCGCGCGAGCTCGTCGTCGGTCAGGCCGACCTCGCGCAGGCGGCGCAGCCGGTCCTCGTGCGTCCGGCGGCTGCCCATCGCACCGATGTAGGCCGCCGGCCGGCGCAGCGCCACCTCCAGCAGCGGGACGTCGAACTTGGGGTCGTGGGTGAGCACGCACACGACCGTCCGGGCGTCGGTGGCTGTCGCTCCGAGGTACCGGTGGGGCCACTCGCAGACCACCTCGTGCGCTTCCGGGAAGCGGCGGGCGGTCGCGAAGACCGGGCGCGCGTCGCACACCGTCACCCGATAGCCGAGGAACACCCCGATCCGGCTGACGGCCGCGGCGAAGTCGGTGGCCCCGAAGACGAGCATCCGCGGCGGCGGGGTGAACGACTGCACGAACACGGTGACGTCGTCGATGCGCCGCTGCCCGCGCGGCCCGTAGTGGCGGTCGCCGGTCTGCCCGGCGGCCAGCATGCCCCGCGCGTCGTCGGTGACGGCCACGTCGAGCCCCTCCGTGCCCAGAGTGCCCACCGCGGAGCCCGGACCGACGAGCAGCTGCCCCCCGAGCGGCGCCGGGCCGCCGACGACGGTGGCGAGCGCGACCGGCGCCTCCGCCTGCACGGCGTCGACCCACGCGGCGACGACGTCCCGGTCGGCCGGGGCGACCAGCACCTCCAGCTCACCGCCGCAGGTCAGCCCGACGGCGAAGGCGTCGTCGTCGCTGTAGCCGTAGCTCTCGACCACCGGTCCGTCGCCGGCGAGCACCTGCTCGGCGGTGACGTAGACCGCGCCCTCGACGCAGCCCCCGGAGATGCTGCCGACGGCCTCCCCGCCCGCGGCCACGGCCATGGCCGCGCCCACCGGTCGGGGAGAGCTGCCCCTCGCCCCGATGACGGTGGCGAGCGCGAACGGCTCCCCCGCGGCCAGCAGCGTGCGCAGGTCGCCGGCGATGTCACGCACGGGCGCGCTCCCTGCCCAGCACGACGGCGGCGAGGTGCTCGAGCGCCGCGAGGCTGTGCCCCTCGACGAAGTCGTCGACGTGGGGCAGCGAGGCCGCCATCCCGCCGGCAAGCGGCGCGAAGCCCGGCGCCGCCTTGCGCGGGTTGGCCCACACCACCCGGTGCGCGAGCCGCTGGAGCCGGGCCATCTGCTCGCCGAGCAGCGCCGGGTCGCCGCGCTCCCAGCCGTCGGACAGGACGACGACGATGGCCCCGCGCGCCGTGCCGCGCTGCCCCCACTGGTCGAGGAACTGCTTGACCAGCTCGCCGAGCCGCGTGCCTCCGCCGGCGTCCGGCAGCGCCAGAGCGACCGCGGCCATCGCGGCGTCCGGGTCGCGCTGGGCCAGCTCGCGGGTCAGCCGGGTCAGGCGGGTGCCGAGCGCGAACACCTCGGTCGGAGCGGCGACCCGCCGCGACGCCGCGTGGGCGAAGCGCAGCAGCGCGTCGGCGTAGGAGTCCATCGACCCGCTCACGTCGACCAGCAGCACGACCCGCCGGTGCCGGTGCGAGGGCGCGCGGTGGCGCAGCCTGGCCGGCTCCCCGCCCGCGGCCAGCCACGCGCGCAGCGTGCGGGAACCGTCGACGGCGCCGCGTGCCGACGGCCGCAACCGCCGGGTGGGACGCCGCTCCCCCGGCAGCCGCATCGCCGCGAGCAGCGCGCGCAGCTGCTCCTTCTCGGCACTGGTCAGGGCGCTGACGTCGCGGTGCCGCAGCTGCTCGACGCTGCTGGCCGCGGCGCTCGCGTGCCGGGCCTCCGGCGCGTCGACGTCGTCCTCGCCCGGAGGAGCGTCCGGCGAGGCCACTAGCTGCAGCTGCGAGCGGGACAGCCGCTGCCGCCGGACCACCTGCCCGGGCCGGTCGCCGAAGTAGGCGGCGAACACCGTGTCGTACCGGGCGAGCTCGTCGGCGGTGCCGCACAGCGTCAGCCGACCGGCCCAGTAGACGTCGTCGCGCCGGGTCGGGTCGAGCGCGGTGAGCGCCTGCACGGCGGCGTGCACCCGGTCGGTCGAGGCGCGCACCCCGGCGGCGCGCAGCGTCGCGGCCAGCCCCACCAGGCTGTCGACGGCGTCGTACGGCCGGAGGTCAGGCACCGCCGAGTCTCCCGCCGAACATCGCGGCGGACAGCTGCTGCTGCACGTCGAGGCGGGTGGCGTGCAGCTGATCCTCGCGGTACTTCAGCACCGCGCCGAGGGTCGCCGTCGCGACGTCGGCGTCGAGCCGCTCGGCGCCGAGCGCCACCAGCGCCTGGGTCCAGTCGATGGTCTCGGCCACCCCGGGAGGCTTGAGCAGGTCCTGCCCGCGCAGCACCGCGACGGTGCGCGCGACCTGCGCGGCCAGCTCGGCCGATGCCTCGGGCACGCGCGCCCGCACGATCGCCGCCTCGCGGTCGAGCTCGGGGTGCTCGACCCAGTGGTAGAGGCAGCGGCGCTTGAGGGCGTCGTGCACCTCGCGGGTGCGGTTGCTGGTGACGACGACGACCGGCGGCACGTCGGCGTGCACCGTGCCGAGCTCGGGGACGGTGACGGTGTAGTCGCTGAGCACCTCGAGCAGGAACGCCTCGAACTCGTCGTCGGCGCGGTCGACCTCGTCGACGAGCAGCACCGACGGCGTGGTCTCGAGGGCGGCGAGCAGCGGGCGGGCCAGCAGGAACCGGCGGCTGTAGACCTCCGCCTCGAGCCGGTCCGGGTCGTCGGCGGCACCGGCCGACTCGGCCGCCCGCAGGTGCAGCAGCTGGCGCGGGAAGTCCCAGTCGTAGAGCGCCTGGGAGGCGTCGATGCCCTCGTAGCACTGCAGCCGCAGCAGCTCGGCGCCGACGACCTGCGCGAGGGCGTGCGCCAGTGACGTCTTGCCGACACCCGCCTCCCCCTCGAGGAACAAGGGCCGCGGCAGGGCGAGCGCGAGGTACGCCGCGGTGGCCACGCCGGTGTCGGCGAAGTACCCGGCGTCAGCGAGCAGACGGGCGAGCCCGGCGGGGTCGTGCACCCCCTCGGGGAGCAGCCCCCGCCGGGCTCCGGTCGGTCCGGTCAGGACAGCCCCGCGGCCGCGGTGACGGCCCGGCCCGTGAGCACCCGGGCGAGGTGCTGCCGGTAGTCGGCCTGCGCCCCGAGGTCCGACGGCGGGCTGGTGCCGTCGGCCGCGGACTGCGCCGCCTGCTGGACCGCCGCCCGGTCGGACGCTCCGGCGAGCGCCTGCTCGACCGACGCGGCGCGCACCGGCGTCGAGCCCATGTTGGTCAGCCCGATCCGTGCCTCGGCGATGGAGCCGCCGTCCTTGCGGACCGCGGCCGCGACACCCACGATGGCCCACGCCTGCGCCACCCGGTTGAACTTCTCGTAGCGGTAGCCCCACTCGCCGTCGAGCTTGGGCAGGCGCACCTCGGCGAGGATCTCGTCGGGCGACAGCGCCGTCTCGAGGTAGTCGACGAAGAAGTCGCGCGCGGCGATGGTGCGCCGACCGCCCGGCCCCTCGGCCACCAGCTCGGCATCCAGAGCCAGGGCGACGGCGGCGAGGTCGCCGGCCGGGTCGGCGTGGGCGAGGGCCCCGCCGAAGGTGCCGCGGTGACGGACCGCCGGGTCGGCGACCGTGGCCGTGGCCTCCACCAGCAGGCCGGCGTGCTGCTTCACGAGCGGGTCGTCGAGGACGTCGCTGTGCCGCGTCATCGCGCCGATGACCAGCGAGTCGCCGTCGTCCCGCACGCCGCGCAGCTCGTCGACCCTGCCGAGGTCGACGAGCACGGTCGGGAAGGACAGCCGCAGCCGCAGCACCGGGATGAGGCTCTGCCCGCCGGCGAGGACCTTCGCGTCCTCGCCCGCCTCGCGCAGCGCCGTGACGGCGTCGGCCAGGGACGTCGGGGCGACGTAGTCGAACTCGGCGGGGATCACAGCGAGCTCCCTTCGGCGGAGCCGGACGTGGCGGCGGTCTGCGCGCCGCCGTAGGCGACGGTGCCGGCGGCGGCCCTGCCCGTGCCGTCGCCGTGGATGGCCCGCCACACCCGTTCCGGCGTCGCGGGCATCCGGATGTCGTTCACCCCGAACGGCCGCAGCGCGTCGACGACCGCGTTCATGACCGCCGGGGTCGAGGCGATGGTGCCGGCCTCGCCGACTCCCTTCACGCCGAGCGGGTTGCTGGTGGCCGGGGTCTCGGTGCGCCCGGTCTCGAAGTGCGGCAGGTCGGACGCGGCCGGCACGAGGTAGTCGACCAGCGAGCCGGTGGTGAGGTTGCCCTCGGCGTCGTACACGGCCTCCTCGTACAGGGCCTGTCCGATGCCCTGCGCGAGGCCGCCGTGCACCTGTCCCTCGACGATGACCGGGTTGACGATCTTGCCGACGTCGTCGACGCAGACGTACTTGCGGATCCTCGTGAACCCCGTCTCGGTGTCGATCTCGACGGCGCACAGGTGCGTGCCGTGCGGGTAGCTGAAGTTCTCCGGGTCGTACACGTAGTCGCTGTCGAGCGTCGGCTCCATGCCGTCCGGGAGGTTGTGCGCCGCGAACGTCGCGAGCGCCACCTCCTGGATCGTCAGCTTCGCCTCCGGTGAGCCCTTGACCGTGAACGTGCCCTTGTCGAACTCGACGTCGTCCTCGGCCGCCTCGAGCAGGTGCGCGGCGATGCGCTTGGCCTTCTCGAGCACCTTGCCGGTCGCCTTGTGGATCGCGACGCCGCCGACGACCAGCGAGCGCGAGCCGTAGGTGTCCATGCCCTTCGGACTGGAGTCGGTGTCACCGGTGATCACCTCGACGTCGTCGAAGGGAACGCCCAGGGCGTCGGCGGCGATCTGGCTCCAGGCCGTGTGGTGGCCCTGCCCGTGCGGCGTCGCCCCGGAGACGACCTCCACCTTCCCGGTGGGCAGCATCCGGACCGAGGCGGACTCCCACCCGCCGGCGCCGTAGGACAGCGAGCCGAGCACCCGGGAGGGCGCGAGCCCGCACATCTCGGTGAAGGTCGAGATGCCGATGCCCAGCTGGACCGGGTCCTTGCTCTCGCGACGTCGCTGCTGCTCTGCGCGCATGCCCGCCAGGTCGAACATCTGCTCGGCCTTCGCCGTGGCCGCCTCGTAGTTGCCGGAGTCGTACGTCAGCCCGGCGACCATGTCGTAGGGGAACTCCTCGTGCTGAATCCAGTTCTGCTTGCGCAGCTCCATCGGGTCGCGGCCGAGCTCGACGGCGAGCTCGTCCATGATCCGCTCGATGGCGTAGGTGGCCTCGGGCCGTCCCGCCCCGCGGTAGGCGTCCGTGGGGGTCTTGGTGGTGAACACCCCTGTGCAGATGAACCGGTAGGCCTGCATCTTGTAGATCGCCGGGAACATGAAGGCGCCCAGGATCGGGATGCCGGGGGTGACCAGCTGCAGGTAGGCGCCCATGTCGGCCAGCAGCTGCACCTTCAGCCCGAGCAGCGTGCCGTCCCGTCGGGCCGCGATCTCGATGTCCTGGATCTGGTCGCGGCCGTGGATGGTTCCCTGGTAGTTCTCGCTGCGCGACTCGGTCCACTTGACGGGCCGGCCCAGCTTCTTGGCCACGATCAGGCAGAGGACCTCCTCGGCGTAGACGTTGAGCTTGCTGCCGAAGCCGCCGCCCACGTCCGGCGCGATCACGCGGATCTTCTGCTCGGGGATGTTCGTGGTCAGCGCCAGCATGACCCGCAGGATGTGCGGCACCTGCGTGGAGGAGTACACCGTGTACTCGTCGGCTGCCGCGATGGGCGCGACGACGACGCCCCGCGGCTCCATCGCCGAGGGCAGCAGCCGCTGCTGGACGAACCGCCGCTTGACCACGACGGCGTCGTCGCCGGCTGCCTGCACCGTCTCGTCGTAGTCGGCCCCCGCACCGGGGAAGTCGAACAGGAAGCACCGGTTCGTGCCGGCCGACTCGTGCACCAGGGGCGCTCCGTCGGCCAGCGCCTCCTCCATGTCGACGACGGCGGGCAGCTGCTCATACTCGACCGCGATCGCCTCGAGGGCGTCGACCGCGGCGTAGCGGTCGCGCGCGACCACGACGGCCACGCCGTCACCGACGTGCCGGACCTCGTCGACGGCCAGCGGCGGGTGGTCGGGATGGACCATGTCGGGCGTCACCGGCCAGGCGCACGGCAGGGAGCCCTGCACCTCGGCGAGGTCGGCGCCGCTGTAGGCGGCGAGAACGCCGGGCATCTCCAGGGCACCGGAGACGTCGACCGACAGCACCTTCGCGTGCGCCATCGGGCTGCGCAGCACGGCCATGTGCAGCAGGCCGGGCAGCGTGATGTTGTCGGTCCAGTTGGTCTGGCCGGTGAGGAGCTTGGCGTCCTCCTTGCGACGGCGCCCGCGGCCGAGCTCACCACCGGCGTACGGCGAGGACATCGCGTCTGGATCCTCGGCGATGCGCTCGGCGAATGCCCCGGGGTTGACGCCGATGTCCGTCGCGTCGCTCATGCCGACGCTCCTGCGGTCTCCGGGGCGTCGGCGAACGAGCCCGGCAGCGGCCCGTCGCCGCGCATCTCCGACGCCGCCGACAGCACCGCCTTGACGATGTTCTGGTAGCCGGTGCAGCGGCAGAGGTTGCCCTCCAGGCCGTGCCGCACCTCCTCCTCGGTGGGGCTCGGGTTGTGCTTCAGCAGGTCGACCGTCGCCATGATCATGCCGGGTGTGCAGTAGCCGCACTGCAGGCCGTGATGCTGCTGGAAGGCCTTCTGCACCGGGTGCCACTTCCCGTCGTCGGCCAGGCCCTGGATGGTCGTGATCTCGGCGCCGTCGGCCTGCACGGCGAGCACGGAGCAGCTCTTCACGCTGTCGCCGTCGACGAGCAGCGTGCACGAGCCGCAGTTGGACGTGTCGCAGCCGACCGGCGTCCCGACCCGCCCGAGCCCGTCGCGCAGGTGGTGGACGAGCAGGCGCCGGGGTGGCACCTCGTCCTCGTAGACGACTCCGTCGACCTTCATCGAGACCTTGGCCATGGGCGCTCCTCCACGAGTTGCAGGGCTGGGATGCCGGTGTGACCTGAGCCACAGCGGGAGACAATCACCCGGGCGCCCGATGCGCAATGCGACGCCGCGGCGAGGTCGCCCTACCCTTCGTCCATGACCGCGCCGGCCCTCGACGTCCGTGGCCGAGCCCTGCGCGACCTGCGGATCTCGGTGACCGACCGCTGCAACTTCCGCTGCCCGTACTGCATGCCGCGCGAGGTCTTCGGCGCCGACCACGCCTTCCTGCCGCGGGACGAGATCCTGTCGTTCGAGGAGATCGCGCGGCTGGTGCGGGTGTTCGCCGAGCTGGGCGTGACGAAGGTCCGGCTCACCGGCGGCGAGCCGCTGCTGCGCCGCGACCTCGAGGTGCTCGTAGAGATGGTCGCCGGCACCCCGGGCGTCACCGACGTCGCGCTGACGACCAACGGCTCGCTGCTCGCCGCCCGCGCCCGGGCGCTCAAGGACGCCGGGCTCTCGCGCGTCACGGTGTCATTGGACAGCCTCGACCCGCAGGTGTTCGCCCGGTTGGCGGACAGCAAGGTGCCGCTCGCCCGCGTCCTCGACGGGATCGCGGCGGCGCACGACGTCGGGCTGGGGCCGGTGAAGCTGAACGCGGTGCTCAAGCGCGGCGTGAACGACGACGGGCTGCTCGACCTCGTCGAGTTCGCCCGCGCCGGCGGTCACGTGCTGCGCTTCATCGAGTACATGGACGTCGGCACCACCAACGGCTGGCGGTCGCAGGACACCGTGCCGTCGGCCGAGGTGGTCGAGCGCATCACCGCAGTGCACCCGGTCGAGCCGATCGACGACGTCAGCGGCGCGACGGCGGAGCGGTGGCGCTACCTCGACGGCACGGGCGAGGTCGGCGTCATCTCGTCGGTGACGTCGCCGTTCTGCGGCACCTGCACGAGGGCCCGCGTGACGGCGGTGGGCGAGCTGTTCACGTGCCTGTTCGCCGCGACCGGCACCGACCTGCGCGCGGTGCTGCGCTCGGGCGTCGACGACGACGCGCTGCGGGCCGCCGTCGCCGGTCGCTGGGCGGGGCGCGACGACCGGTACAGCGAGCTGCGCAGCAGCGGTGCGGTCGACCTGCCGCGGGCCGAGATGTCGTACCTGGGCGGATAGCCCGGGCACCAGGAGTTCTTGCGCCGCAGCGCTTTTGGCGTACCGGTTCTGTCGGTAGTCGCCCCTAACCTCAGGTCCATGGCGGTGGCGACCGGGGTGCTCAGCGGGGTGGCGGACGACCCTGCCCTCCGAGCCGTCGAAGACCGCATCGCCGCCCGCGAGACCGACCGCCACGCCCTGCACGCGCTGCAGCTGCAGGACGTGCTGCTGCTCGAGCAGGCGTACCGCGACGCCGGCGAGGAGCTGTGCCTGCCGGCGGCGCTGGCGCTGCAGCTGCGTTGCTCGGAGGCGGCGGCCGAGGGCTGGCTCGAGGAGGCCCGCTTCTGGGCCGGTCTGCCGTTCGCCTTCGCCAGCATGCAGTCCGGCGTGCTGACCATCTCGGTGGCGCGCATGGCGCGCGAGCTGCTCGAGCCGCTGCCGGTCGAGGTCCGCGCGCGGGTGTGGGCGCAGCTCCGGCGCCGGCTCGAGGCCGACCTCGAACAGGGCATCGTCCGGCCACGGCCGCGGGCCCGGGAGTGGTTGAAGAACCGGATCGCCGCGCTCGCGCCGGGTCACACCACGCAGGAGCGCGAGCAGGCCGAGGCCGGCCGCGGCGTCACCTTCAGCAAGCGCGAGGACGCGGTCACCGACATCACCGCCTTCGGCATCCCCGGGCTCGCGGCGCAGGCGGTCCTCGCCCGGCTCAACGCCGTCGCCGTGCCGTGGGGGCCCGCGGACCACCGCACGCTCCACCAGCGGCGCGCGGACGCCTTCGTCGACCTGCTCCTCGGCCGGCCCCTGGCTGCGCCGCTGCTCGGCTGCGACGGCACCCTGTCCGACGGGACGCAGCTGCTGCCCGACGGCACCCGGGCCGACACCGACGGGCGGCCGGTTCCGACATGCCCGGGCGGCAGCCGGACCGGCTGCGGCTGCGGCTGCGGCATCGGCGCAGGGGTGCCGTGCGGTGCCGACGTCCAGGTGCTGGTCCCGTTCGGCGCCGCCCTCGGCACCACCGACGAGGTGGCGGAGGCGACCGGCAACGCGGCCGGGGGCGGCCCGCTCGACCCCGAGCTGCTCGAACGGCTGCTCGCGTCGGCGCCGCGCGTCACGCCGGTGTTCGTCGGTGCCGACGGCGTGCCCGTCGCCGTCGGCCAGCCGTTCCCCGTCGCTCGCGGTGATGTCGCCGGCCTTCGACAGCGCCTGCAGTCCCTCGCGCGAAAAGGCCCGGCCGCCGATCGCCTCGTCCCGCGGCACCCGGACGACCACCCGCCGCCGAAAGACGAGCCGCCCGACGGAGAAGGCCTGCGTCCACCGGACACCGGTCGTCCGCGACCCGCCACGCACCAGGCGGACGTCGTCGCGCCGGGTCGGCCGCCGCCCCGGCCGGTGCTGCGGCGCACGCCCCTGCCGTACGAGCACCAGGTGCTGCTCGGCCTCGCCACGCTCGGGGTGTCAACGCCGCTCCCAACCGGCCGTCAGGGCGCTGACACCCAGGAGCCTTCCGTTCTCGGCGCCCCTACGCGGAGCTCGCCGTCGGATGGCGCCGACCTCGGTCACCCGCACCCGGCTGGGCAGCCGGGCGCCTACCGCGTGCCGCCCCGGCTGCGCCGGCTGCTGCAGGTCCGCGCACCGCGCTGCGAGTGGCCCGGCTGCGGCGCGCGCGCGTCCCGCTGCGACCTCGACCACGACCTGCACTGGCCCGACGGCCCGACCTGCGGCTGCAACCTCGGGCCGCTCTGCCGGCGGCACCACCGGGTCAAGCAGCGCGGCTGGACCAAGACCCGCCGTGCCGACGGCAGCGTGGCCTGGACCGGCCCGACGGGGCAGCACGCGGTGAGCCCCGCGCAGCACGAGCCGCCCGCGACCCCGGCCCCACCCGCCGTCACGACGTCGACCGACGACCTCGACCCCGGCGCGTGGATGGCCGACCCCGCGCACCCCTGGTGGGACGAGCTCGCGGCCTATGCCGTCTCACGGCCGATGCCGGTGGACCCGCAGACCCTCCCACCCGTCGACCGGGTGCGGGCCGGGCTGCTCGCCGACGGCGAGCACTGGCACTGGGAGCTGCGCGACACCGACTCCTGGGACACCGACCTGCTCCGGGCGATCGCCGAGCAAGCACCGACCCGCCGCTCGATGCCTCGACGCCGCCACCGCCGCCTCAGCACGTAGCCACTCGGCTCGACCGTCCGGGCACGACGGCGGGCCGCCAGCGGTTTGGGACAGACTGCGGCGATGGACGTGCTCGTGCTCGGCGGCACCGGCTGGCTCGGTCGCGAGGTCGCGGCCCAGGCGCTTGCCGCGGGGCACGGCGTCACCTGCCTCGCCCGCGGAGCCTCGGGACCGGTGGCCGACGGCGCCCGACTCATGCGCGCCGACCGCGGCTCGCCGGCCGCCTACTCCCAGGTCGCGCGGCAGGACTGGGACGCCGTCGTCGAGGTGTCCTGGCAGCCGGGGATGGCGCGCGCGGCCCTCGACGCGCTCGCGCACAGAGCGGGGCACTGGACGTACGTCTCCTCGGTCAGCGTCTACGCCTCGCATGCCGTGCCGGGCGCGACGGAGACGGCCGAGGTGGTGGCGCCCACCTCCGAGCAGCAGGTGGACCGGCAGCTGTACCCGGCGGCGAAGGTCGCGTGCGAGCAGGCCGCGCAGGAGCGGATCGGCGATCGGCTGCTAGTGGCGCGGGCCGGCCTCATCGGCGGACCGGGCGACCACACCGGACGGTCGGGCTACTGGGTGGCGCGCGCGGCGCGCGCTCCGGCCGAGCCCATGCTGGTCCCCGACGCGCCCGACCTCCCGACCCAGGTCGTCGACGTGCGCGACCTCGCGCGGTGGCTCGTGCACGGCACGACGCAAGGACTGACCGGCACCTACGACGCCGTCGGCCCGATGATGCCCTTCGCCGACTGGGTAGCGCTCTCCCGTCTGGTGGGCGGGCACGAGGCGGCGCTGGTCGAGGTCGACCCGGGATGGCTGGTCGAGCAGGGCGTGGCGGAGTACATGGGCGAGCAGTCGCTGCCGATGTGGCTGCACGGGGACGACCGCGCAGGCTGGTCGGCACGGAGCGGCGCCGCAGCACTCGCCGCTGGGCTCCGCCACCGCGCGAGGACGACGATGCTCGGCGAGCTGCTGCGCTGGGAGCGCGGCCAGGGCCTCGACCGGCCACGCCTGGCCGGACTGACCTCGGAGCGCGAGCGGCAGCTGCGTGCCGAGGTCAGGACGACGTCGGGACGGTAGGCACGCTGCCACCAGCCACCAACCAGCCGGCACGCTCCCCTACCCCCAAAGACAGTTTGCCGTCGTCCCGCGGCCCGGCGAGGCTGCCCGCCATGGACAGTCGAGTGCGGACGTTCCGCGCGCTGGCGCATCCGGTGCGCCTTCAGCTGCTGTCGCTGCTGACCGGTTCGGCGCTCAGCGCGGCCGAGGCAGCGCGGGAGCTCGGGCTGTCGCAGGCCGGCACCAGCTACCACCTCCGGACGCTCGAGCGCGCCGGGCTCGTGCAGGTCACCGAGGAGGTCGAGATCCGTGGCGGCCGGGCTCGGCGCTACCGCCAGGCGGGACCGCCCGAAGCGCCTGCCACCGGGCCCGAGGCGCCCGACTCGGCGTGGTGGACCCGGGAGGCCGAGAAGCAGTTCGTGGCGCTCGTGGCGGCAGAGCTCCGACGGCGGTACTCCCACCGCGTCGCCGGCCCGGGGCTGAACGTCGACGCCGACCTGTGGGTCGACGCGCAGGTCTGGCAGGACGTCGTCGACACGGTCGAGGCGGCCTCGGCCACCCTGCACGCGGCCGCTCTGCCGGCACGTTCACCGGACGCAGTCCGGGTCTCGATGACGGCCTCGCTGTTCCGCACCGCCGCACGGTGAGCCTGGGTCCCCTCCGCCACATCCCCTTCCGCTGGCTCCTGGCCGCACGGACGACCTCGTTGCTGGGCAACGCGATCGCGCCGATCGCGCTCGCCTTCGCCGTGCTGGACCTCACCGGATCCGCCACTGACGTCGGCCTCGTCGTCGCCGCCCGTTCGCTGGCCAAGCTGCTGCTCCTGCTCTTCGGCGGGGTGGTCGCCGACCGCCTTCCGCGGCATCTGGTGCTGGCCGGTCCTCACTCGCCGCAGCGGCCACGCAGGGCGTCGTGGCCGGCCTGGTCCTTTCCGGGAGCGCCGGCATCGCGACGCTCGTGGCCCTCAGCGCCCTCAACGGCGCGGTCGCCGCCATCGCCTTTCCCGCCTCCTCCGCGATCACGCCGCAGACAGTCCCAGCCCCGGTGCTGCAGCAGGCGAACGCGCTGCTGCGGCTGAGCATGAACACCTCAGCGATCCTGGGAGCGACCACCGGTGGCGTGCTCGTCGCCGTCCTCGGACCCGGCTTCGGGCTCGTCGTGGACGCCGGCGCGTACGCGCTGGCGGCCCTGCTGTTCTCGCGGATCCGGCCGGCCCGTCAGGCGGTGCCGAGGGCGGCCGGCGCAGGCGTGCTCGCCGATCTGCGAGACGGCTGGGCGGAGTTCACCAGCCGTCGCTGGACGTGGGTCGTCGTGGCGCAGTTCGCCGTCGTGAATGCAGCGTTCGTCGGGACGGCCGCGGTGCTCGGTCCGGTGGTCGCCGACCGCACCATCGGCCGGGCGGCCTACGGATTCGTGCTGGCGGCCCAGGCCGCCGGCTTGGTCGTGGGTGGCCTCGTGGCGCTGCGCTGGCGCCCCGAGCGACCCCTGCGCGCCGGCGTCGCCCTCACCGCCCTGAGCGCGCTGCCTGCCGTCGCCCTCGCCCTGACCCCCACCCTCACCGCCCTGCTGGTCGCGGCGCTGCTGGCAGGTTTCGCCATCGAGCAGTTCGGCGTGGCGTGGGATGTCGCGCTGCAGCAGCACGTCCCGCCCGACCGCCTGGCGCGGGTCTACTCCTACGACGCCGTCGGTTCCTTCGTGGCCATACCGCTCGGACAGGCGGCCGTCGGTCCGGTCTCGACGCTGGTCGGCACGGACGTCACTCTCCTCGGCTGCGCCGCAGCCATCTGCGCCGCCACACCGGCCGCGCTGGCGAGCCGAAGCGTCCGCCAGCTGCGTCGGCAGCCCGCCCGAGCGGCGGTGGCACACGAGGTGTGGCGCTTCGGACGGGCGGGACCGTGAGGCGTCCCGCGGTCGAGGCACGACCCGACCCCGTGTGATCGAGTCCGGGCCTTCGGGCGCCGCTACCTGCTGACCACCCGCGCCATGGCACCGGCCAGCGCCGCACCCGCGCTCGGCGACGCGCGCTTCACCAGCCACGGCGGCACGACCTGGTGCCGCGGCGTCGGGATGACGGTTCGTCCGCGCGCGACCGCGTCGAGCGCCTGCCGCGCGACGACGTCGGGAGAGGTGCCGCGGGTCGCGTACATCTGCTCGACGACGGCCTGCTTGTCCGCCCACGGCCCCCGCATCGTCGAGGTGCGGATGATGTCGGTGGCGATGATGCCGGGACAGAGCGCGTGCACACGCACGCCGTCGCGGACGACCTCACGGTCGACCGCCTCGCTCAGGCCGACCACGGCGGCCTTGGTCGTCGAGTACGGCACCAGGCCCGGGCTCGGGAACAGCCCCGCCATCGAGGCGGTGTTGACGACGTGCGCCTGCCCGTCCTGGGCGACGAGGCGGGGCAGGAACGCGTGCAGGCCGTGCACGACGCCCATGAGGTTGACGTCCACCAGCGCCTTCCAGTCGGCGAGCGTGGTGTCGACGACGGCGCCGGCGTGCCCGATGCCGGCGTTGTTGAACAGCAGGTCCACCCGGCCCTCGGCGAAGACGGTGTCGGCGAGCGCCCCGACCGCGGCGGCGTCGCTGACGTCGACGGCGTGCGCGACGGCCGAGCCGCCCGCCGCCCGCACCTCCACCACGACGCCCTGCGCCCTGGCGAGGTCGCGGTCGACGACGTGCACGTGCGCGCCGCGACGGGCCAGCAGCACGACCAGCGACCGGCCGATGCCCGACCCGCCGCCGGTGACCACGGCGGTGCGCCCGGTCAGGTCGGAGGTGTCGAGGCCGGCGGTCGCGCGGCGGCGGACGGCAGCGGCGGCGGCACCGGCGAGAGCGACGGCGAGCAGCCGGGAGCGGCGTGGGTGCATGCCGGATGCCTACCAGCCGGTCGTCAGACCCCAGCGGCGGCGCGGCGGCGCGCGGTGGCGTCGACGGCGAAGTGCGCGCCGGGCGAGCCGACCGTCAGCATGACCAGCGTGAACCACGGCGCCCAGCGCAACCGCCCGAGGTTGTCCAGCACGAACAGGACGAGCGCGACGTAGAGCGCGCCGTGCAGCGGCCCCAGCACCGGGACGATGTCGGTCTCGGTGGTGCGCTTGAGCACCGAGCCGACGAGCAGCACGGCGAACGACAGCGACTCGAGCAGCGCCACCACGCGCAGCACCCGGAAGGACAAGCCCTTCACCGGGTGACCTCGGCGACGAGCTCGTCGGCGGCGCAATAGGCGTCGGTGTCGCCGGCGACGACCCGCGCGGCGAGCAGGTCGAGGGTGTCGCCGCCGCGCAGGTCGCCGATGCGCTCGCGCAAGGAGGTGACGGCGATGGCCTCCACCTCGTCGGCGGCCCTCGCCCGGCGGCGGGCGTCGAGGGAGCCGCTGTCGGTCAGCCAGGCGCCGTGCCGCTCGATCTCCTCGACCACCTCGTCGGCGCCCTCGCCCTTGGAGGCCACCGTCTTGACGATCGGCGGTCGCCAGCCGGAGTCGGTGCGCCGGTCGCCCAGGCTGAGCATGTAGCGCAGGTCGCGCACCACGGAGTCGGCGCCGTCGCGGTCGGCCTTGTTCACGACGAAGACGTCGGCGACCTCGAGGATGCCGGCCTTGGCGGCCTGGATGCCGTCGCCCATGCCAGGGGCGAGCAGGACGAGGGTCGTGTCCGCCAGGCGGGCCACCTCGACCTCCGCCTGGCCGACCCCGACGGTCTCGACGAGCACCACGTCGCAGCCGGCCGCCGACAGCACGCGGAGCGCCTGCGGCGTCGCCCACGACAGGCCGCCCAGGTGCCCGCGCGAGGCCATCGACCGGATGAACACACCGTGATCGGTGGCGTGGTCCTGCATGCGCACCCGGTCGCCGAGCAGCGCCCCGCCGGAGAAGGGTGAGGACGGGTCGACGGCGAGCACGCCGACCTTCATCCCGCGCCGCCGGTAGGCGGCCACGAGCGCGCTCGTCGACGTCGACTTGCCGACCCCGGGCGAGCCGGTCAGCCCGACGACGCGCGCGTGCCCGGCGTGCGGGGCGAGCAGCGCCATGACCTCGCGCAGCGCGGGGCTCGCGTCCTCGACCAGGCTGATCAGCCGGGCGACGGCGCGCGGGCTGCCCTCCCTGGCCTGGTCGACGAGGGAGGGGACGTCGAGCGCGCGGCGCGACCGCGCGGTCGTCACTGCCCGGTTCAGGGGGTCGGGACGTGGAGGATCAGCGCGTCGCCCTGCCCGCCGCCGCCGCAGAGCGCTGCCGCACCGGCGCCGCCACCGCGGCGCTTGAGCTCGTGCACGACGGTGAGCGCGAGGCGCGCACCGGAGGCGCCGATCGGGTGGCCGAGGGCGATGGCGCCGCCGTTGGGGTTGAAGACGTCGTTGCCCAGGCCGAGCGCCTTCTGCGAGGCGAGGCCGACGGCCGCGAACGCCTCGTTCACCTCGATGACCTTCAGGTCCTCGAGCGAGACGTCGCTCTTGGCCACCGCGGCCTGGACGGCCCGCGCCGGCTGCAGCTGCAGCGAGTTGTCCGGGCCGGCGACGACGCCGTGCGCGCCGATCTCGGAGAGGATCCGGTCGGTGACGCCGAGCTCCTCGGCCTTCCTGCGGCTCATGACGACGACGGCCGCGGCGCCGTCGGAGATCTGCGAGGCGTTGCCGGCGGTGATGGTGCCGTCCTTGCGGAAGGCCGGGCGCAGCCTGCCGAGCGACTCGCTGGTGGTGCCGGGACGCACCCCCTCGTCCTCGCTGACGACGAGCGGGTCGCCCTTGCGCTGGGGAACCTGCACCGGGACGATCTCGTCGGCGAAGCGGCCCTCCTTGATGGCGGCCGCGGCCAGCTCGTGCGAGCGAGCGGCGTACTCGTCCTGCTCCTCGCGGCTGAAGCCGTGGGCGTCGTTGTGCTTCTCCGTCGACTCGCCCATGGCCTCCTTGTCGAAGGCGTCGAACAGGCCGTCGTGGAACGTGGCGTCGAGGATCTCGGCGTTGCCGTAGCGGTAGCCCTGGCGGGCCTTCGGCAGCAGGTAGGGCGCCTGCGTCATCGACTCCATGCCGCCGGCGACGACGACCTCGAACTCGCCGGCGCGGATGAGCTGGTCGGCCATGGCAATGGCGGACAGCCCGGACAGGCAGACCTTGTTGATGGTCAGGGCGGGCACGTCCATCGGGATGCCGCCCTTGACGGCGGCCTGGCGCGCGGTGATCTGGCCCTGGCCGGCCTGCAGCACCTGTCCCATGATCACGTAATCGACGTCGCTGCCCGAGATCCCGGCCCGGTCCAGCGCCGCCTCGATGGCGATGCCGCCGAGGTCCATGGCGGAGAAGTCCTTGAGGCCGCCGGCGAGCTTGCCGATGGGCGTGCGGGCCCCTCCGACGATGACGGTGCGGTCTGCGGGCATGCGGAGGCCTCCATGACGGGCGAACAGGTGCTGCGAGGATAGGCGCCGGACCTTCCCGGCCTGAACAGGAGCCCTCGCCGTGACCAGCACCGACGCCCCCAGCACCGGACGCATCACCGCCATCGACCACGTCGGCATCGCCGTCGCCGACCTCGACGTCGCGATCGAGCTCTACACGAGCGCCTACGGGATGACCTGCGTGCACACGGAGGTCAACGAGGAGCAGGGCGTGCGCGAGGCGATGATGGCGGTGGGCGACAGCGGCTCCTACGTGCAGCTGCTCGCGCCGCTGTCGGCGGACAGCCCGATCGGGAAGTTCCTCGACCGGAGCGGGCCGGGGATCCAGCAGATGGCCTACCGCACCGACGACGTCGAGGCGCTCGGGGAGCACCTGCGCGGTCAGGGCATGCGCCTGCTCTACGACGCCCCGAGGACCGGCACCGCCGGCTCCAAGGTCAACTTCGTCCACCCCAAGAGCGCCGGCGGCGTGCTGGTCGAGCTCGTGCAGCCCGGCCCGGAGGGCATGGGGCACTGAGCCCGCGCGGATTTGCCGGACCCGGCTGCCGCCCGGTCCGCTACTCGTCGGTAGTCTCCGCTCGACCGCGCCCTCGGACGGAAGGCCCTGCCGTGCACGACATCCGCGACGCCATCGTCTCCGGCAACACTGATGCCCTGGCGGGCACCAAGGTTCCCGAGAGCTACCGGGGCATGGTCGTCCGCAAGGACGAGGTGGGCATGTTCGAGGGGCTCACCACCCGCGACAAGGACCCGCGGCAGAGCCTGCACCTCGACGAGGTGGCCACCCCGCAGCTCGGTCCGGGTGAGGCCATCGTCGCCGTCATGGCCTCGTCGGTGAACTTCAACACCGTCTGGACCTCGATCTTCGAGCCGGTGTCGACCTTCGGCTTCCTCGAGCGCTACGGCCGCCTCAACGACCTGTCCAAACGGCACGACCTGCCCTACCACGTCGTGGGCTCCGACCTGTCCGGCGTCGTGCTCGCCGTCGGCCCGGGGGTCTCGAAGTGGAAGGCCGGCGACAAGGTCGTCGCGCACTGCCTGTCGGTCGAGCTCGAGGACCCCGAGGGCCACGACGACACGATGATGGACCCGCAGCAGCGGATCTGGGGCTTCGAGACGAACTTCGGCGGGCTGGCCGAGCTGGCCCTGGTCAAGAGCAACCAGCTCATGCCCAAGCCGGCCCACCTCACCTGGGAGGAGGCCGCCGTCCCCGGCCTGGTCAACTCCACCGCCTACCGGCAGCTGGTCAGCAAGAACGCCGGCAACATGAAGCAGGGCGACAACGTGCTCGTCTGGGGCGCCTCCGGCGGCCTGGGCTCCTACGCCACCCAGTACGTGCTCAACGGCGGCGGCACGCCGGTCTGCGTCGTCAGCTCCCCCGAGAAGGCCGACATCGTGCGGAGCATGGGCGCCGAGCTGGTCATCGACCGCAGCGAGGAGGGCTACCGGTTCTGGAAGGACGAGCACACCCAGGACCCGAAGGAGTGGCAGCGCTTCGGCAAGAAGATCCGCTCCCTGACCGGTGGCGAGGACATCGACATCGTCTTCGAGCACCCGGGCCGCGAGACCTTCGGCGCGTCGGTCTACGTCACGCGCAAGGGCGGCGTCATCACCACCTGCGCCTCGACCAGCGGCTACATGCACTCCTACGACAACCGCTACCTGTGGATGAACCTCAAGCGCATCGTCTCCTCGCACTTCGCGAACTACCGCGAGTCGTGGGAGGCCAACCGGCTCATCGCCAAGGGCAAGATCCACCCGACCCTGTCGAAGACCTACTCGCTCGCCGACACCGGGCAGGCGGCCTACGACGTGCACAAGAACCTGCACCAGGGCAAGGTCGGCGTCCTGTGCCTGGCGCCCGAGGAGGGCCTCGGCATCGAGCCGGAGGCGGCGGAGTTCCGGGCGAAGCACGAGACGGCCATCAACCGCTTCCGGAACGTCTGACCGGCACCTGCCCTCCGGCGCCGGAGTCGGTCGCATCACGTACCGTCGTGCCTCCGCGTCCGACGGCCCGCGCGGTGGTACTACAAGCAGCATGACGAGCGAGACGATGGACGACCTCGTACCTCTGACGGACGACGACGCGCAACCCAGCGGCTTCCGCCACGTGCTGCGCGGCTACGACCCGCGCCAGGTCGAGGAGTACCTCGACCGGGTCGAGGTCGCCCTCAACGACGCCGACGAGCGGCACGCCGAGGACGGCCGTCGCATCGCCGCGCTCGAGCGCCAGGTGGGCGAGCTGACCGCCCGCCTGTCCGAGACCGAGCGGCGCGCCTCCGGCCGCCCGGAGCCGGCCGCGCTCGTCGGCGAGCGGCTGCGCAAGATGCTCGAGCTGGCCGAGGAGGAGGCCGCGGCCATCCGGGGCAGCGCCCGAGCCGAGGCCGACGCGCTGCTCGGCGCCGCGAAGGAGCAGGCCGCGGCCGAGAACGCCGAGCGCACCAAGGTGCTCGAGAAGCGCGAGCGCGAGGTCGAGACGGCGCAGCGCGAGGCCGAGACCGCCCGGCTCGAGGCCCAGAAGGACGCCGAGTCGGTGCGCTCGCGCGCCGCCCGCGAAGCCGAGCGCGAGCTGGAGCAGGCCAAGGCCCGCGCCGAGGCCCTGCGCGCCGACGCCGAGCGCGACGCCGCCAAGCAGCTCGAGACCGCCCGCGCCGACGTGCGCCTGCTGCACGAGCAGACGCAGAAGGAGGCCTCCCAGGCCCGCGTCGAGGTCTCGCGCGAGGTGCAGCAGCTGACCCGCCAGCGCGACACGCTCGTGCAGCAGCTCGGCCAGCTGCGCGACGCCATCGCCGCCGCCGTCGGCACGATGGGTGCCGCGATGCCGCCCCCCGCGCCGTCCGCCGCACCCCCGGGCGACGCCGACCAGACCCGCCGGTTCGAGCGCGGCTCGGGTCGGGGCGAGCCGCAGGGCTGACCCGTTCGGGTCCGCGCGGGACCGGACCAGCGCGCCTCACGGCGCCGGCCTGGTGCAGGATTTCCCGGTGACCACTCCCCCCTCCGACGGCGCGCCTGTCGCGGACCCGACGCGCGTCGAGGCCGACCAGGTGACGCCGACACCGGAGCCCCACCGCCGGCTCCCCCCCTCAGCGCACCCGCGTGAGGCGCTCGTCGGCACGGCGACCGCCCGGCTGGCCACCTTCTCGCTGCGCCTGCTGCTCATCTCCGCAGCCGTCCTGCTCGTGGGCGTCGTCCTCAGCCGGCTGTGGGTCATCGTCCTGCCGGTGCTGCTCGGCCTGCTGCTCGCGACGGTGTTCTGGCCGCCGGTGCGCTTCCTGCGCCGCCGCGGTGCACCGCCCGCGCTGTCGGCAGCTGCCGTCCTGCTGGCCGGCGTCCTCCTGCTGACCGCGACGGTCGCCGTGCTCGCGCCTCAGGTGACCGGCCAGGCGCAGGAGATCGCCGACCAGGTGGTGGCGGGCCTCGACAACCTGCAGGAGCTCGTCACCGGGCCGCCGCTGAACCTGGGCCAGGACGTGATCGGCAACGCGGTCGACAACGTCATCAGCTCGCTGCAGGCCAACGCCCAGAACATCGCCGGCCGCGTCCTCACCGGTGCCGTCGCGGCCGGCTCGCTCCTGCTGACCGGGTTGCTGGCGGTCGTGCTGTGCTTCTTCTTCCTCAAGGACGGACCGAAGTTCCTGCCGTGGCTCGGCGGACTGGTCGGACCGCGGGCCGCGCCGCACGTGTCCGCCGTCGGCCAGCGGGCGTGGGTGACGCTGTCCGGCTTCATCCGGGCCCAGGCCGCCGTCGGGTTCGTCGACGCCGTCGCCATCGGCATCGGGCTGGCGGTCCTCGGCGTGCCGCTGGCGCTGCCGCTGGCGGTGCTCATCTTCTTCGGCGCGTTCATCCCGATCATCGGCGCCGTGGTCACCGGAGCGCTCGCGGCGCTGGTGGCCCTGGTGACCAACGGCGTCACCAGCGCGCTGGTCGTGGTGGCGTTGGTGCTGATCGTGCAGCAGCTCGAGGGGAACGTCCTGCAGCCAGTCCTCGTCGGCCGGACCCTCGACCTCCACCCGGCCGTCGTCATCCTCGCGGTCACGGCCGGCGGCACCCTCGCAGGCATCACCGGGGCGTTCCTGGCGGTGCCGGTCGTGGCCGTCGTGGCAGTGGTCGTGCGCTACGTCCGGCAGCACCTCGCCCAGCTCGAGCCGCTCCCCGGGTCGCCCCCTGCCGCAGCGGGGCAGCCGACGGACCAGACCGGCATCCGGCCGCCGGGCTGAGCGGCGCGCCCCCGGCCGTCAGCCGGCGGTCTGGCCGCCGTCGACGACCAGCGCCTGCCCGGTGAGGTAGGACGACGCGTCGCTGGCGAGGAACACGGTCGGCCCGACCATCTCGTGCGCCTCCGCCCAGCGCTTCAGCGCGGTCGGCTCGACCATCATGCGGGCCAGCCCCTCGTCGCCCCACAGGTCGCGGTTCAGGTCGGTCCGGGTCCAGCCGGGGCACAGCGCGTTCACCCGGACCCCCTGCGGCCCCCACTCGAGCGCGAGCGACTTGGTGAGGGAGATGACCGCCGCCTTGCTGGCGCCGTAGGGGGCGAGCGTCGGGGTGCCGGTCAACCCGGCCACGGAGGCGACGTTGACGACGCTGCCGCTGCCGCGCTCCAGCATGTGCCGGCCGACCGCCTGGGTCAGGTGCACGATCGAGTCGACGTTGAGCCGCATGACCTTCTCCCAGCCGGAGAAGCGCAGCTCGGTGAAAGGACCCATGTAGGACGAGCCGCCGGCGTTGTTGACGAGCACGTCGACGTGGCCGAGCGCAGCCACAGCGTCCGCGGCCAGGCTGCGGCAGGCCTCGGCGTCCGTGACGTCGGCGGGCAGCACGACGGCCTTGCGGCCGAGCGCCTCTACCTCGGCCGCCACCTCGGCCAACTGGTCCTCGTTGCGGGCGGAGACGGCGACGTCGGCGCCCGCGGCGGCAAGCCCGACCGCCACCGCCCGGCCGATGCCACGGGAGGCACCGGTGACGAGCGCGGCCCTGCCGGACAGGTCGAAGGAGGTCATGGCGTCTCCTGGACGAGGGAGTCGGGAACGGTGCGGGGCAGCGGGTGCGCGTCGGGCACGACCCGCTGGACGACCTCGTCGAGCACCGTCTCGGTGAAGCCGACGAACAGGTGCTTGGCGCCCTCCACGGCGACGATGTCGGCCTGCGGCACCGCGGCGAAGCGCTTCCGCGCCTCGGCCGGCCGCAGGAAGTCGTCGTGCTCGGGCACCAGCGCGGTGAGGGGCTTGCCGGAGTCGGCCCACTGCTGCAGGTGCTCGGGCTGGGAGAACCGCAGCGGTGGGCTGATCAGCACGGCGCCGACGACGGACGGGTCGCAGCCGTACATGAGGGCGAGGTCGGTGCCGAAGGACCAGCCGAGCAGCCAGATCGCCGGCAGGTCCTCGGCCTCGCACAGGTCCAGAGCCGCTGCCACGTCGAGCTTCTCGTCCTGCGCGTGGCCGAAGCTGCCCTGGCTCGTGCCGCGCGGGCTCGACGTCCCGCGGGTGTTGAAGCGCAGCACGGCCAGGTCGGCCAGGGCCGGGAGCCGGTAGGACGCCTTCTTGAGCAGGTGGCTGTCCATGAAGCCGCCCTGTGTGGGCAGCGGGTGCAGGCACAGCAGGGTCGCCACGGGCGGCCGGTCCACCGGGAGGGCGAGCTCGCCGACGAGCTCGAGCCCGTCGGCGGTGTGCAGCACGACGTCGCGGCGGTCGGCGGTGAGCACGGTGTTCTGGCGGAGGTCGGGCATCGCCTGCGACCCTATCCGGACGGCACAGCGCGGACGGCACGGCAGGGCCTGCGCCCTGGGCGTCGAAGGGGGACGGCGTGTGGACCTACCCGTTCGCGGTGCTCGTCGGCGTCCTGACCGGCCTCGTCAGCTGGGTCGCCCGCACGACCGGGACGGAGGCGACGGCGGACACCGCCGTGCGCGACGCCCTCGCGAGCGCGGCGTTCGTGGCGATCGTCTTGTCGATGGTGGTCGCCTACCGCAACGGCGGCCCGCCGCAGCAGTGACGGTCCGGCCGGAAGCGGTGGCTGGGCACACCGTTGAACGAGGCGCAGAGAACGCTCGCGCCGCCGGCAGTCAACGCTGCGGAGTCCCTCGCTGTAGCGCCAACCCGCTGGCCGAAGCGGGCCACGAGGGGCGGGCAACTCCTGACCCCCACGCGACCACGAGGCGGCGCCTTGTCGCCAGACAGCTGGCGGCGGACATCCGCTGCGATGGAATCTTCCGGCTCGCGCCGTCCACCGTGCCCCACGGGAACCTCGGCAGTGTCCCAGCGCGGGCAGAGCAGGGCTTATGGGTGGCTCGGCGGCCTCGGCCGAACGGTGTGCCTATGCACACGCTTGCCCGGGAGGGGGCGTCCATTCCAGCGCATTTTCGATCAATCACTCCCTCTGCGCCGCTTGATTAGCCATTCCCAGAGAAACAATATGATTAGTGCGAGCACCACGACGGACAGCGCCTTGGTCAGCAAGCTATCGAAGGCCGGGTCGTCCCTTGCGGCATGTATGACCGCGACGATTGCGACCATCGTTGCGACGAACCGGATGACTTCTACGTTCCATCGGACGTTCTTCATGGCGCCTCCGGGCCGTCCCGTCATGGCCGAGGCGTCCTTCTGACAGCGTTGATGCCGGGCTCGATGACGCCGGCGGCCATGCAGCCACCTACTCCGAAGCGCAACCGCTTCGCCTTCTTGAGCAGTCTCCCCCGCCCTCCAGTATTCCCCGTGGCAGCCTCACCGGCTACGCCGAGAGTCGCGCCGTACAGGCACGCTCGGCTGAACGAGAATCGGCCAGACATGCGGGTTGAGTGTGCCTGCCTCGACTTCGTCACCTTCCTGGTGCAGCTGTTGTTATGGGCGGAGCCAGTGCTGGGGTTGACGTACATAGTCCCGTTCTTGCACTGAGGCGCACGGCCGTCCAGATCGAGGTCGTTGCCGGGGTCAGCATTGACATAGTCGTATTCGTTTGCGCTGCCCCCCTCGATCGGATCGGTGCTCAGGAATCGCCCAAGAGACGCCACGTATTGCCGAGCGCCCATCTCGATCGTCGCGATCGACGAGACGTGCTCATAGGGCCGTTGGTGCTGGCCGAGCCAGCCGTAGTAGAGCTGTCCGTTGCTGGTGTCCGGGACGTGGTCGTCGGCGGCGGGTGTGCCGACCTTGCCGATGGCTCCGGTGACCGGGTCGATGGGCTGGCCGTAGGGGTCATAAGTGGCGATCTGCCGTCTGAGAAGACAAGGCGATCGGAGGAGTCCCTGAAAGCTCGGCGACTAGTCCCTCGACAGCCACTCGACATCGAGATTCTCGTGATCTATCCACTCAAGCACTTGGTCCCATGTGTCTGCCCAGATGTCCCACCCGTCCGACGGCCCCAGCCGAGGGTGGTTCGCCGTGAGCCAAATGTGCCAGCCGTACTTCGTCTCGTCTTGCTCCACCTGCACATACATCTCACTGTGTGGGCCGCGGCGGACTCTGCCAACGCGACCCGTGAACATGGCCGGCTCATCCATCAGCGGATGTCCACGTGGTAGTTGTTGAGCCATCTTCCCTTGGGGGAAGACCGCGACTCGAAGTTGCTCTGAACCTTGCCTTGCTTGGGCTTGAACTTCGGCGTTCTGTACTGGCGGAGGCCGTCGCTACTAATTCGCCCCACGGGAGTCGACCTTGAGCCCACGCCTGTCCACATCCTCCCTGCGAGCCAAGACGTGGCTCGTGTTGCTCTTATACCTCCAGCCATCCCCTGTGTGGCCCTGGCTGCTTGAACGATCCGGTAGGCGCGGTACGCGAAGACTGCACCACCGACAACTCCGCCGCCGACGGCGAACGACGCCACGGTCGCGTACTTCTTCCAGTGCTTCTTGAAATGACCCCGGACGGAGAACGTGCCGTCAAGATCAAGTGCGTTGACGGGGTCGCCATCGGTGTAGTCGTAGTCGTTTGCGCTGCCGCCCTCCACAGGGTCGACGGACAGGAAGCGCCCGAGCGCTGGGACGTACTGCCGGGCGCCCATCTCGACGGTGGCGATCGTTGAGGCGTGCTCGTAGGGGCGCTGGTGCTGGCCGAGCCAGCCGTAGTCGAGCTGTCCGTTGCTGGTGTCCGGGACGTGGTCGTCGGCGGCGGGTGTGCCGACCTTGCCGATGGCTCCGGTGACCGGGTCGATGGGCTGGCCGTAGGGGTCATAAGTGGCGATCTGGCTGGCGAGTGTGCCTGACGGTCCGGCGGTGGCGATGAGGTCGCCGTGGATATTGGGGTAGGCCCAGGTGCGGTCGGTGCTGGTGGGTCGGTGGGTGTAGAGGACGCCGCCGGGCAGGCTGATGTGCTGCTCGATGACGGTGGTGGCGTCGGCGGTGAGGGTGATGTCGGCGGTGTCGCCGCTGCCGGTGTAGGCGTAGCGACGGGTGCCGGGGTCGCTGGCGATGGTGCTGCTGCGGGCGATGATCCGGTCGGTGGCGTCACGGGTGTAGGTGACGGTGCCGGGGTCGGCGCCGGTGACGGTGGTGCTCAGGTGCCGGTTGACGCTGTCGTAGCCCAGGGTCTGCTCGCCGAGCTTGCTGGTGTTGCCGTGGCTGTCGTAGTCCAGGGTGTTGGGCAGGCTGAGGTCTGGGCCGCCGGCGCTGGTGGCGCCGCCGGTGACGGCGGTGAGCCGGTCGGCCTTGTCGTAGCAGTAGGTGGTGGTCATCGCTGGTCCGGTCGCGGTGCCGGCGGTGTCCAGGGGCTGGTCGATCAGGCTGGTGCGGTTGGTGTTCTTGCCTGCGGCGGGGTTCGCGCCGCAGCCGCCGGCGGCGGCGAAGGCGTAGGTGAGTCGGTGTCGGTGCACGTCGGCGGAGGTGAGCCGGCCGGCTGCGTCGTAGCGGTAGCTGGCGGGCATCGGGACCGCCGCACCGTTGATGGTGGAGGTGACGGTGTCGGTCAGGACGTTGCCGGCTTGGGAGCGGCTGACGGTGTCGGTGAGGGTGCCACCGGCCAGGTTCCAGGTCAGCGTCTGTAGGCGGCCGGTCGGGTCGCGTTGCAGGGTGACGCCGGTTCCGTTGCCGCCGTTGCCGGTGCCGGAGGGGTAGCTGACGCCGGACATCTGCCCGGCCGGGTCGTAGGACGGGACAGCCACGGCCGCTTCGTTGAGCTTGTGTGCGGCCAGGCGTCCGGCGGTGTCGTAGTCGAAGGATTGGGTGGAGATCGCGGCGCCGCCGCTGTGCGCGGTCTCGGTTCTGGTGACCCGGCCAGCCTGGTCGTAGTCGGTTGTGGTCGTGACGCCGTGCGCGTCGGTGTAGGAGATGGCCCGGCCGAGCAGGTCGACGCGGGTGGTGACCGTCCCGTGCCTGTCGCTGACCGAGGTGACCAGCGGGTTCCCGCCGACGGCGTAATTGGAGGTGACGACGCGCTCTTCGGCTGACCCCTTGGCGTAGGCGGTCGTGAGAGTCCGGCCGCGGTTGTCGTAGCTGGTGCAGGTCCACGGCTCGGTGCTGGGCAGCGTCGCGGTGCGGGTCCGGGAAGCGAGGACGCGGCCGGTGAGGTCGTACACGTTCTCGCGGACGAGTTGCTGCCCGTTGGAGGACTGCGGGGCGGTGTTGGTCAGGAGCCGCCCGGCCTGGTTGAGCACGGGGCTACCGGCCTGACAGGGGTTGGCCAGTGTGGCGGTGTTGCCGTAGTAGGCGTCGGTGTATCTGGCGGTGGCGTCGCCGACGTCGCCGCCGGGCAGTGCCCGGTGGGTGCGTCGGTGTTCGCTGTCGTAGCGGACCTGGGTGGTCAGGTTGAGCCCGCCGGGATCGACGGTGGTGGACTGCGCCAGGCCCTCCCACGGCTTGCTGCCGTAGTCGGTGACGGTGCGCTGCGTGCTGACCGCGCCGGGCCGGTCCGGACTGGCGTCGCTGGTGGTGGTGCTGGTGATCAGGTTGTAGCCCGGCGACAAGGCCGATGCCGGGACGGTGGCGCTGCTCTGCCCGGGTGGTGTCCAGGACAGCCGGAGTCGGGCGCCGCCGCCGGTGTCGTTGTGCTCGATCCGGATCGGCAGCAGCGCGCCGGCGACCGCGTTGTGGAAGGTGGCGGACTTCGCGCCGTTCCAGGCGCCGTCGGGCCAGTGGTCGACGACGAGCTTGTTGTCGATCCACAGCCGGGCCCGGTCGTCGGCGTCCAGGGTGAAGGTGTAGGTGCCGGCCTGGTCGAGCCGGATCAGGCCGGTGGCCCGCAGTGAGAAGTTGTCCTCCGGCACGATGCCAGGAACCGGCGAGAGGGTGCCCCAGTCCTTGTTGAAGCTGCCGTCGGTGCTGGGCAGTCCCAGGCTTTGGTGGACCGGGGCGCGGCTGAAGGTCTTGTTGCCGAACCAGGCGACGTGCAGCGAGGCGAGGTTCTCGTCGTAGCCGGTGCGGGTCTCGGGGACCAGGGTGCCGCAGCCCGCGGCGGTCTGCGGGTTGGCCACCGGCGTCAGGCCGGTGAAGCACGCCGCCGGCGCCGGGCCGTACTGGGCGACCGGGCGGCTGGCGGCGTCGTGGACGGTCGTGGAGACCCGGCCGTCGCCGTCGGTGACCTTCTCCAGCAGGTCGTCGGTGCGGTAGGCGGTCGTGCTGCTGACCGAGGCGGCGTCGGTGTCCTTGAGCGCCTGCAGCCGATCGTTGAACTCCACCCGCCGGGCCCAGCCCTGCGGTGGCGCCGGGTTCAGCCCGTCGATGCGGACCTCGGTCGCGCCGGTGATCCCAGGCCCGAACCCGACCGGGTAGGTGTAGGTCCGCTTGCCGCGGGCCTGCAGGACACCGGCGGCGTTCTTGGTCTCGGGCAGCGTCACCGTCGACAGGCGGGGACCGAGCCCGCCGGTGCCGCCGCTGTCGTAGTTGAGCAGCGTCGCGCTCGCGCCGCTTTCCGGCACGATGCCGGCGGCCATCGCATCGGAGGCCAGCGGGTCGCGGACGGCGTTGAGTCGGCCGTTGCTGTCATAACCGAACGAGGTGCGCTCACCGCCGGGGTCCAAGATGGTGACCAGCCGGCCGTCGGTGGCGTGGGAGTACCACAGGGTGCTCTGCGTGCCGTCGGGGAAGACGATCCGGCACAGCTTGCCGCCCGGGGCGTCACCCACCGCACCGCTGGGCACGGCCGTGCTGCCATAGCAGTCCTCGGGGCCCTCGGCGGTGCCGTAGGACAACCGGACCTTCAACCCGGACAGGCTGTCGGTGATCTCAGTCAGCCGTGGCCCGTTGTAGCCGTAGGCCAGCGGGGCGGGCTTGCCCGAGACGTCCATCGGTGTGTACGACAGCAGCTTGCCGGTGCCGTCGAACACCGTGCGGGCGCCGTCGTCCTCCAGCAGCGTCAGCTGGCCTTGCTCGGGTGAGCCGGAGGTGTTGTTGGCGGTCAGGGTTCCGGTCTCACCGGACGGCGGCTTGAAGGTGCCGGGCGCGGCAGGATCGCGCGTCCACACATGCGTGGCGCCGCTGTCGTCGTGCAACGTCACCGACAGGTCGCTGCTGACCGCCCTGGTGTACGGCGAGGTGCCGTCGATGTCGGTGCTCAGCGTCCAGCCGGCCGGCAGCGCCGACGGCTCCTGCGGCGAGAGCCACTCCGCCGGCAGCAGCCGCTCAGCAACGCCGGGGCCCTTGACCCACACCTGGGCGTAGGCGGACAGGTGGTACTCGATGTAGTCAGCGCTGATCGGCACCGACTGCCCGGCGGTCAGCGAGATCGGCGGCCCCCAGATCACCTGGTCGGAGCAGCACGCCGCCTTGGCGGCCTCCTGGCCGTTGACGGTGACGGTGATGCTGTCGTCCCGGGTCACTCCGAAGTTGTAGGTGCCCGAGGCCGGGGCGATCAGCCGACCGCGCCAGTTGGCGAAGAAGAAGTCGGCCGGAACCACACCGGCGTGCGGCGAGCCCATCTGCCAGTTGCCGTTGATCTGCGGCTCGATCCGCTGCATCAGCTGCCGTCCGGCCTCCTCCGGATCGAGCACGGCGTCGCGGTCGGCGTCCTCGTAGTAGGTCGCGGTCAGCCCGCGCGGGGCGACGGCGGCCTGGGAGTTGTAGGTGAAGGCGAACCCAGCGCTGTTCTTGGCGAACTGCGCCGTCGGGGACTCCGCCCGCACGATCGCGTTGCCGTTGGCCAGGTTCGCCGTCACCGGACCGGCGCTGTCGGTCGGGGAGCTCTTCGGGTCACCGGTCCGCAAGTCGATCGTGATCTTGTTGTGCCACCAGCCCTGGTCCCGATCGATGCCGTCCCCGGCCCACGCCGTCCAGGTGTAGGCCGTCCCGTCCCGCAGATACCCCGACGGAACCGTCCACGTCCTCACCCCGGCCGGCAGCCAACCCGAGGAGATCACCGTGCCGGCCGTGCCGTCCCCGCCGGTCGCGACGTTGAAGAAGTACCGCAGCTGATCGGCCGGGGTGTTCGGGTCGGTGGCCGCCGGCACGCTCAACGTCGGGTCAACGTCGCCAACGTCCCCGACGGAGTCGTGTTCTGCCCGCTGAGCGCATCCGGCGGCTGGTTCGTGGTGAACGATCGCACCGGCGACTCGTTGTGGAAGGTCCGCCCGTAGCCGCACGGGTTCTCCACCAGATGGCAGGCGTCCCGGGTGTAGACCTTCCAGTAGTAGGTCGTGCCGCCCTTGAGCACCCGGGGCGGAATCCGCAGCGACCCCCCGCCGTAGGTGCCGAACTGGTTCACCACCGGCGCCACGTCCGGGTTCGGGTTCTCCGACACCCGGAAGTAGTAGTAGATCTGATCGTCGCCGTCCGGGTCGGTCGCCGAGGCCCGCAGCAGCGGCTCCACCCGCTGCCCGGTCGCGCCGTTGGCGGGCTCGTGCAGCGTCGCGGAATTCGCGGTGTAGTTCAGCCCCAGCCACAGCGAGGCATCGATCCGCTTGTAGGTATAGGTAGTGGATGACTCCGTGCCGGACACCATGTAGCCGGCGTTGTGCTCGTTGTTGTTGAACAGCGTCCGGAACTCGTTGGTGATCCGCGAGTCGGTCAGCTTCAAGGTCCCCGCACCCAACGGACCGGAGCCCAGCCCGTACAGGTAGTGCGAGTACGACCACGAGCCGGCCCGGGCAAGGTACGCCGTGCGGGAGGTGGTGTCACCGGCCAGGTACTGATAGTCGACCTCTGCGCTGGCGATGTTCACCTTCGCCGGCAGGTACTGCTCGTACTTCCAGTGCATCACCGTGCGCCAGCTGTGCCCGTCCGGGGAACCGATCCGGATCTGTCCGTCGGCGTTGGACGTGCCGTCGCTCTTGTACGCCACGACCTTGTCGTAGCCCGGAGCCACCCAGGTCGGGTCGACCAGCACCGGATACACGCGCTGCGGGGCGTCCAGCCACCCGGTCGCGACATGCACCTGCACCAGCCAGCGACCGCTGACCCGGCTGATCGTGTAGCGGCCGTTGACGTCCGCCGGGCCGCGGACACCCGGCACCGACGAGGAGTCCTCGATGTAGGGGATCGGCATCCGCATCGCCGTCTCACCCGAGGCGTTCACCGCCGACACCCCGCCGTCGGCATCCAACCGCAGCGAGCCGTTACGCACATCGACCCAGAACGACCACACGCCGTCCCCGGCCGCCGCCCGGTCCTGAACGAAGATCGTCTCCTTGACCGACCCGGCCGTCATCTCGTACTGCACGTCCGAGGCCTCCGACGCGTCCTCGAATCGCACACCCGGCGTCCCGGGCACCTTCGTCGGAGCCTTCCGAGGGCCACCCTCTGCCGCCTCCATCCGGACGCTGACCTCGGCCCGTCGCAGTGCCACCAACCCCCCGGTCCCGTCGGCGCTGAACACCGGAGCCAGCGCATGCCGCACCGGGCGCAGACCTGGCTTGAGCGCCTCTCCGGACCGGCCAGCCTCCGGCACGTCCGCCTCAGCAGCCTGCACCAACGACAGGTCCGCCGGCTCGAACCGTCCCGGTGAGACCTCGACGTTCCGCGGCGAGGCATCGATGCGGACCGCGTGCGAGCCGTCCGGGTTGGCGTAGGTGTCCGAGTTCAGGTCACGCGCCACCAGGCGCGACTTACCCGGCTCATAACCCTGCGGCACACGGGCCTGCGGCGGCACAGGCGGCGCGACCGGCAGGTTGTTCGGCAAGTTCGTGAACTCACCCCACACCGCCTCAGGCGGCACCGACACGCCACCATCAGAACCCGGCGCAGGCCGAGGCCCGGACGGTAACGGCGATCCCGTAGGCGCCGCGGAAACCGGTGTTGCCTGCGCGGGCTCAGCCGCCGACGCAGGCACGACCAGGCCTCCGAGCAGCACCGCGCCGCCGGTCATCCCGACCAGCCAGACAGACGACGACAGGCGACGACGACGCACCAGGAACCCCCATCTCGACCGCCCCGAGCAGCCGCAGCGGACAGGACACAAGCACACGTAGCGTGATCACGTAGGCACAAATGCAGAAAGTCGCCACAACGCAAGTGGCGAACATGGACAGGTCCAGACGAGTCGGGCGTCGCAGTACCGGGATCAACGACCGGGTCACCGCTAGGCGAACTCTGATCCCGCGCGGAACGCCACTTATGACCCGTACGGGCAGCCCATCGATGTGGCCACCGGAGCCATCGGACGGGCCGGCACCCCGGCCGCGGACGACCGTGTTCCGGACACCAGCGCCGGGCAGCTCGACTACGGCTGGCTCGGCCAGCACCAGAGGCCGTACGAGCACGCCTCGACCATCGCGACCATCGAAATGGGCGCCCGGCAGTACGTGCCTGCCTTAGGCCGCTTCCTGTCCGTTGACCCCGTCGAAGGCGGCAGTGCCAACGACTACGACTACGTGGCAGGCAACCCCGTCGGCCTGCTTGACCTGGACGGCGAGGCGACCTTCGTTCCCCTGCTCGTCATGGGCGCCAACATCGGGGCTCGGTGGCTTGGACAGCGTGCGGCGCAGTATCTTGCGAGGCAAGCTGTCCGGGCAGCAGCTCGGCGCGCTCTTCGCGACCTGAAGCGCGAGGGCTACCAGCGCATAACGGATAAGCAGCGGGTGCGCTCCTTCGCCTACGGCTTGGAGATGCATAGGCGAACCGCGGACCTGCTCGGAAGGGGGGTTCGGTACGGTAAGGCTTCTGGTCCCAAGGGAGCTCCGCGACGGTTCTCCCCGGATTTTCGTTTCGGACGTGGCGGATACGGTGGCTTTGGTCGTATTGGCGTCGAGTTGAAGTTCCCAGGCGGCAAGCTCGTGACCTACAGCGGCATCGTGCGGTGAATGAATCAATACGGACCTTGCCGGATCTGTCTGGAACCGCGGGTGAGCACCTTGAAATTCGGGGGGGCGGCCGCCTGGGCGGGGCAACGGTTGGCCCACTTCGGTATAGCGAGCTGTGGGTGGTCCCCGGTTGGTTTACAAGGCGCACCCTCTTCGACCGCTGCAGGCTCCAGGACTGGACAGTCGGCAGAGCCAATCTCCGCTCGTGTGTGCTGCGCGATTGTGTCTTGACGGGCATGCGGCTTCCCTGGGTTGTAGGCCTCCAAGGCATGACGAACTGCACGATCTCGGGAACCTTCGCGGTCACCCTGTCCGGCAAGTACGACGTGTCGGGGAACGACTTCTCGAAGGCCGTCGGCGTGCGCTTCCTCGACGGGGTCGAGTTGGCGGAAAACAAATTCGCGACGGATGGCTCTCAGATTGTCGTGCGCCGGGACCACCGAGGTTGGCCTAGTGTGCTCGCTCGAGCGGACGCTGGCAACGTCCTGGCTGACGATCTGAGGCGGAAGTTGTCTGGGCCACAGTCGTGGGCTGTCCTGTATGAGTCGCAAACCGACAGGCAGGACTGGCTTTTCTACGCCGGCATCTTCGGGCCTGCCGCCTCGCGGGCGCGGACTATGACTCCCGGACCTGAGGAGTCGATGGGGCGCGGCGTGGTGTACTTCCTTGCCGCGACGAACGACGCAGAGGCGTGGGAACACGCGCTGCACCGAGGAAGCCCGCAAACGTTCGATGCACACCTTACAATCTCAGGTCTGGAGGCCTTGGGGGCGGCCGTCGGCTTAGACCGTGAAGCCACCGCGACCCGGCTGCAAGAGACAGATGAAAAGATGCTCGTAGGTCTAAGCCCCGACCTCGTGCAAGCGCTACGGGACGCTTCCCGGCCCGAGCCGCTCTTGCGAGCTTGGAATGCACAGACGGCTTTACTGCCCGAAGGTGAGTGGGCAGACGATCCCGGCGCCGTATTGCAGGTGCTCCTGGAAGTCGCATCGTCGGCATCGGTCGATCAGCGGCTTTACGCGGTCATCACTGCCTAAGCCGGTGACGTTGCTCGCCCTGATGCGTCGAGTGCGGCGCGAGCAATTGTCAAGACCTGTGGATCGGCGTGTCAGGCGGCTTGCTCCTCACCTTCTGAGGTGTCGGGTCGTTCAACGAGCTTGCCCTTGTCGAAGCGGGCGCCGGCTCGGACGAGGGCGACCAGGTGCGGGGCGTTGACGGCCCGCCAGCGGCCCGGGGCGGATTCGTGAGCTTGAACGCCATCGCGACGCCGGCGGCGCGCGAGCCTGGTCCCTTGGTGACGCGCTGGCGCAGCCGGACGGTGGCGAAGGTCGACTCGATCGGGTTCGTGGTGCGCAGATGGATCCAGTGCTCGGCCGGGTAGTCGGAGAACGCCAGCAGCACGTCGACATCGTCGGTGATCTTCGCGACGGCCTTGGGCCACTTGGCGCCGTAGTCGGCGGCGAAGGCCTTGACGGCGGCCAGCGCGTGCTCGCGGTCCTCGGCGTTGTAGATCTCGGCCAGCGCCGCCTTGGCGCCCGGCTGGGCCGACTTGGGCAGCGCGTTGAGTACGTTGCCGATCTTGTGCACGTTATGCCGACGTCGGCATAAGGTGCATTATGCCGACCTCTGGATTATGCCGACGTCGAGGCGGGACCTGCTGCGGTGCAGTGGTTCGGCGTTGGTGAGGTCGGCATAATCAGAGGCTCTCGAGCCAGCTGAGCAGGCTGTCGGGTGGCTGGTATCGGCCTGCTTGACCGTGCGGTGGGCGGGTTCTGTCGAGCGCCTTCTCCTTGAGGTCGAGGTCGGCGTGCAGGTAGATCTGGGTGGTGTCGACGCTGACGTGTCCGAGCCAGAGCGCGATGACGCTGGTGTCGACGCCGGCGTGCAGGAGCCGCATGGCTGTGGTGTGCCGCAGGACGTGCGCGGTGACGGTCTTGCCCTGCAGCGACGGGCAGAGGACTGCGGCGTTGGTGGCGTAGTGCCTGATGCGATGCTCGACCGCGTCGCGGCTCAGCGGGGTGCCGCTGCGGGTGGCGAACAGCGGTGCGCCGGGCGCGGCGGGTTGCTCGGCCAACCACGCCTTCAGGACTGCCACGGTGGACGTGCTGAGCGGGGTGATCCGCTGCTTGCGGCCCTTGCCGCGGCAGGAGACGTGCGCGCCGGCGCCCAGGTGCAGGTCGGCGGGGGTCAGTCCGGTGAGCTCGGAGATCCGCAGCCCGGTCTGGACGGCGAGCAGCAGCAGCGCGTGATCACGCCGGCCGGTCCAGCTGTGCTGGTCGCAGGCGCCGAGCAGCGCGTCGACCTCAGGCTCGCTGAGGTAGGTGATCAGCGTCCGGTCGAAACGTTTGGGTGGGATGGCCAGCACCCGGGCGATGCTGTCGGCGTGTTCGGGATGGGCCAGCGCGGCGAACCGGAACAGCGAGTGGATCGCCGCCAGCCGGGCGTTGCGGGTGCGGACACTGTTGCCGCGCTCGCGTTCCAGGTGGTCCAGGAAGCCGGCGATGAGCGGAGCGTCGAGGTCGGCCAGGTCCAGCTGCGCTGGCGCCCGGCCCGTGTCGACGGCTGCGTAGTTCAGCAGCAGCCGCAGGGTGTCGCGGTAGGCGGCGATGGTGTGCCCGCTGGCGCGGCGCTGGGCGATGAGCCGGTCGGTGAAGAACGCCTGCAGCGTCGGAGCCAGGGCACTCACGGCTGGCCTGCTGACTGGCCGGTGAGGTGGGCCTCGAGCCGCTGCCCGGCGATCGCCATCAGCTCCGGCGAGGCCGACAGGTACCAGTAGGTGCTGCCCGGGTGGACGTGCCCCAGCCAGGTCGACAGCAGGGTCAGCCGGAACTGCCCGTCCTGGCCGGTGGCGTAGGCGTCGAGCATCGCGTGAACGGCAAAGCTGTGGCGCAGGTCGTGGAGGCGCGGACGGCACGACGCGGACCGGGGCGTGAGCCCAGCGAGCTTCACCAGCCGGTGGAAGGTGTGCTGAACGTTGCAGTAGAGCAGCCTGGTGCCGGCCAGCGAGACGAACCAGGCCCTTGTCCCGGTCGGGGGAGCAAGCCGGTCACGCAGCCGCTGGTAGTCCCGCAGCGCCTGGACCGTGCTCGGGTGCAAGGCGAGCTGGCGGGCCTTGTCGAACTTGCCGTGCCGCACGGTGAGCCGCCTCGCGCGCAGGTCGACGTCGTCGCGGTTGAAGGCGATCGCTTCCCCGACCCGCAGGCCGGTGACCGCGAGCAGCCCGATCAGCGTCGCGAAGGTGGCCTGTCGCAGCGGATCACGCAGCGTGGTGCAGGCCGCGATCAGCGCGGTGATGTCGGCGTCGGAGTACACGTACGGGCTGGCGCGCAACGACCGCTGCGGCAGCAGGTCGGCCGCTGGCACCTCGTGCGCCGGGTCGATCGCGTGCAGGTAGATGGCGAAGCCACGCACTGCCGACAGCCGGTAGCCCCACCAGCTCGGCGTGGCGTTGGCCGGCAGCCGCGCCCAGCTCAGCGCGGTCGTGACGGTGATCCGCGACTGGCCGACGCTGTCGAGGTGGTCCAGGAACTGATCAAGCAGCTTCTCCGGGCGGGCCATCCGGTAGCCCAGCGCGCGACGCAGCGCCAGGTAGTCGTTCACCGCCTCCCGTAGCGGGCGGGTCATGACACACCGCCCGTCGCCTGCACCGGCCAGGGCCGGGCCAGCACGGTCAGCGCGTCCCAGTCGACCTTGGCGTAGATCGCGGTGGACAGCGGCGAGCGGTGCCGCAGCACCTGCCCGACCTCGGCCAGCGGGCTGCCGGCGCGCAGCATCGCCGTGGCGGCGGTGTGCCGCAGCCGGTGGGCGTGCATCGGGGGCAGCCCGGCGCGTTGGGCAGCATCGAACACCACTTGCGTTACCCCGCCCGCCGTCAGGACGTGGTGCGGGGCGTGCACCCGCACGAACACGCTGCGTCCCTGCGCGGTCGGCGGGCGACCGCGGCGCAGATAGGCGGTGATCGCCGTCCCGACGTCGGCCGGCAGGGGTAGCCGTTCACCCCGGTTGCCCTTGCCCACGACGGTGAGTTCTCCGTGCCGCCAGTCGATCTCGTCCAGGCCGAGCCGGGCGACCTCGCCGGCGCGGAGCCCGAGCCGAGCCAGCAGCAGCAAGATCGCGTAGTCGCGGCGGCCGGTGCCGGTGCGCCGGTCGCACGCGCCGAGCAGCCGGCGTAGCTCAGCAGGTTCCAGAGCCTTCGGCAGGCCAGACAGTCGCCGACCCGCCACCGAGGGAACCGCCGGTGCCAGTGCCGTCGGGATCTGCCCGGTCAGGTGCAGCCAGCGCAGCAGCGACCGCAAGGCGCACACGATCAGCTTCGCCGACCCGATCGCCCGGCCCGGACAGGCCGACAGCACGAACTCGGTCACGTCGGCGGCGGTGATCCCGGCGAGCTCGAGTGCGTCGTTGCGCAGCCGAGTCGCGACGAACGGCCGCAGGCAGTCCACGTAGCAGCGTGCCGTGCCCGGGGTCAGAGCTCGCTCGTCGATCAGGTAGTTGCGGTAGCGGGCCAGCAGTTCCTCCACCGGCGTCGGTGGCTGCTCCGGCTCGGTCGGCAGCACATCCGCCGGTGCCAGGAACGCCAGCAGCGGCTGCAGCGCCTTCATCGAGCGGTACTCGACGTAGCCAGCTGCCCGCCGCTGGGCGAGGTAGCGCGCCAGCACCGGGCCGCTCAGGCCCTCCAGCTCGATGCCCTGCGCGAGCATCCAGCGGTCCAGATGCGCGATGAAGCACAGGTGCTGCGACGCCGACGTGCGCGTGTAGCCCAGCCGCAGCAACTCCTCGGCGAACCCCGTCACGTACGGCTCGAGCGGCCCCCGCACGAACGAGCTCAGGACCTTGACCACGACGCTCTCCTCTCTCCCGGATGTGAGAGGGCAAGCGTCGATCACCTCACCGGATTATGCCGACCTCACGAGAGCGAAGCCCCTGCACCGCAGCAGCTCTCGCCTCGACCTCGGCATAACCCGGACGTCGGCATAATGCCAC
>DATLGD010000188.1:0-3272 GCA_035540755.1 Mycobacteriales bacterium | reverse complement strand
GCTCGAGATCGGCCCGGTCGACGCCGACCTGGGCCGGTGGGAGTGGCGGAGGCGGGTTCGGCGAGCAGGGTGTCGACGGCCCAGTCCAGGCGGCGCTGGTCGCGGGTGCGGCCGGAGCCGTCGTCGGGCAGGGTCTCGCGTTCGGCGCGGTGCAGGATCGCCAGGCCCTGCTCCGCGCGCATCAGCAGCGTCAGCTCGACCATCCCGTCGCCGGCGTCGCGCAGGTTCATCCGGCGCTTGCGGGCGGCGGTGCGGCGGCGCTCGGCGGCGCCGGCCGGGTCCAGCCGCAGCGCGATCCGCCGGGCCATCTCGGCGATCCGGGCCGGTGGTCGGCCGGTCATCTTGGGCAGCATCTGCCGCTCGACGGCGTCGGCGGTCTCCGGCGCGAGGCCCTCCAGCACCCTGAGCAGCGCCTGAAGGTGCGGCAGCCCGAACCGGCCGTGACTGGCCGCGACCGCGCTGGCCGGGTGCGCGACCAGCAGCAGCGCGTCGTCCAGCAACGCCTCGGCCGCCGGTCGGCTGACCGACAACGTGCCCATCAGCTCAGCGACCGCGTCGTGCCGCTCGCTCCCGGCCTGCCGGGCCAGCACGTACCCGCGGGCGACCGCCCGGCAGCGCTGCACGTGCAGCACCGTGGCCTGTCGGTCGTGCTCGGCCACCTGCTGCCAGGCCGCCGCCAGCTCCGAACCCCCGTCATCCAGCAGCAGCGGGTCGACCGCCGGACCGGCGAACGGATCCGGGTAGTTCCGAAAGCCCGGGAGGAAGTCCACATCGTCGGCGGCCTGAGCCTGACCGGCCAGAGCGTCGGCGTCGACCAGCTCGTCCAGCGGCAGGAACAACGACGTCATCGCCATCCTCACCACCCCCGAGCAATCGAACTCCTGTTCGATACAGTACCCCGATCGGAGGGAGGTGTAAACCCCGGGAGTGCCTGTGCTGCAGTCATTTCACGACCGGTTCCCGGATCCTCTCTCCAGCGGTGCGGAGGGACCGATCGCGCAGCCGGCGTCTCTGGCAGGGTGGTCGAGGTGACCGCTCCCGCACCGTCCCCCACCCCCGTCGAACGAGCCGAGGCCGAGGCTCACCTGCGGGCGCTGGCCGGCGAGTCTGCCGTCCTGCGCGACGATCAGTGGACGGCGATCGAAGCCCTCGTCGCCGACCGCCGGCGGGCGCTCGTCGTGCAGCGCACCGGGTGGGGAAAGTCGGCCGTCTACTTCGTGGCCACCGCGCTGCTGCGCGCGCGCGGCGCCGGTCCTACGGTCATCGTCAGCCCGCTGCTCGCCCTCATGCGCAACCAGGTCGCGGCGGCGCAGCGCGCCGGAACCGTCGCCGTCACGGTCAACTCGGCGAACGTCGAGGAGTGGCAGCAGGTGTACGACGGCGTCTCGCGCGGCGAGGTCGACGTGCTGCTGGTCAGTCCCGAGCGGCTCAACAACCCCGGCTTCCGCGATGCCGTGCTGCCCGAGCTGGCCGCCACCGCCGGGCTCGTCGTCGTCGACGAGGCGCACTGCGTGTCGGACTGGGGGCACGACTTCCGGCCCGACTACCGGCGGATCCGCACGCTGCTCGAGGGCCTGCCCGTCGGCACGCCCGTGCTGGCCACGACGGCAACGGCCAACGCCCGCGTCGTCGCCGACGTCGCGCAGCAGCTCGGCCAGAGCACGCTGGTGCTGCGGGGCGAGCTCGACCGCACGTCGCTGCACCTCGGCGTGGCGATGCTCCCGACTGCGGCGCACCGGCTGGCGTGGTTGGCCGACCAGCTGCCCCAGCTGCCCGGCAGCGGCATCGTCTACACGCTCACCGTCGCCGCCGCCGAGGAGGTCGCGGCGTTCCTGCGCTCGCGCGGCATCACCGCCGCGTCCTACACCGGTCGCACCGAGGACGCCGAGCGCCGGCAGGCCGAGGACGACCTGCTCGGCAACCGGCTCAAGGCGCTCGTGGCCACCAGCGCGCTCGGCATGGGCTTCGACAAGCCCGACCTCGGCTTCGTCGTGCACCTGGGAGCGCCGGCCTCCCCGATCGCCTACTACCAGCAGGTCGGCCGCGCCGGCCGCGGTGTCGAGCGGGCCGAGGTGGTGCTGCTGCCCGGTCAGGAGGACGAGGCCATCTGGCGGTACTTCGGCTCTCTCGGCTTCCCGCCCGAGGAGCAGGTGCGCCAGGTCCTCGCCGTGCTCGAGCAGGCCGGCAAGCCGCTGTCGACCGCCGCTCTGGAGCCGCACGTCGACCTGCGCCGCACCCGGCTCGAGACGATGCTCAAGGTCCTCGACGTCGACGGCGCGGTGCAGCGGGTGCGCGGCGGCTGGACGTCGACCGGCAGGCCGTGGAGCTACGACGCCGACCGCTACGCGCGGGTGGCTGCCGACCGCTCCGCCGAGCAGGACGCCATGCGGGCCTACACGGCGACGGGCGACTGCCGGATGCTGTTCCTGCGCCGCCAGCTGGACGACCCAGCGGTGGTCGACGGGTCCGCGCAGCCGTGCGGGCGCTGCGACCGCTGCACCGGTGTGCCGCTGACGACGGAGATCTCGGCCGCCTCCCTGGACGCCGCCCGGGCGGCGCTCGGCAAGCCGGGGGTCGAGGTCGAGCCGCGCCGGATGTGGCCGACGGGGATGACCTCGGCCGGCATCGCCCTGTCCGGGAAGATCCCGGCCGGCCTGCAGGCCGAGACCGGCCGAGCCCTCGCCCGGCTGTCCGACGTCGGCTGGGGCACGCGGCTGCGCCCGCTGCTCACCGGACCCGACGGCGCACCGGCCGACGCCGAGCTCCCCGACGACGTGCTGCGCGCCGTCGTCGACGTGCTCGCCGGCTGGGGCTGGGCGCAGCGACCGGGCGGCGTCGTCGCGATGCCGTCGCGCACGCGCCCGCAGCTGGTCGGCTCGCTGGCGGCCCGGCTCGCCGACGTCGGACGGCTCCCGCTGCTCGGCACCCTCGACCGGGTGCGTGAGGAGCCGCCGGGCACCGGCCTGTCGAACAGCGCCCAGCGGCTGCGGTCGGTGCACGGCGCCTTCGCCGTGCCGACCGGCCTCGCCCTCGACGGCGCACCCGTCCTGCTCGTGGACGACCTGACGAGCACCGGGTGGACGCTCACCGAGGCGGCCCGGCTGCTGCGTGAGGCCGGGGCCGGACCGGTGCTGCCCCTGGTGCTCGCCGTCGACGGCTGAGCAGGTCGGGCCGGGCGCCCGTAGCCTGCGGACATGACCTGGGACGTCCGACAGCTCGGCTCGCAGACCGGCCGCACCTTCGTGGTCACCGGCGCCAACAGCGGAGTGGGT
>DATLGD010000187.1:0-3859 GCA_035540755.1 Mycobacteriales bacterium | reverse complement strand
GACGCCGGGTCTCAGCGCCGGGCGACGCCGGTCAGCGCCACGTCGGCGACCCTGCGCGGCAGCCAGGTGAGCGCCATGGCCGGGGCCATGCGGCGGGGGAGGACGACGTGCCCGCCGCCGGCCTCGACCTTGTCGAGGGTGGCGCGTGCGACGTCGTCCGGGTCGACCTCGGCGGTGAGCTGCAGACGCATCATCCGGCGCAGCGCGTCGATGGACAACGTCTTCTGCAGCCCCTCGTAGAGGTCGGTGCGGACCGGGCCAGGCTCGACGAGAGTGGTGTCGACGCCGGTGCCGCGGAGCTCCACGTTGAGGCCGCCGGTGAAGTGGGACAGGCCCGCCTTGCTCGCGCAGTACGGCGTCAGCCCTGGCGCGTTCACCGTCGAGAACCCCGAGGAGACGTTGACGACGTGGCCGCGGCCGCGCTCGACCATGCCGGGCAGCGCCTGCCGGGTCAGCTCCATCGGCGCGGTGAGGTTGACCGCGACGAGGTCGGCGATGTCGTCCGCGGACAGCCCGAGGAAGCTGCCGGCGCTGTCGAGCCCGGCGTTGTTGACGAGGACGTCGACCGGCCGCCCAGCCGCCGCGGCGGCGCGCGGGACCAGGCCGGCGACCTGCGCGCGATCCGCGAGGTCGGCCGGCAGCGGGATGCCGCCGAGCTCGCTGGCCAGCGCTTCGAGCGGACCGGCGCTGCGCGCCACGAGCGTGACGTGCGCACCCCGGTCGGCGGCCTGTCGGGCCAGGCAGGCCCCGATGCCGCGTGAGGCGCCGGTGACGACGACGTGGGAGCCGGACAGCTTCATGGGGCAGGACCTCTCGGGGTGGGACCAGGGGCCGGACCTCTGCGGTCTGCCCGCCCGCGCCGCCGTCAGACCTTGCGCAGCACCGTGACGACGCGGCCGAGCACGACCGCCTCGTCCCCGGGGATGGGCGCGTAGGCGGCGTTGTGCGGGAGCAGCCACACCTTGCCGTCGCGGCGCTTGTAGGTCTTGACGGTGGCCTCGCCGTCGATCATCGCCGCGACGATGTCGCCGTTCTCCGCGCTGGGCTGCTGCCGGACGACGACCCAGTCGCCGTCGGCGATGGCGGCGTCGATCATCGAGTCGCCGACGACCTTGAGCATGAACAGCGTGCCGCTGCCCACCAGCTCGCGGGGGAGCGGGAAGACGTCCTCGATCGCCTGCTCGGCGAGGACCGGACCGCCGGCGGCGATGCGGCCCACGACCGGCACGTACGTCGGCTGCGGACGGGCGGCCCGCGCGGCGGCCTCGTCACTGCCCTCCGGCATCTCCTCGGGCAGCCGGACGTCGACGGCGCGGGGCCGCGACGGGTCGCGGCGCAGGAAGCCCTTCTTCTGCAGGGTCTGCAGCTGGTGGGAGACGCTGCTGGTGCTGGTGAGGCCCACCGCGGTGCCGATCTCGCGGATGGTGGGCGGGTAGCCGCGCCGCTCGACCGACTCGCGGATGACCTCGAGCACCTTGCGCTGCCGGGGCGTGAGGCCTGCGGCATCCGGCGGGCCGTCGGGCAGGTCGCGCACGGCGGCCTCGACGGCGCTGACCTCCCCTTCGGCTCGCTCAGCGGACCCCGAGGTGCTGCCCCGCTTGGTCGTGCTGCCTGCTGTCCTGCCGTCGCGAGCCACGTGCGCCTCCTGGTGGTTGTCGTCGTCTGTGCCGGCCGGCCCGCCGCCCGCCTTGATCACGCAGCGAACGTAGCCCGGTCCAGGTCACAGATCAAACACATGTTCGAACGTGTCTCGAACTTGTCGGAGCACTGTGGTTCTCTGTCGATCAGGCGTTCGATCGAACAGGCGTTCGGGTAGAGCGGCCGAAGACGTCGACGACGAGGAGATGACGATGAGCACCACCACCGTTCACAGCACCCTGCAGGGCCGGGTCTCGGTCAACCGCGGCGCTGAGAGCCGCGCCGGCAGCCGTCCGGGGGAGGCCGACCTCGCGGTGCGCCTGACGCCGCGTGGCCGGGCCGTCCTCGTGGCGGCGCTGGTGCTGCTGCTGTTCGCCGCCTTCTCGCTCGGCCGGGTCGGCGCCGAGGGCTCGACCGGCGCGGCCGGCGTCCACGCGGAGGTGCAGAGCACCACGGTGCAGCCCGGCGAGACGCTCTGGGGCGTGGCCAAGCGGCTCGCGCCCGGGCAGGACCCGCGGCCGGTGGTCGAGCAGATCCGCCGCCTCAACGACCTGCCGGACGCCGGCCTGCGCGCTGGGCAGCAGCTGCTGCTGCCTGTTCCGGCCTGACAGCGGCCGCCCGGGCGCGGCCGTGCCTCAGGCGGCTTGGCGCGCGTCCGCGTGGCCACCGGTGCTGGCGCCGACCGGCCGCTCGACGGGGGCGCCCCCGGACGCCGGCCGGGGCTCGGACGGCGCGGGCGGGCGGAACCGCTTGCTCCAGCGCAGTACCCGTGACTCGACGAGCGCCCAGGACAGGTGCGCCACCAGCAGCGACAGGCCGATGCCGACCGGGATGTAGACGACGTCGGGCAGCGGGTGCAGCCAGGTGGCGAACAGGTAGTGCCACAGGTAGACGGCGTAGGAGCGCTGCCCGAGCCACACGAGCACGCGGGAGTCGAAGAAGCGGGCGATCCGGCCGGCGGGGGCGTCGACCAGGTACGGGATGACCTGCATGGCGGCCAGTCCCATGAGCGACGGCCCGACGAGGAACTTGACCGGGATGTTGCCGACGGTGAACAGGAAGACCCCGACGAGCACCATGCCGGCGTAGGCCCGGGTGCTCGCCCAGCGGGTCGCCGCGCCACCCGCTGCGCGACGGCGGTGCCACAGCATCGCCGCGGCGGCGCCGAGCAGCATGCCGACCGCGCGCGTGTCGGTGCCGAAGTAGATGCGGTCGTTGCCGGCGCCGCCGTCCCAGTAGAGGAACGGGAGGGCGGCGCTCACTGCGGCCAGACCGAGCACCGCGGTCATCCGGCCGCGGAACCGCAGGAGTGCCAGCATTGCGAGCAGGACGAACGGCCAGACGATGTAGAACTGCTCCTCCACCGCGAGCGACCACAGGTGCGCCAGCGGCGCCCGGCCGCTGTCGAGGGCGTAGATCCAGTTGGCGCCGTAGAGCAGCGTGATGCCCAGCTGGCCGAAGGCGCCGCCAAGCTCGACGGGGTCGCCGGTGCGCGCACCGCCCGGGGTGGCGGCGAACCACGTCGTGTCGTGGAAGGCCAGCAGCATCGCCGTCCACACCGCGAGCATCACCAGCAGGGCGGGCAGCAGACGGCACGCGCGGCGCGCGTAGAACAGCGTCAGCGAGACCCGGCCGTTGACGCGGCGCTCGTCGAGCAGCATCGCGGTGATGAGGAAGCCCGACAGGACGAAGAAGACGTCCAGGCCGACCCAGGCGCCCGGGAGGGGGCCGTTCACGCCGGTGAAGTGGTAGGTGACGACCCAGACCAGCGCCAGCCCGCGCAGCCCGTCGAGGGCAGGGGAACGGCCGAGCAGCGCGGTGCGCGCGACGTGGCGCCCGACGGAGGCGCCGACCGGCGAGCTCACGAGCGGGGCGGCCACTGGCAAGGGCTGCCCCGAGGGCTCGTCGCGCATCCGTCACAACCGCATGAGCCGGGTCACTCTCCGTCGTGTCAGCTCTCTGCCGATCCGCGGACGCGCCGCCGCGCTGCCGGCGGCCTCCCGACGCGAGGCCGCCGCGGCGGAACGCTGGGGTGGGGCCGGACCTGTGGCTCGTCCACAACCACCCGGACGTCCCACGCGCTGTCCCTTTCGCCCCGGTAAGGTTCTCGATCATGCGCGCCCGGGTCCTGTCGTCCGTGGTCGTGCTCGCCGTGGCCTTGACCGGCTGCAACGGCGGCGGTGACGACAACGGTCCGCCGACCACGCTGCCGCCGGTGACC
>DATLGD010000186.1:0-9715 GCA_035540755.1 Mycobacteriales bacterium | reverse complement strand
CGCGAGGGCGTCAGCCGGCCAGTGAGGTCGGGGAGGTCCGCCGCTCGAACAGGTGGTCCAGGAACCGCAGCAGCTCGAGCGGCTCGAACGGCTTCGGCAGGAAGTAGTCGACGCCCTCGGTCCAGGCCTGCCAGGCGTGGCGATCTCTGACGGTCACCGGCGCCGCGCGTGGCCCGTGGGCCGTCAGAGATCACCCGGTCGAGGCGGCGACCCCAGCTCGCGCCCGACCGGCCCCCCGGCGCTGCTGCTGGTAGCCTCGCTCCCACGCCGGTCTGACCGGCGGTGTGCCTTCCTGCCCGGGTGAGGTCGACCTCGGGCACACACCAGATCCGCCGGAGGAACCTCGTGGCTCTCGACACGGACACCAAGAAGACGATCATGACCGAGTACGCCACGGTCGAGGGCGACACCGGCTCCCCCGAGGTGCAGGTCGCGCTGCTGAGCAAGCGCATCAGCGACCTGACCGAGCACCTCAAGCAGCACAAGCACGACCACCACACCCGACGGGGCCTGCTGCAGCTGGTCGGCCGCCGTCGTCGTCTTCTCAAGTACCTCGAGAAGACCGACATCAACCGCTACCGCGCCCTCATCGAGAGGCTCGGCCTGCGCCGCTAGCGCACGACAGGGGAGTGCCCGTCCGGGTGCTCCCCTTCGTCGTTCGGGCAACCCGTCCGAGCGACGTACGGAGAGCCGGACCGCCCCGGACCCGGTCCTCGGGAGTGGCGGCCGGAGCCCTGCACCACAGGCCTCCGACCGCCTCCACTGAGCGCCGAGTCCGCATCACGGACGGCGTGCAGTGAAGAGGAGTGCCTTCCCTTGTCGGAGAACCCGTCGGAAGCACAGGAGAGCGAGAGCTACGTCTACGGCAGCGAGTTCGTCGAGGCCGTCATCGACAACCCCGGCGGCAAGCGGACCATCCGCTTCGAGACCGGACGGCTGGCCCAGCAGGCCGCCGGCAGCGTCACCACCTACCTCGGCGACACGATGGTGCTGTCCGCCACCACCGCCGGCAAGAAGCCCCGTGAGGGCTTCGACTTCTTCCCCCTGACGGTCGACGTCGAGGAGCGGATGTACGCAGCGGGGCGCATCCCCGGCTCGTTCTTCCGCCGTGAGGGCCGGCCGAGCGAGGACGCGATCCTCACCTGCCGGCTCACCGACCGGCCGCTGCGCCCGGCCTTCAAGAAGGGCCTGCGCAACGAGGTCCAGGTCGTCTCGACCATCCTGGCGCTGGACCCCGACCACCTCTACGACGTGCTGGCCATCAACGGCGCGGCCGCCTCGGTGCTGCTGTCGGGTCTGCCGTTCACCGGCCCGGTCGGGGCCACCCGCATGGCCAACGTCCGCGGTGAGTGGATCGCCTTCCCGAGCCACAGCGAGCTCGAGGACGCCACGTTCGACATGGTCATCGCCGGCCGCCTGCTGGAGGACGGCGACGTCGCCATCACGATGGTCGAGGCCGAGGCCACGGCCGGCGTCTACGACGTCATCAACGGCGGCGGCACCGCGCCGACCGAGGAGATCGTGGCGCAGGGGCTGGAGGCCGCCAAGCCCGCCATCGCCGCCATCTGCCGCGCACAGAACGAGCTCAAGGCCAAGTCGCCGAAGGAGCCGCTCGAGTTCCCGGTCTTCCTCGACTACGAGGACGACGTGCTCGAGGCCGTCACCGAGGCCGGTGAGGCCGACCTGACCGCCGCGATGCAGATCGCCGGCAAGCAGGAGCGCGAGGCCGCCACCGACGAGGTGAAGAACAAGGTCAAGAAGGCGCTCGCCTCGCTCTTCGAGGGTCGTGAGAACGAGATCGGCAACGCCTTCCGGGCGCTGACCAAGAAGGTCGTCCGCCGCCGCATCGTGCAGGACAAGGTCCGCATCGACGGCCGTGGCCTCGAGGACATCCGCCAGCTGGCCGCCGAGGTCGAGGTGCTGCCCCGCGTGCACGGCTCGGCGCTGTTCGAGCGCGGCGAGACCCAGATCCTCGGCGTCACCACGCTCAACATGCTGCGCATGGAGCAGATGGTCGACACGCTCAACCCCGAGAACCGCAAGCGCTACATGCACCACTACAACTTCCCGCCGTACTCCACCGGTGAGACCGGCCGGGTCGGCTCGCCGAAGCGCCGCGAGATCGGCCACGGCGCCCTGGCCGAGCGCGCGCTCGTGCCGGTGCTGCCGAGCAAGGAGGACTTCCCCTACGCGATCCGCCAGGTGAGCGAGGCGCTGAGCTCCAACGGCTCGACGTCGATGGGCTCGGTCTGCGCGAGCACGATGTCGCTGCTCAACGCCGGTGTGCCGCTCAAGGCGCCGGTGGCCGGCATCGCGATGGGCCTGGTGTACGAGGGCGGCGAGTACGCCACCCTCACCGACATCCTCGGTGCCGAGGACGCCTTCGGCGACATGGACTTCAAGGTCGCCGGCACCCCGCAGTTCGTCACCGCCCTGCAGCTCGACACCAAGCTCGACGGCATCCCGTCGGGTGTGCTGGCCGCCGCGCTGCAGCAGGCCCGCACCGCCCGGCTGGCGATCCTCGAGGTGATGAACGAGGCGATCGACGAGCCCGACGAGATGGCGCCGACCGCGCCGCGCGTCCTGACCGTCAAGATCCCGGTCGACAAGATCGGCGAGGTCATCGGCCCGAAGGGCAAGATGATCAACCAGATCCAGGCCGACACCGGTGCGGACATCACCGTGCAGGACGACGGCACGATCTACGTGGGTGCGACCGACGGCCCGTCGGCGCAGGCGGCGATGGACACCATCAACCAGATCGCCAATCCGACGATGCCCAAGGTCGGCGAGCGGTTCCTCGGCACGGTCGTCAAGACCGCCGCCTTCGGCGCCTTCGTCAGCCTGCTGCCGGGCAAGGACGGACTCGTCCACATCAGCAAGCTCGGCGGCGGCAAGCGCATCGGCAAGGTCGAGGACGTCGTCAACGTCGGCGACAAGCTGCAGGTCGAGATCCAGGAGATCGACCAGCGCGGCAAGATCAGCCTCGTCCCGGTGCAGCAGGACTCCTCCGACGGGTCCGCCGGCGAGCCGGTGTCCGCAGGGTCCTCCTCGGAGTGACCTCCTGAGAGCACGCACGACCCTGAGCCCCTCGGGCGGGGCGCCTGCCGGCACGGTCCGGCGGAGCGTCCTGCCCGGGGGGCTCCGCGTGCTCTCCGAGTCCGTCCCGGGCGCCCGGTCGGTCGCCTACGGCGTCTGGATCGGCGTCGGCTCGCGCGACGAGCGGCCCTCGCTGGCCGGGGCGTCGCACTTCCTCGAGCACCTGCTGTTCAAGGGCACCGAGACGCGGGATGCGCTGGAGATCGCCGAGGTGATGGACGCCGTCGGCGGCGAGAGCAACGCCTTCACCGGCAAGGAGTACACCTGCTTCTACGCCCGGGTGCTCGACGAGGACCTGCCGCTGGCCGTCGACGTCGTCACCGACCAGGTGCTGCACTCGGTGATCGACGACGACGACGTCGAGTCCGAGCGCGAGGTGGTGCTCGAGGAGATCGCCATGCACGACGACGACCCCTCCGACGTCGTGCACGACACCTTCTCGACCGCGCTGTTCGGCGACACCCCGCTCGGACGGCCGGTGATCGGCTCGGTCGAGAGCGTCGAGGGCCTGTCCCGGTCCGCGGTGCGCCGCTGGTACCGCAGCCGGTACGCGCTGCCGTCGATGGTCGTCGTCGCGGCCGGCAGCGTCGACCACGCTCGGCTGCTGCGCCTGGTGCGCAAGGCCTTCGGCCCGCTGCTCGACGGCGACGCGGACCCCGCACCTCCGCGGGCCCCCGCCCGGCCGCCGGCGGCCCGCCGCGCCGTCGAGGTGCTGGACCGGCCCTGCGAGCAGGCGAACGTGCTGCTCGGCACCACCGCGCTGGCCCGGCAGGACCCGCGCCGGCCTGCGCTGCAGGTGCTCAACACCGCGCTCGGCGGCGGCACGTCGAGCCGCCTGTTCCAGACCATCCGCGAGGACCGCGGCCTGGCCTACTCGGTGTACTCGTCGGTCTCCTCCTACGCCGACACCGGCACCTTCGGCGTCTACGCCGGCTGCGCTCCGGCCAAGGTCGGTGAGGTGCTCGGCCTGGTGCGCGAGGTGCTCGCCGACGTCGCGGCGCACGGCCTCACCGACGCCGAGGTGCGCCGCGCCAAGGGCGCCCTCAAGGGCTCGTTCGTGCTCGACCTCGAGGACACCGGCTCACGGATGAGCCGGCTCGGCAAGGCCGCTCTGCTCTCGACCGACCTGCTGACCGCCGACGACGTGCTCGACCGGTTCGCCGGCGTCACGGTCGACGACGTCCGGGCGGTGGCCGCTGACGTGCTCACCCGGCCGATGGCGCTCGGTGCCATCGGCCCGTTCGGCGACGACGACCTCTCGGAGGCAGTGCGATGACCCGTGTGCTGGTGCTCGGTGCGAAGGGCCGGATGGGCAGCGAGGTGGTCCGCGCGGTCGAGGCCGCCGACGACCTCGAGCTCGCCGGCGGCTACGACGTCGGCGACCTGGACGCGGGCAGGGTCGACTGGTCCGGCGCCGACGTCGCCGTGGACTTCACCTCTCCCGACGCCGTCATGGGCAACCTGCAGGCGGCGATCGGCGCCGGCGTGCACGCCGTGGTCGGCACCACCGGCTTCGACGACGAGCGGCTGGGTCAGCTGCGCACCTGGCTCGGCGACGCGCCGTCGGTCGGGGTGCTCGTCGCCCCCAACTTCGGCATCGCCGCGGTGCTCATGATGCAGTTCGCGGCGCAGGCGGCCCGCTTCTTCGAGTCGGTCGAGATCGTCGAGCTGCACCACCCGAACAAGGCCGACGCCCCGTCCGGCACCGCGCGCCGCACCGCCGAGATGGTCGCCGAGGCCCGTCGCGGCATGGATCCTGCACCGGACGCGACGTCGTCGTCCCTCCCGGGTGCCCGCGGCGCCGACGTCGCCGGGGTGCCGGTGCACGCCGTCCGGCTGGCCGGGCTGGTGGCGCACCAGGAGGTGCTGCTCGGCGGCGCGGGGGAGAGCCTGACGATCCGGCACGACTCCTACGACCGCGCCTCCTTCATGCCGGGCGTTCTGCTCGGCTGCCGCGAGGTCGCCGCGCGCCCCGGCCTCACCGTCGGCCTCGAGGCGCTGCTCGACCTGTGAGGCACCCCCACCACCCCGTCAGGAGCGCTCCCGGCGGTCTCGACCGGGTGCGAGACCGCCGCGAGGGCTCCGGTCGCGCCCGCCAGGAGCCCTCCCGACGGTTCCAGCGGGGTCCGGAACCGTCAGGAGGGCTCCTGTCGGCGGGGTCAGGGTGAGGCACCGGGCCGGGGCGCTGTTCGTCGTCGCCGTCGCGCTGATGGTGTCGAGCGCGATGGCGCTGACCGGGTTCTCCCTGCTCCGCACCGGGGACCTGGTGCAGGTCGGCGTCGGCGTCGGCGTGCTGCTGCTCGTGGTCGTCGGGCTGGTGCTCGTGGCCGGCGAGGTGCGCCTGGCCGCTGCCAGCGAGCGGCTCGGCCGGCGGTTGGGCGAGGAAGGGGGCCTGCCCGAGGAGCTGCCCGAGCGGCTGCCCAGCGGTCGACTGCCGGCCGAGGCGGCCGAGCGCCAGTTCGCGCGGCGCAAAGCCGAGACCGAGGCCGCGCCGCAGGACTGGCGCGCCTGGTTCCGGCTGGCGCTGGCCTACTCCGACGCCAGGGACAGCAGCGCCGGACGGCGGGCGATGCGCCGCGCGGTCGCCCTCGAGCAGGCCGAGCGCGAGGCCGGACCGAACCGCTGACCCCCCGTTCCCGAAATCCACAGCACCAGGGTGCTGTTGATTTCCGGGAGGGGAGTGTCGGTGATGACCAGACGGCGGGCGCTGCTCGGCGGGCTCGGCGCCGCCGCGGCCGGCACCGCTGCCTTCTTCGGCCTGCGCTCCGGCGTCGACGTCCCCGAGGGCGTGCAGCGCACCGTCGACCGCTGCGGCGACGCCCGCCAGCAGGACGGCGAGTGGTGGGTGCCGGCCGGAACCGGACGTCTGCCGACGGTCGTGCTGGTGCACGGCGGCTTCTGGCGCCCGGGCTTCGACCGCAGCCTCGAGGACGCCGTGGCGGCCGATCTGGTCGGCCGAGGGTTCCTGGTCTGGAACGTCGACTACCGGCCGTCGTCGCAGCCGTGGCCGACGACGCTCACCGACGCCGCCGCGGCCTACGACCTGCTCGGCACCGGCACCCACGCCGGCCGGGTCGATCCGGACCGGGTCGCGGTCGTCGGGCACTCCGCCGGCGGCCACCTCGCGCTGTGGCTGGCGGCCCGCCACCGCCTCCCGGCCGGGGCTCCCGGCGCGGCGCCACGAGGGCCTCGCCCGAGCCTGGTCGTCGCGCAGGCCCCGGTGGCCGCGCTGGAGGCCGGCGCCCGGCAGGGGCTCGGCGGGGGAGCGGTGCAGGCGCTGCTCGGCGGTGAGCCGGACGAGGTCCCCGAGCGGTACGCCGTGGCGGACCCGGTGGCGCTGCTCCCGACCGGCGTGCCGTCGGTCTGCCTGCACGGCGCCGACGACGGCATCGTGCCGATCGAGCAGAGCGACCGGTTCGTGCGCGAGGCGACCGCGGCGGGTGACCAGGCGCGGCTCGAGCGGCTGCCCGGTGGGCACTTCGAGCACCTCGAGCCCGCCTCGGCCGCAGTCGACGCCCTCCGTGCTGCGCTGACCCGGCTGTAGCCGCTACCGCACCAGCAGCGCGGCGGCCCCGACGAGCACCGCCGGCACGGTCGTCAGCACCGTCGTCACGACCGCCGCCCGCCGGTCGTGGGCGAGCATCGGCAGGAGGGCGTCGCCGTCCTGGGCCACCGCGTTGGCCAGCAGCGCCGGCAGCGGCAGGGCGCCGGCGGCGTAGAGGCCGGTGAACGCGATCTGCGTCCCGCAGCCCGGGATGAGCGCGACCGCCGCGCCGACCAGCACACCGACCAGCCCGGCGAGCGCCAGCGAGGACCCGTCCCAGGGGCTGACCGCCGAGAAGAGCTCGAAGGCGACGAAGGCCACCGACACCCAGAACACGACGAACGCGGTCTCCACCGCGCCGTGCGACAGGGCCGCGGACAGCTCGGCGGGCACCTCGTCGTCCTCGTGGCGGAGCCGGAAGCCGGAGGCGGCGAACAGCCACGTGCAGGCCGCGAAGCCGGCGACGCCGACGGCGAGCCACAGGTCGACGCCCAGCAGGCGGACGGGGGCCGACACCGGGTCGAACAGCGCGAAGGCGGCGGGGACGGCGAGCAGCGCGCCGACCAGGGCGGTCAGCCACAGCAGGGCGTGCGGCAGCGGCAGCCGCTGCCGACCGGTGGGCCGCACGGCGGGCGGCGCCTCGGCGCGCGGCGGTGAGAACGCGACCGCAGCCGTGGGCAGGCCGGTGCCGGCCGTCGCCGCTCCGACCGGCTCGTGCGCCGCCAGGGCCGGAGCGCTGCGCCGGGCACGAGGGTCGAGCCCGACAGCGTCGACGGCGTAGCCGGTGACGGTGCCGACGGCGAGCAGCAGCCCGTGCACCACCACGGCCAGCTGAGGGTCGACGGCGATCAGCACGAACGAGGCGTCGCCCATCGTGGCTGTCAGCGCCGCGACCGCCGTGCCGTAGGAGGCGCGGCCCTTGAGGTACAGGCCGGCGGCGAGGATCGCCCCGCCGCACCCGGGGGTGACGCCGAGCAGCGCGCCGACCGCCGGCGCCGCCCGCCGGTGCCGGACGAGGACGTCGAGGCCCCGGCCGCCGAAGCGCACCCGGGCCCAGGCGACGACGGCGGCGAGCACCGCGACCGCCACGCCGACCTGCAGGAACGCGTCGGCGAGCGGCCGCAGCAGCAGCTCCTCCACGCCGAACACCTCCCCGGACCTCGTGCGCCGTCCGCCTGTCCTACCCCGACCGGCCCCCGGCCCCTCCTACCGCCGGGACCGCTCGGCCCGGCTCGGGCCGACGTGCTCGCGCAGCCAGTCGTTGAGCGGCTGCACCCGCCGCCAGGCGTCGGCGACGACATCCCTGGCGCCGGGTCCGTGCAGCCAGTCCCCGGGCTCCAGGTGCCGGAAGGCCCACAGCGTCTTGAGCGTCAGCAGGTCGGCCCGGGGATGGTCGGCGCCGAACTCACCGGGGACCCGCTTCAGCCGGTCGCCCTCGACCGTGAAGCCCGCCGCACGCAGGCCGTCGAGCAGCCGCACCAGCGCCGAGCCGGGCCGGTCCTCGGCGATCGCCGCGCGCAGCCGGCGCGCCTGGTCGGTGGCCAGGCCGTGGGCGCCACCGGCCACCAGCAGGCCGTCGGCCGACAGCTGCACGTACAGCCCGCCCTGCACGTCGTCGCCGATCGCCGCCGCGGCGGCGGTCTTGTAGGGGGTCTTGACGCCCCGATTTGGGGGGCACGCTGCCGCTGTGCCGTTCCGGTTGGAGGTACACGCAGCGTGACCGGCGACCCCGTCTTCACCCAGGTCTGGCCTCCGCCCACGGCCCCGTCCCTCATGGCCTTCGTGGACCCGGCGGACACCAGGCGGGGCTGGGCGCGGTGGTGGTGGGACACCGATGGCACCTGCCACGTCCAGTGGGGGCTCCCGGGCCCGCGCCGAGACCCGCAGGAGGGCCTGGCCGAGCCGGACGTGGTGGCGGTCTGGGCGCGCGCGCAGGGCTGGCACGTTCACGGCCCGTACCGGCCTACCGGCGGTGCCCAGTGACCCTGGAGGACCGCCCGGCCTGGGAGGCCGGCGACGGGGACCTGCGCCACGTCGAACTGGTCTACGTCGGCACCCTCGCCGGGGGCAGCGGCGTGGTCGATCTCTGGGAGGACCCGCGCAGGCCCGTCGGCGCGCTCGGGCGGGTCTTCCCGATCGTGACCGTGCGCCTGATCGACCTGCACTCCGAGGCGACCCTGATCCCCTGGAACGGGCTCTACGCGGTCGCCTGGGACGGAGAGATCGGCACGTCCCCGCAGGCCCGGTTCCTGGCCGCGCTGGACCAGGGCAGGGCGCGTGCCGAGGCAGGCGCACCCACTCTCGACTGACCCACCATCGGCTGCACCCGGGGCGGCTATCCGGCGTTAGCCTCGGTCGGTGGACGAGTACACGGCGCGGGTCACGGAGCGCCTTCGCACGGTCTACGCCGAGTTCGAGACGGGCGACGCCACACTGCTCGACCTGTCACGGGTCGCATCCCAGGTGGCTATGACACTCGACAACGCGCAGCCGGAACTGCTGACGCTTCTTCGCCAGGCGGACAGCGACTTGGAGTACGGCTACTACGCGACGGAGCGCGAAGACCACGCCGCGCTCGCCGAGCGCGTGTACGGCCCCATCCTCGCCCTCGTGAACAGCGGATAAGTGCCGTTAGCCGCTGACCATGAGGCGCGTCGTCGCCCAGGAGGAGGCGTCGGCGCGCGGACCGATCACGCCCACGTCCTTCGCGGCGTAGAGGGCCACCATGCGCTCGCAGTTCGCCAGAACGGAGCCCTTGTCGTAGCGGGCGTCGTCGGCGCTGAACGTGAAGTCCCCGGCCACCCGACCGGCCTTCCAGCGCCAACCCTCGGCGGCGGCCGGGTTCAGCAGCCACGCCCCGGTCCAGCCATCGTCCTGCGGCGCGCGCCCTTCTGGGTCCACGACGGCGTACTGGTCGAGCAGCGCCCCCAGGTCCTCGTCGCTCAGGACCGGCCTGGAGGTCGCGGCGGTCATGGCGGCCAGCCGCTTCAGGGCCTCGTCGCGGGTCATCACACGCCCCCCGTGTCGTCCTCGTCGGTGACGAACAGGATGGGGTCGTTCGCGGTGCCCGCC
>DATLGD010000185.1:0-11572 GCA_035540755.1 Mycobacteriales bacterium | reverse complement strand
GGCCGGCACACCCGGGTGGAGGGGCTCGACCACCTCGACAAGGTCGTGCGCGTCGACCAGTCGCCGATCGGGCGGACGCCGCGGTCGAACCCGGCCACGTACACCGGCGTCTTCGACCACATGCGCAAGCTGTTCGCCGAGACGACCGAGGCGAAGGTCCGCGGCTACCTGCCGGGCCGGTTCTCCTTCAACGTCAAGGGCGGCCGCTGCGAGGCGTGCGCCGGCGACGGCACGATCAAGATCGAGATGAACTTCCTGCCGGACGTCTACGTGCCGTGCGAGGTCTGCGCCGGCGCCCGCTACAACCGCGAGACGCTCGAGGTGCACTACAAGGGCAGGTCCATCTCGGAGGTGCTCGACATGCCGATCGAGGAGGCCGCCGAGTTCTTCGAGGCGGTCCCGGCGATCCGCCGGCACCTGACCACCCTGGTCGAGGTCGGGCTCGGCTACGTGCGGCTCGGTCAGCCCGCCCCGACCCTGTCCGGCGGTGAGGCGCAGCGCGTCAAGCTGGCCGCGGAGCTGCAGAAGCGGCAGACCGGGCGCACGGTGTACGTGCTCGACGAGCCCACCACCGGGCTGCACTTCGAGGACATCCGCAAGCTGCTGGGCGTGCTCGGCAAGCTGGTCGACCAGGGCAACAGCGTCATCGTCATCGAGCACAACCTCGACGTCATCAAGACCGCCGACTGGGTCGTCGACATGGGCCCCGAGGGGGGCTCGGGTGGCGGCACGGTCGTGGCCCAGGGAACGCCCGAGCAGGTGGCCGAGGTCGAGGCCTCGCACACCGGACGGTTCCTGAAGGAGGTGCTGGCCGGGCGCACGGCCGGCACCGCCCGCCCGGCGGGCGAGCCGGCGCCGACAGGCCCGCGGGTGCGGGCGGAGAGCAAGGCCGCGACGAAGAAGGCCGCGGGCCGGACCGTGCGCGCCAAGGCCAGCGCCGCTCGCTGACGCTCCGAGGCGTAGGTTCCGGCGCGAGCGCCCGCCCGAACCACGCCGAGGAGTCCCGGATGCGCGCAAGCACCACCAGACGGGGGCGGACGGCAGTCCTGCTGCTGACCGGCGCCCTGGCTGCCGTGCTGGCCGCCGGCGCCGTCCCGGCCTCCGGCGCGGAGGGCCCTGCCGCCGGCCCAGGCCTGGACCAGGTGCTGTTCGTCGCCAACAACTGGGACGGCACCGCCGACCTCGTCGACCAGGACAGCCTCACGGTGGTGAAGCGGCTGGACGTGATCCCGGACATCGACGAGCGGATGGCCGAGATCCGCAGCGACCCGGAGCGGCTGGCCTTCTTCCTGGCCATCCGGCAGTTCATCGGCGAGGGCAACGACCAGTACGCCGACGACATGTTCACCTCGCTCGACGGGACGACGGTGTACGTGTCGCGCCCGAGCCTGGCCGACGTCGTGGGCATCGACCTCGCCTCGGGCCGGGTCGTCTGGCGCTTCCCGATGGACGGTCAGCGCTCGGACCACATGGGCATCTCCCCGGACGGCAGCCGCCTGCTCGTCTCGGACTCCACGGCGAACGTCGTGCACGTCCTCGACCCGCGCACCGGGCAGAAGGTCGCCGAGTTCGCCTCCGGCGACTCGCCGCACGAGAGCAACTTCAGCCGGGACGGCTCCCGGGTCTTCCACGCCAGCATCGGCCTGGTCTACACGCCGCTTGACCGCCCCGCCTTCGACACCACGAAGGGGGAGCGGTTCCTGCAGGTCGTCGACACGTCCGACTGGAGCGTCGACCGCCGCGACCTCGGGGAGAACCTGAGAGCCGAGGAGGGCAAGGACGACACCGTCGTGGTCGACGGCGCCGAGGAGCGCTACCCCGACAGCCCGGCGATCCGGCCGATGGCCGTCAGCCCTGACGAGACCACCCTGTACCTGCAGCTGTCGTTCTTCCACGGCTACGTCGTCTACGACGTCGAGCAGGACCTCATCACCCGGGTCGTGAACCTGCCGGACCTGCTGCCGGCCACGACGACGCGGGAGCAGTACCTGCTCGACTCGGCCCACCACGGGCTGGCGATCAGCCCGGACGGCGGGCGGCTGTGCGTGGCCGGGACGATGAGCGACTACGCCGCCGTCGTCCCCGTCGACGAGCCGGACGAGCTCGTCCTCGTGAACGACATCGTCAAGCCGTACTGGTCGACCAACAGCGGCGACGGGAAGCGCTGCTTCATCTCGGCCAGCGGCGCCGACGAGGTCGTCGTGGTCGAGTACGCCACCGGCGAGGAGATCGCCCGCATCCCGGTCGGGAACCACCCGCAGCGAATGCGCCTCGGGGTCGTCCAGGCGGGTCTGCTCGACAAGGAGCCCGCCCCGAGCGCGGCCCCGACGGCGTTCGCCGGAGCGGCGCCGGGCACGACCGGCCGGTCGCTGCCCGCCACCGGGTGGCCGCTCGCGGTGCCGGCGGCCGCGGCCCTGGTGGGTGCGGCCGCGCTCCGCCGCCGCACCCGTGGCGGTCGCTGAGCCGCTCACGTCTCGGCGAGGTCCTCCTGCGCCTGGCCGGTGTCGTCGCCGAGCAACAAGCCGGCGTCGAAGTACACCGAGCACACCTCCGAGCCGTAGGCCTGCAGCCCCTGTGAGGCCTTCTCGAGGCTGCCGAGGACCCGGTCGACGTCCGTGAGCGCCGCCAGGAACCGGTCGACGTCGCGCTCGCGCAGCGCGGCCGCGGCCGCCCGCAGGTGGTCGGCACCGGGCTGGGCGCCCCGCAGCGGGGAGTGGACGTCCCGCTCGAGGACGGTCCGGTCCGCCTCCGGCAGCGCCTGCGCCAGCAGGGCCTCGATCGCCCACTGGAGGTGGTCGGCCTGGTCCTCGTACAGGCCGGCGAGCCGCACGAGGTCGGCGTCGCTCTCGATCTCGAGCTCGGGGTCGTCGTCGAGCGCGTCCAGAGCGCGACCGCAGGCGCTGCCCCAGACGTACAGAACGGCGCCGCGGGTGACGAGCTCGGCGGGCAGCTCGGCGGCCGGCACCAGTGGCACCTCGAACCCCAGGCCGTCGCGCACGGCGCCGTCGAAGGCGAGGGCGGCGGCCCGGAACGCCTCCAGCTCCGTCGCGATGTCCTCGTCGACAGGAGCTGCGGTCTGCTCGGCGACCGTCCGCATCTGCTCGAGCGAGCCGAGCAGCGCGTCGTGCGTGCCGACCATCGCGGCGGGCGGGGGCAGGGCGGCCAGCGCCTCGCCGGCCGCCCGGAGGTCGCCGGCGACGGCGCCGTGCACCGTCACGTCGTAGAGGACCCCTCCGTCGGCGTCGCCGTAGTAGGTGTCGGCCGCCTGGAGCACCGGCGTCCGGGCCGCGCTCACCCGGGCCGCGACCGACGTGACGCCCGCCCGGTAGGCGGCCTCCGCCTCCTCGGCCGCGGCCCTGCGCTCCGCCCGCTCCTCGGCGCGCAGGTGCAGGACGGCACCGGCGTCCCCGACCAGGGTGAGCAGTCCCAGCAGGCCCACTGCGGTGACGACGCGTCCGCGCACGACGACCCCCTCTGACGCCGCCGTCCAGGCGGTCCGGTGCTGGCGGTCGGTCCAACGACACGGGACACCGCAGGACACGGGCGCCCAGCGGGGGACGGACCTCCCGCGTCAGACCGGTGGGGGCTCGGTCCCGAGCAGCCGGGTCAGCAGCGCGTCGATCGCGTCGTCGCTGCGCTCGGCGCCGGTCGGGACGACCCGCTCGCTGCGGTCGAGGAACTCCCGCACGACGTCGCGCGGCACGGACACGCACGCCGCCCGGCCCGGCCGGGCCAGCTCGAGCCAGACCCGGTCCCGGCTCTCGTCCGGGCGGATCCGCACGGTTCCGTCGCCCGTCGGCTCCTCGAGGCCGTACCGCAGGAAGTCGCGCAGCACCACCCACTGACCGCGAGGCAGCGCCGGGTGGTCCGGCTGGGCCGTCAGGGTCAGCCCGACGGCCAGGGGGTCGGCCGGGTCCCAGCCCAGGCGCAACACGGTGAGCCGGCCGCGGCCGGAGTGCGCGCCGTCGTCGATGACGACGTCGGCGACCACTGCCCGCTCCACCCGGCGAAGCCTCGCACCCGGCCGGAGCGGCCTTCCGGCAGCCCCCGGCACGTAGGCTCGACGGCGTGGCAGACCCGGCCTCCTTCCGTCCGGCGCCGGGCAGCATCCCGGACGCGCCCGGGGTCTACCGCTGGCGCGACGAGCGCGGCCGGGTGATCTACGTCGGCAAGGCGAAGAGCCTGCGCGGCAGGCTGAACAGCTACTTCGCCGACCCCTCCGGGCTGCACCCGCGCACCCGGCAGATGGTCACCAGCGCGGCCGGTGTGGACTGGACGGTCGTCGGCACCGAGGTCGAGGCGCTGCAGCTCGAGTACTCGTGGATCAAGGAGTACGACCCGCGCTTCAACGTCAAGTACCGCGACGACAAGAGCTACCCCTCGCTCGCCGTCACGGTCGGCGAGGACTACCCCCGGCTGCAGGTGATGCGCGGGCCGAAGAAGCGCGGCGTGCGCTACTTCGGGCCGTACGCGCACGCCTGGGCGATCCGCGAGACCCTCGACCTGCTCCTGCGGGTCTTCCCGGCGCGCACCTGCAGCAACGGGGTCTTCCGGCGGGCCGGCCAGGTCGGCCGTCCCTGCCTGCTCGGCTACATCGACAAGTGCTCCGCCCCGTGCGTCGGCAAGGTCACCGAGCAGGAGCACCGGGCGATCGTCGAGGACTTCTGCGACTTCATGGCCGGCGGCGCCCAGCGGCACGTCAAGCGACTGGAGCGGCAGATGACCGAGGCCGCCGACGCGCAGGAGTACGAGCGGGCGGCACGGCTCCGCGACGACATCGGCGCGCTCGAGCGGGCCCTCGAGAAGCAGGCCGTCGTGCTGGCCGACGGCACCGATGCTGACGTCATCGGCATCGCCGAGGACGCCCTCGAGGCGGCCGTGCAGGTGTTCCACGTCCGCGGAGGCCGGGTGCGCGGCCAGCGCGGCTACGTCGTCGACAAGGTCGAGGACCTGACCACCGGCGAGCTGGTGGGCCAGTTCCTGGCGCAGAGCTACGGCGACGACCCCGAGCCGACGTGGGGCGACGTCGACGATCGCGCCGCCGGTCCGGCCGACCGGCGCATGCAGCCCGGGGCGGTCTACCGGCTCGAGCGCGAGGGCCGCGACGAGTCCGTGCCGAGAGAGGTGCTCGTCCCCTCCCTGCCGCCCGACGCCGAGGCCCTCACCGACTGGCTCTGCCGCCTGCGCGGGGCCAACGTCTCGCTGCGCGTGCCGCAGCGCGGCGACAAGAAGGCGCTGCTCGAGACCGTGACCCGCAACGCCGGGCACGCGTTCGCGCTGCACAAGACCAGGCGGGCCAGCGACCTCACGGCCCGCTCGATGGCGCTGCAGGAGCTGCAGGACGCGCTCGGGCTCGACGAGGCGCCGCTGCGGATCGAGTGCTTCGACGTCAGCAACCTGCAGGGCACCTCCGTGGTCGCCAGCATGGTCGTGTTCGAGGACGGGCTGGCGCGCAAGGGGGAGTACCGGCGCTTCGCCGTGCGCGGGCCGGCGGACGCGGGTGCCCCCGCCGACGACACCGCCTCCATGCACGAGGTGGTGCGCCGGCGGTTCCGCCGGTACCTCGAGGAGCGCAGCGCCACCTCGCAGCTCGACGAGAGCGAGCCTGCCGCCGAGGGCGGTCACCCGGTCCTCGACGAGGAGACCGGACGGCCCAAGCGCTTCGCCTACCCGCCGCAGCTGGTCGTCGTCGACGGCGGCGCGCCGCAGGTGGCCGCGGCACAGCGCGCGCTCGACGAGCTGGGCATCGACGACGTCGCCGTCGTCGGGCTCGCGAAGCGGCTCGAGGAGGTCTGGCTGCCGGGGGAGGAGGACCCGGTCATCCTGCCGCGCACCAGCGAGGGCCTCTACCTGCTGCAGCGGGTGCGCGACGAGGCCCACCGGTTCGCGATCGCCTACCACCGGAGCAAGCGCAGCAAGAGCATGGTGGAGTCGGCGCTGGACGGCATCCCGGGGCTGGGGCAGACGCGGCGCAAGTCCCTGCTGCGACACTTCGGCTCGCTCAAGCGGCTCAAGGCAGCCACGGTCGAGGAGGTCATGGAGGTGCCCGGCATCGGACGCACGACCGCGGAGGCGGTGCTCGCGGCGGTCGGCCCCGGACCGGCTCCCGCCGAGGACCAGCCGGTCCCCGCGTTCGACCCCGTGACCGGCGAGGTGGTCCCGTGACCGCGGACCCGCCGAAGGGCCTCGAGCTCGTCGTCGTCACCGGCCTGTCCGGGGCCGGCCGGTCGACGGCGGCCAAGTGCCTGGAGGACCTCGGCTGGTTCGTCGTCGACAACCTGCCGCCGTCGCTGCTCGGCACCATGGTCGACCTCGGCTCCCGGTCCAAGGGCGAGGTCGACAGGATCGCCGTCGTCGCCGACGTGCGGTCGCGGGCCTTCACGACCGACCTGCAGAGCGCGCTGTCGGAGCTCGAGCGGCAGGACGTGCATGCCCGCGTCCTGTTCCTCGAGGCCTCCGACGACGCCCTGGTGCGGCGGTTCGAGAGCGAGCGCCGGCCCCATCCGCTGCAGGGGGAGGGGCGGCTGGTGGACGGCATCACCCGCGAGCGCGCGCTCCTGCGCGAGGTGCGCGGGGAGGCCGACCTGGTGCTCGACACCAGCCTGCTGAACGTCCACGAGCTGCGCGGCAAGGTCATCGCCGCGTTCGGCGACGAGGACGCCTCCGAGCGGCTCCACCTGACGGTGGTGTCCTTCGGCTACAAGTACGGGCTGCCGGTGGACGCCGACCTCGTCGTCGACTGCCGCTTCCTGCCGAATCCGCACTGGGTGCCCGAGCTGCGGCCGCGTACCGGGCAGGACGCCGAGGTCCGCGACTACGTGCTCGCCCAGGCCGGGGCCGTCGACTTCCTCGACCGCTACGAGGCGGTGGTGCAGCTGCTGTTCGACGGCTACAAGCGCGAGGGCAAGCGCTACGTGTCGCTCGCCGTCGGCTGCACCGGGGGCAAGCACCGCAGCGTGGCCATGAGCGAGCAGCTGGCCGGGCGCCTGGCAGGCCCGGGCACCGAGGTCAGCGTGATGCACCGCGACCTGGGGCGCGAGTGAGCCGCCGTCCGGACCGCCTGCCCGAGGACGGCCCGCGGGTCGTCGCGATGGGCGGCGGGCACGGCCTGGCGGCCTCCCTGCAGGCGCTGCGCCGGGTGACGCCGCACGTCACCGCCGTCGTCACCGTCGCCGACGACGGGGGCTCGAGCGGCCGGCTGCGGGCGGAGCTCGGGGCGCTTCCGCCCGGCGACCTGCGGATGGCGCTGTGCGCCCTGTCCGGGGACGACGACTGGGGACGCACCTGGGAGCAGCTGCTGCAGCACCGCTTCACCGGCGAGGGACCGCTGGCCGGGCACGCGGTGGGCAACCTGCTCCTGGCCGGCCTCGCCCAGACCACGGACGGCCCCGTGGTGGCGCTCGACCTCGTCGGCCGGCTGGTCGGCGCCGTCGGTCGCGTGCTCCCGATGTGCTGCACACCGCTCGAGATCGTGGCCGAGGTCGTCGGGCTGGACGAGCAGGACCCGTCGGCGGTCCGCGAGGTCGTGGGCCAGGTGGCGGTCGCCACGACGTCGGGGGCGGTGGCCGCGGTGCACCTGCGCCCGGCCGAGCCTGCGGCCTGCGCCGAAGCGGTCGCCGCCGTGCGCGCGGCGGACTGGGTCGTGCTGGGGCCGGGGTCGTGGTTCACCAGCGTCCTGCCGCACCTGCTCGTGCCGGGGCTCCGGCAGGCGCTCGTCGAGACGGATGCGCGCCGCCTGGTCGCGCTGAACCTGGAGCCGCAGGCCGGCGAGACGGCCGGCTTCTCGCCCGAGGCGCACCTCGAGGTGCTCGCCGCGCACGCACCGGACCTCGTCCTGGACGTCGTGCTGGCCGATCGGGGCGCGGTGCTGGACCAGCGTGGTCTCATGGCGGCGGCAGAGGCGGCCGGCGGGCGGCTCGAGCTCGCGCAGGTGGCGCTCGGCGACGGCACGCCCCGGCACGACCCGCAGCGGCTGGCCCAGGCCCTCGCCGCGGTGATGGGTGCACCCTGAACCACGCACAGCAGCAGACGACGACGAGGGGCACAGCGTGGCGATGACGGCGGCGGTCAAGGACGAGCTGGCCCGGCTGACGGTCACCAAGCCGTGCGACCGCAAAGCCGAGATGGCGGCCATCCTGCGCTTCGCCGGCGGGCTGCACCTGGTCGCCGGGCGCATCGTCGTGGAGGCCGAGCTCGACACGGGCGCGGCGGCCCGGCGGCTGCGCAAGGAGGTGGCCGAGGTGTACGGCCACGCCAGCGACGTGCACGTGGTCGCCGCCGGCGGCCTGCGCAAGGGCAACCGCTACGTCGTCCGGATCAGCAAGGACGGCGGCGGCCTGGCCCGTCAGGTCGGGCTGGTCGACGGGCACGGCCGCCCGGTCCGCGGGCTGCCGCCGTCGGTGGTGAGCGGGGCGACCTGCGACGCCGCGGCGGCCTGGCGCGGCGCCTTCCTCGCCCACGGCTCGCTCACTGAGCCCGGCCGGTCGTCGTCCCTCGAGATCACCTGCCCCGGCCCGGAGGCCGCGCTCGCCCTCGTCGGGGCGGCCCGGCGCCTGGGCATCGCGGCGAAGGCCCGCGAGGTGCGGGGGGTCGACCGCGTGGTGGTGCGGGACGGAGACGCCATCGGCGCGCTGCTCACCCGCCTGGGCGCCCACGAGGCCGTGCTCGCCTGGGAGGACCGCCGGATGCGCCGCGAGGTGCGCGCCACCGCCAACCGGCTGGCCAACTTCGACGACGCCAACCTGCGGCGCTCGGCCCGGGCCGCGGTGGCGGCGGGGGCACGCGTCGAGCGGGCGCTCGAGATCCTCGGCGAGGACGCGCCCGACCACCTGCTGCAAGCCGGCCGGCTGCGCCGCGAGCACGCCAACGCCTCGCTCGAGGAGCTCGGCGCCCTGGCCGACCCGCCGATGACCAAGGACGCCGTCGCCGGCCGCATCCGCCGGCTGCTGGCGCTGGCCGACAAGCGGGCGGCCGACCTCGGCATCCCCGACACCGAGGCCGCGGTGACGCCCGAGATGCTGGCCGACTCGCCCTGAGCGCCGCGGCCCGTCGCGCGCGCCTGGCCCGCCCGCTGACCGCCGTGCCGACCGCCGCCCTCGCCGGGGACGTCGGTGCGGAGGCGGTCGACTCCGTCCGCGCCGGGGGCTGGCGCGTCCGCGGCCGGCTCGCCGGCTCCCCGTTCGGCGCGGCTCCCGGGCCGCGGGAGGACGTCCTCGGCTACCTCGACGTCGAGGAGCTGCTCGACGACGCCCGGGTCGACGCCGTGCTGCTGGACGGCTCCGACCCCGACCTCGCCGCGCTGCTGCCCGCGCTCCGGGACACCGGGCTGCTCGTGCTGCTGCCCACGCCGCACCCGCTCGACGTCGAGGCGCTGCGGGCCGCGCGGTCGGTCGACGGCCCGCCCTCGGGCGTCGGCCTGGTCCGGCGGTGGGAGCCCTGGGCGCGCACGGTCCGCGCGGCGCTGCCGCTGGCCGGCGGGCCGCCGCTGCAGGTCACCGTGCGGGGCTGGCCGCGCGGCCGGGCCGAGGCCGCCGAGCTCGTCGACCTCGCCGGCCGCTGGTGCGGCGAGGTGGCCGCGGTGGTCGCGGCGCCCGGGCCGGTGCCGGCGCCGGTCCTGCCCGGCGGCGAGGGGGTCGCCTGGAGCCTGCTCACCGCGTCCGGGGCCACGGTGCTCGTGTCGCACGAGGGGGACGGGCCGTCGGTGCGGCTGTCGTTCGCCGCCGCCCGGCTGGCGGCGGCGCCGGACGCCGTGCGCTGGGACGGCGGCGCGCTGCTGCCGCTGCTCGGCCTGCCGGAGGCGGTGCCCCCGGCGCCGCGCGGGGTGGCTGCGGGTCTGATCGCCACCGCGGCATCCCTGGCGGCCGCGATCGGTGGCGGCGAGCCGCGGCACCTGGGAGGGCCCGGGGAGGTAGCGACGCCCGCCGACCTCGGCGACCTGCTGGTGGCCGCCAGGGTGCTCGAGGCGCTGCGCACCTCCGCCCGCACCGAGCAGCTCGTCCCGGTGGCCTGACCCGGCGCCACCCCCGCTAGGGTCCCGAGAGGAGTCGTCAGGACCTCGACCGGCCCGGCACCGGGCCGCACCAGCAGGAGGAGCAGCAGTGACCGTCCGCGTGGGCATCAACGGCTTCGGCCGCATCGGCCGCAACTTCTTCCGGGCCGCCGCGGCCGCGAACGCGGCAGGGGCGGCCGACATCGAGATCGTCGCCGCCAACGACCTCGGCGACCTCGCGACCATGGCGCACCTGCTCAAGTACGACTCGATCCTGGGCCGCTACCCGGCCGAGGTCTCGGTGGTCGACGGCGGCATCTCGATCGGCGGCACGAAGCTGACGATCTTCGCCGAGCGGGACCCCGCCGCCCTGAAGTGGGGCGACGTCGGCGCCGACGTCGTCGTCGAGTCGACCGGCTTCTTCACCGACGCCACCAAGGCCAAGGCGCACGTCGACGGCGGAGCGAAGAAGGTCATCATCTCGGCGCCCGCGTCCAACGAGGACGTCACGATCGTCATGGGCGTCAACCACGAGGACTACGACCCGAGCGCGCACACGGTCATCTCGAACGCGTCCTGCACCACCAACTGCCTCGGGCCGATGGCCAAGGCGCTCCACGACGAGTTCGGGATCGTCAAGGGCCTGATGACCACGATCCACGCCTACACCCAGGACCAGAACCTGCAGGACGCCCCGCACAAGGACCTGCGCCGCGCCCGCGCCGCCGCCGTCAACCTGGTCCCCACCAGCACCGGCGCGGCCAAGGCCATCGGCCTGGTCCTGCCCGAGCTGAAGGGCAAGCTCGACGGCTACGCCGTGCGCGTGCCGATCCCGACCGGCTCGGCCACCGACCTCACCGTCGAGCTGTCCCGCGAGGCCAGCGCCGACGAGGTGAACGCCGCGGTGCAGGCCGCCGCGGAGGGGCCGATGAAGGGGTTCCTGCGCTACAGCACCGCCCCGATCGTCTCCAGCGACATCGTCACCGATCCCGCGTCGTGCATCTTCGACGCGCCCCTGACCAAGGTCATCGGCAACCAGGCCAAGGTCGTCGGCTGGTACGACAACGAGTGGGGGTACTCGAACCGGCTCGTCGACCTCATCACGCTCGTCGGCAAGAGCCTGTAGCCGGTGCGCACGCTCGACACCCTCGTCGACCGGCACGGCGACCTCGCCGGCAGGACCGTCCTCGTCCGCTGCGACCTCAACGTGCCGCTCGAGGCCGGCCCTGGCGGGGCGAAGACGATCACCGACGACGGCCGGATCCGGGCCAGCGTGCCGCTGCTGTCCGACCTGGTCGGGCGGGGCGCCAAGGTCGTCGTGATGGCGCACCTCGGCCGGCCGAAGGGCACCCCCGACCCGGCCTACAGCCTCGCCCCCGTCGGGCAGCGGCTCGAGCAGCTGCTCGGCACTCCGGTGCGCGTGGCCGAGGACGTCGTCGGCGAGAGCGCGCAGGAGGCGGTCCGCGCGCAGGAGGCCGACCGGGTGGTCCTGCTCGAGAACGTGCGCTTCGAGAAGGCCGAGACCAGCAAGGACGACGCCGAGCGGGGCGCCTTCGCCGACCGGCTCGCGGCGCTCGCGGACGT
>DATLGD010000184.1:0-63562 GCA_035540755.1 Mycobacteriales bacterium | reverse complement strand
CCCCACCAGTCCCCGCCCCGCCAGTAGCCCAGGTTGTGCCGGCACGGCTCGCCCCAGTTGCTGACCTCGTACCAGCCGAGCCCGCCGAGCGTCGCCTCGGCGGCCAGGTAGCGGTCGGCCAGCGTGTCGTCGTCCGGCGCCGGCACGACCCCGGACGCGACCTGTCGAGCCAGCGCCGTGCCCTCCTCGACGATCAGCGCGTACGCCGACACGTGCGTCGGCGCGGCGGCCAGCACCGCATCGAGTGAGCGCTGCCAGTCGGCCTCGGTCTCACCCGGCGTGCCGTAGATCAGGTCGAGGCTGACCTGCTCGAAACCGGCGGCGTACGCCTCGGCGACCGCTGCCTGGGGCCGGCCCGCGGTGTGGGTGCGCTCCAGCACCCGGAGCACGCCCGGCACCGCCGACTGCATGCCGAACGAGATGCGGGTGAACCCGGCCTCGCGCAGGATCCCCAGCGACCGCGGGTCGACGGAGTCGGGATTGGCCTCGGTGGTGACCTCCGCGCTCGGAGCCAGCCCGAGCTCGTCGTCGATGGCGCGGAGCAGCCCGGCCAGCTGCTCGGGCGGCAGGCGGGTGGGCGTGCCGCCCCCGACGAAGACCGTCTCGACCGGCGGCACGTCGCCGAGCACGGTGCGGGCCAGGCGGATCTCGGCCACCGCCGCGTCGACGAAGCCGCCTTGCAGGTGGTCGAGCCCGGTGTAGGTGTTGAAGTCGCAGTAGCCGCAGCGGGCCGCGCAGAACGGCACGTGCAGGTACACGCCGAAGGGCCGGTCCCCGAGGCCGCGCAGCGCCTCCTCGGGGAGGGCGCCGGAGGCCGGGACCGGCTCGCCGTCGGGCAGGGAGCTGGGCACCCCTCCAGTGTGCGTGCCGGCGGGACGGGCCGGGTCAGGACCGGAGTCGACCGAGGTTCGCGGCGCGCGCCCGCACCCGGGCGGTCAGCCGCAGGACGAGCAGGACCGCCAGGGCGGCCGCCGCGGCGCTGAGCAGGTCCGCGAGCATGCCGATGTCGGCGCCGGTCCGCAGGTCCTCGAGTCCGGTGCCGCCCATCGCCGAGCGCCAGCCGATCAGCGAGCTGGCGATCCACAGCGCCCACCACGCGCTGAGCCAGCGCGGTGCGGGAACGGTGGCCTGCATCCAGCCGCCCGGCGGCAGGGCGGGATCGGCGCCGCGCCACGCGTCGTCGACCATCTGCTTCGGCCGGACCAGGTTCAGGAAGGGCACGAACCAGGCGCCGACCGCCCAGCCGTGGCTGTGCCGCAGGTCGGCCACCCCCAGCTCCCGCACCACGCCGTCGACGCGCGAGAACCAGAACAGGAACACGATGCCGGTGGCGAGCAGAGCGACGGCCTGCACCACTCCGATGCCGATGTAGGCGTTCTCCACGCCGCGCACGTCACTCGGGCCGGCCGTGCCGTCGAGCAGGGCGGACAGCCCGTGGGAGTAGGTGGCGCCCACGCCCACGGCCACCACGTGGAGGGCCCCGCACAGGGCGAGCAGGCCCGCCGCGGCCGTGGCCAGACCCGAGGGCACCTCGACCGGCGGCGGCGCCCAGGCGGGGTACCAGCCCGTCGGCGGCACGCCGGGCTGTGCAGTCCAGCCACCGCCGGGCGGCGGCCCCCAGCCGGTGCCGGGCTGCTGCGGGGCGGGCTGCGGGCCCCAGCCGCTGCCGGGCTGCTGCGGGGCGGGCTGCGGGCCGGGCGGGGCCCAGCCTGGCCACTGCGGCGGAACCGGAGCCGTGACCTGGTCCGGCGGGACACCGGCCGACACCAGCGGCGGCGTCGCCGGCAGTGCCACCCCGCAGCCGGCGCAGGTAGCGGCGCCAGGAGGCACCGTCACCGAGCAGTTCGGGCAGCTCATGACGCTCCTTCCGACCACCTGCGCGGTGGCGCGAGGCCGGACGGTACTGCCGGAACGTCCGCTGCGGGCCGGTTCCGGGCAACGGCACCCTTTCGGCGCAGCGGCCGCGTCGACGGCTCGGCCAGACGTCGGCGCTAGCGTCCGCGGTCGTGGAGATCGTGCTCGTGCGCCACGCGCTGCCGGTGCGGCTGGAGGCTCCTGCCGGCGAGCGCGCCGACCCCGGCCTGTCCGACCGTGGCCGCGCCCAGGCCGAGCGGGTGCTGCAGGCCCTGGCCGGTGACCCCGTCGACGCGCTGTACAGCTCCCCGGCGCGGCGGGCGCGGGAGACCGCCGCTCCGCTGATGGCCGCGCTGGGACTGCCGCTCGAGGTGTCCGAGGGCCTGGCCGAGTTCGACGCCGGCGACAGCTCCTACGTCCCGATCGAGGAGCTGAGAGCGGCCGGGGACCCGCGCTGGCAGGCGGTCGTCCGAGGCGAGCTGTACTCCCCTGACGTGGACCCGACGGCGTTCCGGCGGACGGTGCTGGTGGCCGTCGAGCAGATCGCCGCGCGGCACCCCGGCGGCCGGGCGGTGCTGTTCTCGCACGCCGGTGCCTGCAACGCCTACCTGGGCGAGGTGCTCGGGCAGCAGCGGCCGATCTGGTACGCGCCGGCCTACTGCTCGCTGCAGCGGGTCGCGCTGGCCCGCGACGGGCGGCGCGGCGTGGTCAGCCTGAACGAGACCGGGCACGTGCGCGACCTGCTGCGCTGAGCCGTGGCCGTTTCGGCCTCCGCCTGGGACGCGCGTGACAGGCAGCCCGCGCAGTCAGGTGGCCAGACCGCCCAGGTGGATGACCGTCCGGCCACCTCAGGTCGCCAGGACCGCCCGTAGCCGGCCTCGGCCGAGCTCGACCAGCGCCGCGAGGTCGGGCACCGCGTCGGCCGGCAGGGCGTCGCAGGCGAACCAGCGCACGTCGGTCGACTCCTCGGACACCACCGGCACGGCGTCGCCGTCGGCGGTGAGGACGAAGCGCACGTCGAGGTGGTCGGCTGCACCGGGCGGCTGGCACGGCGCGGGGTGGCGGTGCACGTCGGCGGGCCCGCCGACGACGGTCAGCGCCTCGACGCCGGTCTCCTCGACCGCCTCGCGCAGGGCCGCCGCCTGGAGCGAGGTGTCGCCAGGCTCGACGTGGCCGCCCGGGTGCAGCCACAGCTGCAGCTTGCGGTGCCGGACCAGCAGCACCCGCGCACTGTCGGCGGACAGCACGACGGCGGAGGCCGTGACGTGGGCCGGCTGCAGTGCTCGGTCGAACGGGTCGGCGGCGGTCTTGAGCACCGCCAGCACGTCGCCGGCGAGCGCACCGGGGAGCCGCCGGACCTCGTCGGCCGCCACAGCGGACAGCCCGCTCACTTGGTGGGTGCGGCCTCGGTGGTCGACAGCGCCGCGATGAAGGCCTCCTGCGGCACCTCGACGCGGCCGACCATCTTCATCCGCTTCTTGCCCTCCTTCTGCTTCTCCAGCAGCTTGCGCTTGCGGGTGATGTCGCCGCCGTAGCACTTGGCGAGCACGTCCTTGCGGATCGCCCTGATGTTCTCCCGGGCGATGATCCGCGAGCCGACCGCTGCCTGGATCGGCACCTCGAACTGCTGTCGCGGGATGAGCTCGCGCAGCTTGCCGGTCATCGACGTGCCGTAGGCGTAGGCCTTGTCGGTGTGCACGATCGCGCTGAACGCGTCGACCGGCTCGCCCTGCAGCAGGATGTCGACCTTGACGAGCTTGGACGCCTGCTCGCCTGTGGTCTCGTAGTCGAGCGAGGCGTAGCCGCGGGTGCGCGACTTCAGGTTGTCGAAGAAGTCGAAGATGATCTCGGCGAGCGGCAGGGTGTAGCGCAGCTCGACGCGGTCCTCGGACAGGTAGTCCATGCCCATCAGCTGCCCGCGCCGCGCCTGGCAGAGCTCCATGATGGCCCCGATGTACTCGCTCGGCGCGAGCAGCGTGGCTCGGGCGACCGGCTCGTGGATCTCGGCGATCTTCCCGCCCGGCCAGTCGCTGGGGTTGGTGACGACGTGCTCGGTGCCGTCCTCCATGACCACCCGGTAGACGACGTTCGGCGCCGTCGAGATGAGCGACAGGTCGTACTCGCGCTCGAGCCGCTCGCGCACGATCTCCAGGTGCAGCAGGCCGAGGAAGCCGACGCGGAAGCCGAATCCGAGCGCCGCCGAGGTCTCCGGCTCGTAGACGAGCGCGGCGTCGTTGAGCTGCAGCTTGTCGAGGGCGTCGCGCAGCAGCGGGTACTCGCTGCCGTCGATCGGGTAGAGGCCCGAGAACACCATCGGCTTGGGGTCCTTGTAGCCGCCGAGCGGCTCGACGGCGCCCTTGTGGAGCGTCGTGACGGTGTCGCCGACGCGCGACTGGCGGACGTCCTTCACCCCGGTGATGAGGTAGCCGACCTCACCGACCGACAACCGCTCCACCGGCTTCTGGTCCGGGCTGATGACGCCGACCTCGAGCACCTCGTGGGTGGCGCGCGTCGACATCATCTGGATCTTCTCGCGGCTGTTCAGCTCGCCGTCGACGACGCGGACGTAGGTGATCACGCCGCGGTAGGTGTCGTAGACGCTGTCGAAGATGAGGGCGCGGGCCGGCGCGTCCGCGACACCCACCGGCGGCGGCACGGAGCGCACGATCTCGTGCAGCAGGTCGGTCACGCCCTCACCGGTCTTGGCGCTGACCCGCAGCACGTCGTCGGGGTCGCAGCCGATGATGCCGGCGAGCTCGGCGGCGAACTTGTCGGGCTGAGCGGCCGGCAGGTCGATCTTGTTGAGCACGGGGATGATGTGCAGGTCGCCCTCGAGCGCGAGGTACAGGTTGGCGAGCGTCTGCGCCTCGATGCCCTGCGCGGCGTCGACGAGCAGCACGGCGCCCTCGCACGCCTCGAGCGACCGGGACACCTCGTAGGTGAAGTCCACGTGGCCGGGGGTGTCGATGAGGTTGAGCACGTGGTCGGCGCCGTCGAGCCCCTTCCACGGCAGGCGCACCGCCTGGCTCTTGATCGTGATGCCGCGCTCGCGCTCGATGTCCATCCGGTCGAGGTACTGCGCCCGCGCGTCCCGGTCGGTCAGGACCCCGGTCAGCCCCAGCATCCGGTCGGCGAGCGTCGACTTGCCGTGGTCGATGTGGGCGATGATGCAGAAGTTGCGGATCGACTGCGGGTCGGTGAGCGGCGGGGCGGAGGGCACGCCCCATCGTACGGAGACGGCGCCCCGGGGAGGCTGACGCGCATGACCGACCCTCGCGAGCTGGCCGGCCGGACCTGGGAGGGCGTGACCGCGCTCCTGGAAGCTCTCGACGAGATCGACCTGACCCGGCCGAGCCTCTGCGCGGGCTGGGCCGTCGTCGACGTGCTGCACCACCTGCAGTTCGACCTGGTCCGCGCGCTGACCGCGTGCGCCTCCCCGGTCGACGCCGTCCCGACGGTGGACGCCGCCACGTACTGGCAGGCCTGGTCAGCGGCCGCCGACCCGGTGCAGGAGGCCCGTGGCGTCCGCTCCACCCGGATCCAGGCCGCGGCCTACCGCGGTCCGGAAGGGCTGCTCGCGCTGTGGCGGGACACCGCCCCGGCCGCGCAGCGGGCGCTTCTCGCCCGGCGGCCGGACGAGCGGGTCGCCACGCAGGGACACGTCATCACCGTCAACGACCTGGCGCGCTCCCTCGTGGTGGAGGCGACCGTGCACCACCTGGACTGCCTGCCGTCGCTCGGCGACGTGCCACGACCGTCCGCCGAGTCCGTGGTCGAGGTGCGGCGCACCGCCGAGCAGGTGCTGGCGACGCCGCTCCCGCCCGGTAACGACGAGAGCTGGGCGCTCAAGGCGGCCGGACGGGTGCCGCTCAGCCCGGGCGACCGGTCGGCCCTCGGCGACGCCGCCCGGGCGTTCCCGCTGCTGGGCTGAGCGTCAGGCGAGCCGGGTGACCTCGACGGTGACGCCGAGCGAGTGCGAGCCGGTGCCGGAGTAGATGCCCTTGAGCGGCGTCACGTCGCCGTAGTCGCGGCCCCGCCCGACGACCACGTGCCGCTCCCCCGCGGGCATCCGGTTCGTCGGGTCGTACGGCCACCAGCCGCCGAGCCACACCTCCACCCAGGCGTGGCTCTCGCCGGTCAGCGTCTCGCCGAGCACGGCGTCGGCATTGGGGTGCAGGTAGCCGGAGACGTAGGACGCCGGCAGCCCGACCGCTCGCAGCAGACCCACCGTGACGTGCGCGATGTCCTGGCAGACCCCCGACCCGAGGCTCCAGGCCTCGTGCGCCGAGGTCGAGACACCGGTGCTGCCCGACTGGTAGGCCACCCGCTCGTGCACGAGGTCCATGACCGCGAGCGCGGTCTCGTGCGGGTCCAGCCCGGAGCTGCGCTCCCGGACCAGCTCCGTCATCTCCTCCCCTGGGCACGAGCGCGCCGTCGGCGAGAGCATCTCGACGTAGCGGTCGCGGACGGCCTCGGAGCGCAGGACGTCCCACCCGGGCACGTCCGTCACCGGACGGGCGTCGGCGGTGTCGACCACGCAGGTGGCGGTCACCTCGAGCGCGTCGTGCGGCACGTGCAGGTCGAAGGCGGTGACCTGGGTCCCCCAGTAGTCCCAGTACCGCTGCTGGGTCGCGTCGGGCGAGGTGACGACGCGGGCCTCCAGCGTGAGCTGGTCGACGTCGGTGACCGGCGTCAGCCGCGCCTCGTTGTAGGAGGCGAGCACCGGCGCGTCGTACCGGTAGCCGGTGCTGTGCCGTACCCGGATCCGCCAGCTCATGCCCGCCCCCCTTCCCCGTCAGGAGGGCTCCCCACGGTTTCGGGGCGGCCGGGAACCGTCGGGAGGGCTCCTGCGGGGAGGCGGGGGCCTCCCGGGAGGGGTCGGGAAGTCACAGGCCCGAGTCCGCGGCCCAGGACAGGTGCGCCTCACGGTGGAAGAACCGGCTGCTGACCGCGTCGCCGACCCCGGAGCAGGTGCTCTGCATGCGGTCGAGCAGGGCGGTCAGGTCCGACAGCAGGTCGTCCGACAGCCGGAACTCGAGGTCCGTGCGCGCCCGGCCGACCAGGCGCCGGGCCGTGTTGTCGACGCCGGTGCGGCCCGCTGTCGGGTCGAGCTCGGCGAGGCACTGCTCGGCCACCACCATCGAGGCGTAGACCGAGCGCGGGAACAGCCGGTCCAGGACGAGGAACTCCACGACCCGCTCGGGCTCGACGGCGGCGCGGTAGGTGCGCAGGTAGGCCTCGTGCGCGCTGCACGACTTCAGCAGGGCCGTCCAGCCGGCGCCGCTGGCCCGGGAGCCGCCGCGCGCCCAGAGCAGTCGCGCGGTCATGTCGATGCGCTCGAGCGACCGGCCGAGGACGAGGAAGCGCCACCCGTCGTCGCGCGGCATGGTGCCGTCGATCGTCCCGGCGATGAGCGCGCTGCGCTCGCGCACGAAGCGGAAGAAGCCGAACGGCCCGTGCCGCGACGCGGCGGCCTCCTGCGCCGAGAGCGAGTGGTAGGTGGCGTTGAGCGTCTCCCACAGCTCGCTCGAGATGGCCTCGCGCACACCCCGCGCGTTCTCGCGGGCCCCGCCCAGCGCCCCCACGATGCTGCTGGTGTCGCCCGGCCGGAACGCGAGCAGCTCCACCGTCCGGCGCGAGTCGACGACGCCGTCGGGCACCGGCACGCCCATGACGCCGAGCAGGTCGCGGCAGGCCTGCTCCTCCTCCACCCACGGGTCCTCGAGCAGGGTGTGCACGTGCACGTCGAGCAGGCGCGCGGTGTCCTCGGCGCGCTCCACGTAGCGGCCGAGCCAGTACAGCGACTCCGCGACCCGGCTCAGCACGGCGCGCCCTGCTGCTGCTGCTGCTGTTGCTGCTGCTGGTCGGCCAGCACGGCGTTGCCAGGATCGAGCAGGTGCTCGCCGGTCGGTGAGGGCAGCAGCAGGTCGACGTCGTCGAACGCGGTCTCGGCCGGCGAGGAGTCGCGGGCGAGCACCCAGGTGTCCTTGCTCCCGCCGCCCTGGCTGGAGTTCACGACCAGCGACCCCTCCGGCAGCGCGACCCGGGTGAGGCCCCCGGGCAGCACCCAGACGCGGTCGCCGTCGTGCACCGCGAACGGACGCAGGTCGACGTGGCGCGGCGCCAGCCGGTCGCCGATCTTCGTCGGCGACGTCGAGAGCGAGATGACGCGCTGGGCGATCCAGCCGCGGGGGTCGGCGGTCAGCCGCGTGCGCAGCTCGGCGAGCTCGGCGTCGCTGGCCTGAGGGCCGATGACCAGGCCCTTGCCACCCGAGCCGTCGACCGGCTTGAGCACCAGCTGGTCGAGCCGGTCCAGCACCCAGGGCAGCTGGTCGGGCTCCTCGCAGCGGTAGGTGTCGACGTTCGAGAGGATCGGCTGCTCACCGAGGTAGTAGCGGACCAGATCCGGAACGTAGGTGTAGACGAGCTTGTCGTCGGCGACGCCGTTGCCGACCGCGTTGGCGATCGTGACCCGACCGCCGCGTGCGGCGTTCAGCAGCCCGGGGCAGCCGACCAGGCTGTCGGGGCGGAAGTGCAGCGGGTCGAGGAAGTCGTCGTCGATGCGCCGGTAGACGACGTCGACGCGCTGCTCGCCCGCCGTCGTGCGCATCCACACGACGCCGTCGCGGCAGACGAGGTCGCGGCCCTCGACCAGCTCGACGCCCATCAGGCGGGCGAGCAGCGAGTGCTCGAAGTAGGCGCTGTTGTAGACGCCCGGCGTCAGCACCACGACCGTCGGGTCCGAGACGCCCGCCGGCGCGGAGGCCTTGAGGGCGGCCAGCAGGATGCCGGGGTAGTCGCCGACCGGGCGCACCCGGTGGGTGCCGAGCAGCTCGGGGAACACGCGGGTCATCGCCCGCCGGTTCTCGATGACGTAGCTGACGCCCGACGGCGTGCGCAGGTTGTCCTCGAGCACCCGGAACTGGCCCTGCTCGTCGCGGATCAGGTCGATCCCCGAGACGTGCACGCGGACGCCGTTCGACGGCACGATGCCGTGCGCGGCGGGAGTGTGCGCCGTGCTGCTGACGACGACGCGCCGCGGCACGATGCCGTCGGCGAGCACGGCCTGCTCGCCGGCCATGTCGGCGAGGAACGCCTCGAGCGCCTTGACCCGCTGCGCGACGCCGTGCTCGATCGTGTCCCACTCGTCGGCGTCGACGACCCGCGGCACGAGGTCGAGCGGAAAGGGCCGCTCCTCCCCGGACAGGCTGAAGGTGATGCCCTGGTCGCGGAAGGCGTTGGCGAGGGCCGCCGACCGGCTGTCGAGGTCGTCGGTCGACAGCGACCGCAGCGCGTCGACCAGCGGGCCGCAGTGCGGGTGCGGCTCGGTCGGCGAGGCGAAGACCTCGTCCCAGGCGCCGGCCGTCGAGTAGCCGTCGAGGAGGTCCGCCACGCCTGGGACCCTAGAGGCCGCCGGTGGCGGCGGTGGAGCGGCCCGTCCTTTGGTAGGGTCTTCCCTTGCGCGTGCGCTGAGAGCGCCGTGCGCCCCTCAAGCTGCACACCCCGGCTCGTGCCCTGCGAGCGGAACCCCAGGACGGACGAGGACCTCTTCGCGTGGCGAACATCAAGTCGCAGATCAAGCGCATCAAGACCAACGAGAAGGCGCGCCTGCGCAACAAGTCGGTCAAGTCGTCGCTCAAGACGTCGGTGCGCAAGTTCCGCGAGGCCGCCGAGGCCGGCGACGTCGACACCAGCACCGCGGCGCTCCGGGACGCCAGCCGCGCGCTCGACAAGGCCGCGAGCAAGGGCGTCATCCACCAGAACCAGGCCGCCAACCGCAAGTCGGCCATGGCCAGGCGGGTCGCCCAGCTGACGGGCTCCGGCTCCTAGTCCGCCCGCTCCTGCACGTCCGGCGTCGCTCCCCCCGCGGGAGCGGCGCCGTCGTCGTTGCGGGAGCCTGCGGCCGGGCGGGTGAGCAGGCCGGCCAGCACGTCGTGGGCCTTGACGAAGACGGCGACGCCGAGGGGCAGCGCGAGCAGCGTCCAGGCCGAGGCGACGTCGGCCAGCACCAGCACGACGGCGAGAGCCAGGGCGCCCTCGCCGAGAAGGGCCCGCTGCCAGCCGTTCGGGGACACGTTCTTCAGCCGCAGCAGGCGGGGGTAGAGAGGGCGCTTGGCGCGGACCGGCTGCTCCTCGGGCGGCGCGACGTCGTCGGCCGGCTGCTCCTGCTCCCTCACGCCGCGCCGTTCCGCGCGGTGACGACCGCGAGCAGCGCCCGCTCCACCGCGTAGGGCGCGCTGACCGCCCCGCCCTTGACGTCGGCATCGGCCTTCGCCACGGCCTGCAGCGCGGCGGACAGGCCCTCCGGCCGCCAGCCGCGGGACTGCTTGCGGGTCTTGTCCACCTTCCACGGCGGCATCCCGATCTGCGCGGCCAGCTGCGCCGACGGCACGCCGGACGCCGACGCGACCAGCGCCACCGAGCGCAGGGTGCTGGCGAGCGCGCTGGTGACCAGCACCGGGGCGAGGCCGGTGCTCTCCCCCCAGCGGGACAGCTCGAGCGCACCGGCGAGGTCACCCTCCACGGCGCGGTCGGCGACGGCGAAGCCGGACGCCTCGGCCCGGCCGCGGTGGTAGCGGGCGACGGCGTCGACGGTGATCGGGCCGCTCGTGTCGACGAGCAGCTGCCCGGCGGCCGAAGCCAGCTCGCGCAGGTCGTTGCCGACCGCCTCGAGCAGCAGCGAGATCGCGTCGTCGTCGACGTGCCGGCCGTCGCGGCGCAGCTCGCGTCGCACGAAGTCGCGCCGCTCGCTCGGCCGGGTGACCTTGGGCGCATCCACCCGGCGGACGCGCTTGGTGCTCAGCGACGTCAGGAGCGCCTTGCCCTTGGCGCCGCCGGCGTGCACGACGACCACCGAGGTCTCGGCCGGGATGTCGTCGAGGGCGGCGAGAACGTCGTCGACGAGCTCCTTCGCCAGGTCCTGCGCGGCGCGCAGCACCAGCACGCGCCGTCCGCCGAACAGCGAGGGGCTGAGGGCGTCGTCGACGTCGCCGCGCTGCAGCTCTGCGCAGGGGAGGTCGCGGACCTCGGTCGCCGGGTCGGCGGCGCGGGCGGCCCGAAGGGTCTCGGTGACGGCGCGGGAGACGAGCAGCTCCTCGTCGCCCACCACCAGGGTCAGCGGGGCGAGCGCGTCGTCCATCGGCACGCTCCCCATGGTTCCACGTAGCACGCCGGGCGGAAGGCGCCCAGTCCCTTCCGACCTCGCCGTCGCTGACCGCCGGCGAGTCGGTGCCGGCCACGGGCGGGCCCGCTGCGGCGGCGGGCCGCGGGCCTGCGGCGGGGCCGCGCCGCTGCCGTGGCGGCCGACGACGACGAGCTGCCCGGCGCGGTGCACGAGCGCGATGTCGCCGTCGAGGTCGGTGCGGAAGGAGCTGGCGCCGTGCGCCGTCAGCCGCGCGAGCGTCTCGGCAGCCGGGTGGCCGTAGGTGTTGCTCTCCCCGACCGAGGTCACGACCACCCGCGCGCCCACGGCATCCAGGAACGCGGGGTCCTGGTACCGGCTCCCGTGGTGCGGCACCTTCAGGACGTCTGCACGCAGGTCCACGCCCCGTTCGACGAGGTCGCGCTGCGCCTCGGGCTCGACGTCGCCGGTGAGCAGCAGCCGGGTGCCGTGCACCTCGACCCGCATGACCAGCGAGGCGTTGTTCGGGTCGGACCGCGTCCCCCGGTAGACCCGGGCCGGTGCCAGCACCTGCCAGCGCAGCGGTCCGGCCGTGCGCACCTCCCCCAGCCCCGGGGTCTGGAGCGGCACCCCGACGGCACTCGTCCACTGCTCGACGCGGGCGTGCTGCTCGTCGCCCTCGCGGACCGGGCCGACGTGCACGGCACCGACGGCTCGCCCTCGCAGCACCCCGGGCAGCCCGGTCAGGTGGTCGGCGTGCGGGTGGGTGAGCACGACGACCGCCACCCTCGTCACCCCGAGCCGGCGAAGGCAGCCGTCGACGGCGGTCGGGTCGGGACCGGCGTCCACCACGACCGCCGTGCCCGGGCCGGCCGCCAGCACGACGGCGTCCCCCTGCCCGACGTCGCACGCCACGGCGAACCAGCCCGGCGGCGGCCACGCCGGCTGCACCACCGCGAGGCCGGCCGACGAGACGACGACGCCGGTGACCGCCGCCAGCAGCGGCAGGCGCAGCCGTCGCCGTCTCAGCGCGGGCAGCACGGCCGCGGTGACCAGCGCCAGGAGCACCGCGCCGGTAGCGCCGTCCGGCCAGGGCACGGTGGCCCCCGGCACGGCCGCACCCGTGCGGGCCACGAGCACGAGCCAGGCGGTCGGGAGGTAGCCGAGCCAGGCCACTGCCTGCGCCAGCGGCAGCCACACCGGCGCCAGCACCGCTGCCAGCACGCCGGCGACGGTCGCCGGCGCGACCGCCGGCGCCGCCAGCAGGTTGGCCGGCACGGTGAGCACACCGAGCTGGGAGGAGATGGCCACCACCACCGGGCCGCACACCACCTGCGCAGCTGCCGGTACCGCGATCGCCGCCGCCAGCCACAGCGGCAGGCGGCGGCGCAGCGCACGCGTCCACGGCGGCGCCAGGACCAGCAGCCCGGCGGTGGCCAGCACCGACAGGGCGAACCCCGCGGTGCCGGCCAGGTCCGGGTCGGCCAGCAGCAGGAGCAGGACCGCCGCGCACAGCGCCGGCATCGCCGCCCGGCGCGTCCCGGTCGCCAGCGCCAGCAGCCCGACCGCGCCCATGACCGACGCCCGGAGCACGCTCGGCGACGGGCGCGCCAGCACCACGAAAGCGGCCAGCGCCAACCCGGCCAGCACCGGCCGCGAGCGCAGGCCGAGCCCGAGCCGGGCGGCGAGCAGCAGCACCGCCCCGGCCACGATCGAGCAGTTCGTGCCGGACACGGCGACCAGATGGGTGAGCCCGACGGCGCGGAAGTCCTCCCGCACCCCCGCGTCGAGCCTGCCGACGTCGCCGACCACCAGCCCGGGCAGCAGTCCCCGCTCCTGCTCGGGCAGTGGCGCAACGGCCTGCCGCAGTCCCTCGCGCAGGTGCCCGGCGACGCGCTGGATCGGGCTCGGCCCGGACAGCACGGTCGGCCCGCCGCGGCCCGAGACGACGACGGCCACGTCGTCGCCCGGCTCGGCTGCGCGCAGCCGACCCTCCGCGCGGACCTGCTGGCTCGGCAGCAGGCTGAGCCAGGCGGGATCGCTGGACAGCAGCACCGCCGGGCTGCGCAACCGGTGGACGCGACCACGGGAGTCGACCTCCTCGAGCCGGAGCCGCACCACGACCAGGTCCCGCCCGCCGGCCTGGGCCGGGGTGCGCGGCACCGCCTGGCGCGGGTCGTCGGTCAGCCGCGCCACGACGGTCGCGGACGCCTCGTCGCGCGCCAGCTCGGCGAGCACGCCGGTCGTGCGCGAGCCCACGTGCAGCCCGCTGACGACGCAGGCGGCGGCGGCGCAGCCGCACACGGCGGCGGCGACCAGCCGCACCGCCGTCGGGTCGCGCCGGAGCAGCAGCGCTGCGGACAGGCCGAGGGCGGTGGCGAGGACGAGCAGCACCACGGTCGGCGCACGATGGCCCTGCCAGCAGATGGCCCACACCGCGAGAGCGGGGAGCACCAGCCGGAGGTCCGGCCGCTCGTCCTCGTTCACGCGACGGAGACCTTCGTCTTCAGAGCGCCGTACTTCGCCTCGCCGATGCCGGGCACCTCGCGCAGCTGGTCGACGCTCTGGAACGGACCGTGCTCGGCGCGCCACTCGACGATGCGCTCGGCCAGCACCGGGCCGATGCCGGGCAGCGTCTCGAAGTCCGAGGCGGTGGCGGCGTTGAGGTCGAGCAGCCCGCCGCCGGCAGCCGCGCCGCCGGGGGCCGCGGCACCGGCGGGCGCCTCGATGCCCACGAGCACCTGCTCGCCGTCGGTGAGCTTGCGGGCGAGGTTGAGCAGGCCGTAGGAGGCGCCGGGTGCGAGGCCGCCGGCGGCCTGCACCGCGTCGTCGACCCGGCTGCCCGGCGGCAGCCGCACGACTCCCGGCGTGACGACGTCGCCGGCCACAGACACGACCAGCTCGGTGGGGTCGTCGGCGGGTGCGGCCGTGACGCCAGGCAGCGGCTCACCGGCGAACTCGATCGCGGGAGCGGCGACCTCCTGCGGCCGGCCTCGCAGGACGACGCCGGCGGCGACGACCGCGGCGAGCACGCAGACCAGCAGCAGCGCGACCGCGCCGGTGCGGCCCGGGTCGAGCCGGCCGCCGCGCAGGGTGTCCGGCAGCAGCGGCGCCCGCCCCTCCTGGCCTGCCGCGTCGGGGGGCTCGTCCGCGACGACCGACGCCGACGTCGAGAGCCGGGTCAGGTCGGCCCACGCCGGGCGGGGCCTGGGCGCCCACGACGTCGCCTCCTCCTCCGGTCCGCCGTCCGCAGCAGGCTGCGACTCCGGCTCCCCGACCTCGGCAGGAGCGGGAGCGGGAGGGCCGGCGGGGGCGTCGTCATCGAGGCGTGGCGGCACCCAGCCGACCGACGGCCGCGCCTGCCCGCCCGGTGCCGCGAACAGCCGCTCCACCCGCGCGACGGCGACCGGGTCACCCGTCCCCTGCTGCCGCCGACGCACGCGGGGAACGCTGGCAGCGGGCCGGCGTCGGCGGGAGGGCCGCGGCGCGGTTGTGGACCGTCCGCGGTCCTGTGGACCGCCCGGTTCAGGCCTCCTCGGTGCCCAGGGGCGGGGGTCGGCGCCGCTCGAGCCGACGAGCCAGGTTCGGCTGGTGCCGGCCGATGACGATCCCGGCCAGGGCGAGCGCCCAGACCAGGTCCTCGCCGGCGACGAGCGCGAGGACGAGGATCGACAGGGCAGCCGAGATCGACGCCAGGGCCACCCACCGCGACGCGGCGACGACCACCACCCAGACGAGCAGCACCACCGGGGCCCACAGCGGGTGCGACCCGATGACCGCCCCGGCCGCCGTCGCGACGCCACGGCCGCCGCGGCCGCGCAGGAACGGCGAGGTGACGTGCCCGACCACGGCGGCGACGCCGGCCACCAGGCCGGCGCGGTGGTCGAGCATCCCGAAGCCGGCGGCCGGCAGCAGCCCCTTGAGGACGTCGAGCAGCGCGACCGCGATTCCGGTCCGGCGTCCGAGCGCCCGCCCCACGTTGGTCGCGCCCGGGTTGCCCGAGCCGATCGAGCGCAGGTCGACGCCGCGGCGGGACGCGACGATCGTCGCCGTGGAGACCGAGCCGGCGAGGTAGCCGACCGCGGTCGCGACGAGCAGCTGGACGATGCTCACCGGCGCGAGACGACGACCCCGAGCAGGCCGGGTCCGACGTGCGCGCCGACGACCGCGCCGACCTCGGACAGGTGCAGCTCCCGCAGCGCGGGCACCCGCCCCCGCAGCCGCTCCGCGAGCTCCTCGGCCTTGTCCGCGGCGGCGAGGTGGTGCACGGCCAGGTCGACGGCGCCCTCGCCGGCCCGCTCGACGACGAGCGCCTCGAGCCGGGCCAGCGCCTTCGACGCGGTGCGCACCTTCTCCAGCGGGGCGATCTGCCCGTCGACGACGTGCAGCAGCGGCTTCACGGCGAGCGCCGTGCCGACCAGCGCCGCCGCGGCGCCGATGCGTCCGCCGCGTCGGAGGTGCTCGAGCGTGTCGACGTAGAACAGCATGTCGGTGCCGGCGGCGACCTCGCGGGCCCGCTGCTCGACGACGTCGATGTCGGCGCCCTCGGTGGCCAGCCGGGCGGCGGCGACGACGGCGAAGCCCAGCCCCATGGCGATGGTGCGGCTGTCGACGACGCGCACCTCGATGCCGTCCCCGGCCACGTCGCGGGCGGCGAGCTGCGCGGCGTCGGAGGTCCCGGACAGCGCCGCCGACAGGTGCACCGAGACGATGCATGCCGAGCCGGTGGAGCGGTAGAGCTCGGCGAACTCGCCGGGGGTCGGGCGGGAGGTCGAGACCGGGACCCGCCGCTCGCGCAGCGCCTCGGCGACGTCCGCGGGCGAGACCTCGACCGTCTCTGCCCCGCTGCGCGAGCCGAGCACGACGTGCAGCGGAACCTCTCCCACGCCGTACTTCGCGCCGACACCGGGCGGCAGGTAGGCGGTGCTGTCGGTGACGACCGCGACCGAGGTGGTCATGCGGGAAGGCTAGACCCGGGCGGCGGCTGACTCAGTCCGGCACGACGTTGACGAGCTTCGGCGCCCGCACGACGACCGTGCGCACCCCGCGGCCGTCGAGCGCCCGCTGCACGCCGTCGGCGGCCAGGGCCAGCTCGCGCAGCGCGTCCTCGGCGATGTCCGGGGCGACCTCGAGCCGCTCGCGCAACTTGCCGGCGACCTGCACGACGCAGGTGACGCTCTCCTGCACCAGCAGCGCGGGATCGGCGGTGGGCCAGGTGGTGTCGTGCACCGAGTCGCCCGCCGCGACGTCGTGCCCGAGCCGCGACCACACCTCCTCTGCGGTGTAGGGGGCGTAGCAGCCGAGCATCACGGCGAGCGCCTCGACGCCGTCGCGCAACGAGGCGGCTGCCGGCGACGGCGCGTCGACCGCCTTGCGCAGCGTGTTCGTCAGCTCCATGAACCGGGCCACCGACACGTTGAGCCGCTGGTTCTCGGTGTTGCGGGTCACCTCGTCGACGGCGCGAGCGACCGCGCGGTCGACGGCCTCGTCGCGTGCGTCCGTGATCGGCAGTGCGGCGACGTCCTCGGCGAGCCGCGCGACCCGGGCGAGGTACTTCACGGCACCGGCCGGCGAGACGTCGGCCCAGTCGATGTCGTCCTCCGGCGGACCGGCGAACACCATCGTCAGGCGCACGGCGTCGACGCCGTACGCGGACAGCTCCTGGCCGAGGTCGACGCCGTTGCCGAGCGACTTGCTCATGGCCTTGCCCTGGTTGATGACCTGGCCCTGGTTCATCAGCGCCGCGAACGGCTCGACGGCGTCGACCATGCCCATGTCGTGCAGCACCTTCACGAAGAAGCGGCTGTACAGCAGGTGCAGGATCGCGTGCTCGACCCCGCCGACGTACTGCGCGACCGGCATCCACTCCCGCACCGCCTCGACGTCGAACGGACCGTCCTCGTAGTGCGGCGAGCAGTAGCGCAGGAAGTACCAGGACGAGTCGACGAACGTGTCCATCGTGTCGGTGTCGCGCGAGGCCGGACCGCCGCAGGACGGGCAGGTCGTGGCGACCCAGTCGGTGGCCGCGCCGAGCGGTGAGGTGCCGGCCGGCTTCAGCGCGGCTCCGCGCAGGTCGGGCAGCCGCACCGGCAGCTGGTCGTCGGGCACGGCGACCTCGCCGCAGGCCGGGCAGTGCACGATCGGGATGGGCGCCCCCCAGAACCGCTGGCGGGACAGCAGCCAGTCGCGCAGGCGGTAGTTCACCGCGCCCCTGCCGCCGCCACGCTGCTCGAGGTCGGTGACGATCTTCGCGATCGCCTCGTCCTTGCGCAGCCCGTCGTAGGGGCCGCTGTTGACGAGCACTCCGTCGCCGCCGGTGGCGACGCCGGTCACGACGGGGTCCTCGCCGCCGGTGTCGACCACCACGCGCACCGGCAGGTCGAAGGCGCGGGCGAAGTCCAGGTCGCGCTGGTCGTGCGCAGGCACGGCCATGATGGCGCCGGTGCCGTAGTCGGCCAGCACGTAGTCGGCGGCGTACACCGGGATCTGCTCGCCGGTGACCGGGTTGAGCGCGGTGACGCCGAGGTCGACGCCGGTCTTCTCCCGGTCGGTCGACTGGCGGTCGATGTCCGACAGCGTCGCGACCTGCTCGCGGTAGGCCTCGAGCGCGGCCTTGCGCTCCGGCGCGCAGAGCTCGAGGGCCAGCGGTGCGTCGGCGGCGACGACGAAGAAGGTCGCGCCGTAGAGGGTGTCCGGGCGGGTCGTGAAGACCGTGACGGTGCGGCTGCCACCTGTCGAGCCGGAGCCGACCACGAAGTCGACGTGCGCGCCCTGCGAACGGCCGATCCAGTTCTCCTGCATCCGCAGGACTCTCGAAGGCCAAGACTCCCGCAGCTGCTCCATGTCGTCGAGCAGCCGGTCGGCGTAGTCGGTGACCTTGAAGAACCACTGGGTCAGCTCCCGCTTGACCACCTGCGTGCCGCACCGCTCGCAGCCGCCCTGCACGACCTGCTCGTTGGCGAGCACCGTCTGGTCCTTGGGACACCAGTTGACGGCGCTGCTCTTGCGATAGGCCAGGCCCCGCTCGCGGAAGCGCAGGAACAGCCACTGCGTCCACCGGTAGTACTCCGGGTCGGAGGTGTGCAGCCGGCGCGACCAGTCGAAGCTGATGGCGTAGCGGCGGAAGCTCTCGGCCTGGGTCTCGATGTTGGCGTAGGTGTAGGTGGCGGGGTGCTCATCGCGCCGGATGGCTGCGTTCTCGGCCGGGAGGCCGAAGGAGTCCCAGCCGATCGGGTGCAGGACGTCGAAGCCCCTGCGCATCCAGTACCGGGCGAGCACGTCGCACAGGCCGTACGCCTCCGCGTGCCCCATGTGCAGGTCGCCGCTCGGGTACGGGAACATGTCCAGCACGTACTTCTTCGGCGCGCCCTCGCGGCGGCCGGCCCGGTACAGGTCCAGGCGGTCCCAGACCGGCAGCCAGCGGTCCTGCACCGCGTGCGGGTCGTAGGACCGGTCGTCCTCCGGACGGGCCTGGGTCATCGGCGTCCTGTCGTCGTTCTTCGTCGCGGGCGTGCTCGGGGCAGAAAAAAGCCCCCGTGGTCCACGGAGGCGCCGGGCTGTCGTCGGTGCGACGTCAGCGCGGCTCGGGAAGCAGGTGCTGCACGTGACCGATCCTACGCCCGGGCCCGGCACCCGGGTCCGATGCCGCGCGTTGCACCGCCCGTACCCTGGGAGATCGTGGAGGCCAGATGACGGACCGGACGGCGACGGACCCGCCGAGCACGACGCGGGACGTCGACCCCCCGACCGACGGCGCGCCCGTGTCCAGCCCGACCGCGACCGGTGACGTCCTCGCTCCGTGGCAGACCATCTCCGAGCCGGCCCGCGCCCGGCGGCGCAAGCTGTTCCTGCTCCTCGGGGCGCTGTTCGCCGTGGTCTCCGGCATCTTCGGCTTCCCGACCGGACGCGAGGTCATCACCGCCTGGGTGCTGGCTCTCCTGCTGGCAGCCTGCGGCGGCGAGTGGCGGGTGTGGCGCCGGGCGGTCCTGCGCGACTGGGCGCCGCTGATCGCGGTCCTGTTCGCCTACGACTTCCTGCGCGGTCAGGCCAACGAGCTCGGCGGGCGCCTGGCCGACCTGCCGGCGCTGCGCAACGGCAAGCCCGGCACCGCCGGCATCGACCACGCCCACGTGCTCCCGCAGCTGCGGGCGGACGAGTGGCTGTTCGGCTGGTGGACCGGCGGCGAGGTGCCGACCGTCTGGCTGCAGGACCGGCTCTACGTCCCGGGCGACGTGCAGTGGTACGACATCCTGATCGTCCCGGTGTACATGTCGCACTTCCTGGTGCCGATGGCGCTGGCGGTGGCGCTGTGGATCAGCAGCTACCACCTGTTCCGCCGCTACGTGTGGACCCTGGTGGCCCTCACCGTCGCGACCCTCACGACCTACGCGCTGTTCCCCGCCGCGCCGCCGTGGATGGCCAGCATGAACGGCTACCTGCCCGAGGGCGTGGCCCGCGTGACGTCGGTGACGCTGCAGTCGACCGGCGTCGGCACGATCCGGTCCGCGGTGCAGCAGGGCGAGGCGTACGCGAACGCCGTCGCCGCCATCCCGTCGTTGCACTCGGCGGTGCCGTTCATGGTGCTGCTGTTCACCTGGCCGCTGGTGCGGCGCACGACCCGGGCGCTGCTGGCCCTGTACGTGCTCGCCATGACGTTCACGCTCACCTACGGCGGCGAGCACTACATCGTCGACGCGTTCATCGGCTGGGCCTACGCGGCAGCGGCCGTGTACGGCGTCGCGTGGGTGTTCCGCCGCCGGGAGCGCCGCGAGCCGCTCGGCACCGGCGCGCCTGTGACCGCCGACCCCGCGCGCCGCTGACCGGGGCTCACCTGCCCAGCAGCAGCGCGACCAGCTCGTCGACGTCACGAGCCAGCGCCACCGCCCCGGCCGAGGCCAGCTCCTCGGCGCTGCCGTAGCCCCACAGGACGCCGATGCACGGCACGCCGTGCGCGGCCGCGCCCTCGACGTCGTGGTGCCGGTCCCCCGCCATCACCGGACGGGAAGGGCGGCCGAGGCGCTGCAGGGCCTTCGCGACGACGTCAGCCTTGGTGGTGCGCTCCGAGTCGTGCCCGGCGCCGCAGACGGCGTCGAACAGGTGCAGCAGCCCCTTGTCGGTGATGATCTCGAGGGCCAGCGGCTCGGGCTTGCTCGTCGCCAGCGACACCTTCAGCCCAGCCGCCCGCAGCCGCTCCAGAGCCGGCACGACGCCGTCGTACAGCGGCGGTCCGAGCAGGTCGTAGTTCGCCCGGTAGACGCGGGTCGCCTCGGCGACGAGGTCGTCGTCGAAGCCGGGCAGGCCCGCGAACGACGTCTCGAGCGGCGGCCCGATGAACGAGCGCAGCGTCGGCTCGTCGAGCGGGTCCCGCCCGAGGTGCTCGAGCGCGGCGCTGACCGCCGCGACGATCGCCGGCCCCGACTCCGACAGGGTTCCGTCGAGGTCGAGCAGGACGGCGTCGGGGGCGGAAGGCACCGGTGCAGTCTGCCAGCGGGAGGTCGCGCCCCCGCGCCCGCGGAACGGCCCCGCCCAGGGGGTGCCGCGTGCCATGCTCGGCCGGTGAAGCGGACGACTGCCCCGCTCGTCGCCGTGCTGCTGGCCGCGCTCGTCCTGGTGGTGCCGCCGGCGTCGGCCACCGGGCCGGCGTTCACCGCCTCGGTGCGCCCGGTGACCGCCCAGGACCTCGGCTCGTCGTGGCGCTCCGGCTGCCCGGTCGGACCGGCCCAGCTGCGCATGCTCACCCTGTCGCACTGGGGGTTCGACGGCGTCGTCAGGACCGGGCGCATGGTCGTGCACGTCGACCAGGTGCCCGCGGTGCTCGGGGTGTTCGGGCGGCTGTTCGACGTCGGCTTCCCGATCGAGCGGATGGTGACCGTCGACGTCTACGGCGGCGACGACGACGCCTCGATGGCCGCCAACAACACCAGCGCCTTCAACTGCCGGACCGTCGCGGGCACCTCCAGCTGGTCGCTGCACGCCTACGGTCGCGCGCTCGACCTCAACCCCGTCCAGAACCCGTACGTGCGGGGTTCCACGGTGCAGCCGCCGGCCGGCCGCGCCTACCTGGACCGCAGCAGCCCCCGTCCCGGGATGGTGCGCGCGGGCGACGCCGTCGTCACCGCGTTCGCGGCCGCCGGCTGGTCGTGGGGCGGCGCGTGGTCGTCGTCGAAGGACTACCAGCATTTCGAGGGCGACGAGCCGTCGGTCGTCCGTTCCGCGCCGAGCCTGGTCTCGCCGTCGGCCACCAGCACCGTCCAGGCACGCCGCGGCGCCGGCGACCGGCTCGAGGTCCGGGTCAGCGGCGCCACCTCCTGGGGTCCGTGGCGGGACGCCGGCGGCCAGATCGTGGGCGACCCGGCCCTCGCGTCGGAGGCGCCGGGCCGGCTCGACGTCGTCGCGCTCGGCGCCGACGGCGGCCTGTGGCACCGGGCCTCCGACACCGCTGGCGCGTCCTGGTACGCCTGGACGCCCCTCGGGGGCCGGCTGACGTCCAGCCCGTCGGCGGTCGCGTGGGGCCCGGGCCGCCTCGACGTCGTCGCGCGCGGCGCCGACGGCGCCGTCTGGCAGCGCTCGTGGACCGGGTCGGCGTGGACCGGGTGGCAGTCGCTCGGCGGCCAGGTGCGCGCCCGGCCCGAGCTGGCCTCGTGGGCACCCGGCCGACTGGACCTGGTCGCTCGCGGTGCCGACGGCGCGATCTGGCACCGCTCGCATTCCGGTTCGTGGGGTGGTTGGCGCTCGCTCGGGGGAACCGTGGTGTCCGACCCGGCGGCCGTCTCCTGGGGGCCGGGCCGGCTCGACGTCGTCGCCCGCGGCGCTGATGGCGCGCTGTGGCAGCGCTCGTGGAACGGAGCCGGCTGGCTGGGGTGGGGCCGGCTCGGCGGCACGTCCATCGCCGCGCCCGAGCTGACCTCGCCCGCCCCCGACCGGCTGGACGCCTACGTCACCGGCAGCGACGGCGGCCTGTGGCGGCTGTCGTGGAACGGCGACCGCTGGTCCGGCTGGACGCGGGTCGCCGCCTGACCGGAGCAGCGACAGGCTGTCCTGCCGGCCGCGGGCGCCGACGACCGCCGTTCGGCCGCTGAGGTTGGGCCGAACGGCTGATTACACAGAGTCACCACATGGCCACTATAAGTATTGCCGCAGTGGCCCAACGCCACTTCGGCCGCCAGGAGCCCTCGCTCCCGGCGAGGTAACGCTGAGATCCGGACAGACCCCACCGACGCGCCTGCGGGCGCGCACGGAGACACGCGGTCGCCTAGTCCGTCCGGGGAGCGAGTGGCGAGACCGGACCTGCCCTGGATCGCGGGTGCTCTGCACCGGCGGACGGCGGTAGCGCTCGCGCCACCGTGAACGTCCGCCGACCGGGCCCCCGCCCTCTCGGACGGGAGTCCCCTCCATGCGCACCACTGCGCGCACCTCCTCCACCCTCCGGCGAGCTCGCACGCTGCTCGTCCTGAGCGTCCTGGCTCTGCCCCTGTCGGCGGGGCTGTCCGGCACCGCGCTGGCCGCTCCCAAGGACAGCGGAGACAAGCCTGCCGCTGCCACCCAGGCCCAGCCGGCCGCGCAGGGCGAGACGGCGAACGGCAACAGCAACAGCGGCGGCGGCGGCAACGGCGGCAACGGCGGCGGCAACGCGGCGAAGGCCCCGGCGGCCCCCGCCGACCAGCCCAAGGCCCAGCCCCAGGCCCAGCCGAAGAGCCAGCCGGCGCCCAAGAGCCAGCCGGCACCGAAGAGCAGCACCTCCAGCTCGGCCAAGACCGGCTCGAGCAACGGCGCCTCCGGCTCGACCACCTCCCCGCAGCCGGTCAGCCGCGCGGACGCGAACGGCACCGGAGCCAACCCCGGCGGGACCTGCGACCACTCCTACTGCTCGACCCGCGACGGCTCGCCGTCCGGCAACGGCAACGGCGGGGGCCAGGCCTCCGGCAAGCCATGCGCCGGCTGCGTCGGCAAGGCCGACAACAAGAACCCTCCCGGCCAGTTCCCGGACGGCTCGGACCACAACAACGGCTACGAGTGCGACGGCAACAACGGGATCGGCAAGACCAACCCGGCGCACACCGGCTGCACCGCGCCGGCTCGGCCGGCGCCCGCCCCGACCTGCGCGACGAACCCCGAGCTGTGCCCGCCCGGCACCTGCGCGACGAACCCGGAGCTCTGCCCGCCCGGCACCTGCGACACCGTGCCGGCCCTCTGCACCCCGGCCGTCGACTGCGACACCGACCCGACGCTGGAGCAGTGCCCCTCGGTGCTTCCCTCGGTGCTCGAGCGGCCGGCGGCCCCGCCGACCCTGCTGGACGTGCTCGGCCGGGCGCTCCCAGCCGACCTCGACCCCGAGACCTCCGTGGCGTCCGGCACGCTGGACGCACCGGTCCGGCCGGCGGTCCTGCCGTTCACCGGCGGGAACCTCACGGCGCTGCTGCCCGCGGCGCTCACGGCGCTGGCGCTCGGCGTCGCGCTGCTGCGGGCCGGCCGCCGCACGCAGGTCGGCACGGTCTGACCGGTACTGCGCCCCACCACGAGGGGCCTGCGGCGATCCGCCGCAGGCCCCTTCGTCGTGCCGGTCCGTGACGCACGCCGGAACCTGGTCGCCCGCTGCCGGCGTGCTGACCGTCCTGCTGCGCGTACGGCCCGGGTCAGGGCTGGAGAACCGCACGGCCGACGACGCGGCCGGCTCGCAGGTCCTCCAGCACCTCTGCAGCGTCGTCGAGGGGGGCGGTCGTGACGTGCGTGCGCAGTCGCCCCTGTGCGGCCAGCTCGAGCACCTCGACGAGCTCGGCACGCCGGTTGCCGACGGAGGTGAGGATGCGCTGCTCGGGCACGACCAGCGACAACGGGGAGATCGGCACCTGGTCGAAGCTGTAGCCGACGTACACGAGGGCCCCCCGCTTCCCCAGCGACGCCAGCGCCGCCGCACCGGTGTCGGCCGTGCCGACGAGCTCGAGGACGACGTCGGCGCCGGCGCCGTCGGTGAGCTCACGGACCTGCTCGGCCACGGCGGCCGGGTCGTTGCCGTCGACCGGCTCCGCGCCGAGCTCCCGGGCCGCCTCGCGCCGCACCTCGCTGCGGGCGACCGCGAGCACGCGCGCCCCCGCCTGCCGCAGCACCTGCACTGCGGCGAGCCCGACGCCCCCGACGCCGTAGACCACGGCCACCTGACCCGGCCGGACGTCGGCGACGCGGGTGGCGTGCAGCGCCGTCGTGGCGCTGCAGCACAGGGGTGCGGCGTCGACGAGCTCGAGTCCTTCCGGCACCGGCACCACCGACCGAACGGGCACGACGAGCTGCTCGGCGAACCCGCCGTCGCTGACGAAGGCGAGGAAGCCCAGCGGCGCGTCGCAGAGGTGGTCGTCGCCGGTCGCGCACCAGCGGCACCGGCCGCAGGCGTGCAGGTAGTGGACGGCCACCCGGTCGCCGACGGCGACGTCGGCAACGTCGGGTCCGAGTCCCGCGACGACGCCGGCGACCTCGTGCCCCAGCGTGATGGGGGTGCGGGCCGGGGTGAGCAGGCCGTCGAGGAAGTGCAGCTCCGTGCCGCAGACACCAGCAGCGCGGACGTCGATCAGGACCTCGCCGGCAGCCGGCTGCGGCCGTGGCACCTGCTCCACGCGCACCGGCCGGCCCTGACCGTGGAAGCGCACAGCGCGCATGGACAGCCGCCGGCGGCTAGGACGAAGAGCTGAGCCCACCGCTGCCGGTGAGCTGTGCGAGCAGCTCGTGGCACTTCTTCGCGCGGTCGGCGTCCTGCTGCGCGCACTGCTGGAAGAAGGCCTGTACGTCGTCGTGGCCCTCGGCGTCCTGGACGTAGGAGTCGTAGGCCTGGGCCGCCTTGAGCGCGTGGTACTGGACGCTGACCAGGTTGTAGACGATGTCGTCCGCTGGGCTGTGCTGCGTCGTCATGTGTCCTCCGCTGCTGCGCTGGGCTAGGAGCAGGCTCGTACCCGCGGCCACAGGGGCGAACCCGTCCGAGGCCGGACCCGCGCCGCCGAAGGACCGTGCAGCCCAGTGAAGAGTGCGCAGCTGCTCGTTCCACCGCCCGCTGGTGCTTCGATGTCGGCATGACCAGCGACCCAGGAGCCCCGCGCACCACAAGCGCCAGCCGCGAGATCGCGGCCGGAGCCGGGCCCGTCTTCGAGCTCATCGCCGACCCGGCTCAGCAGCCTCGCTGGGACGGCAACGACAACCTGGCCGCGGCGGTCGGCGGCCAGCGGGTCCGGGGCGTCGGTGACATCTTCAGCACCACGCTGACGAACGGCGGCGTCCGGGAGAACCACGTGGTCGAGTTCGACGAGGGCCGGCGCATCGCCTGGCGACCCGCAGATCCGGGCCGAGCGCCGGCCGGACACCTCTGGCGGTGGGAGCTCGAGCCGATCTCCTCCTCCCGGACGCGCGTCACCCACACCTACGACTGGACAGAGCTCACCGACGAGAAGCGGGTCCCCCGCGCCAGGGCCACCACGGCCGACACGCTGCAGGCCTCGCTCGCCCGGCTGGCTGCCCTGGCCGAGGGCCGGTGAGGTGCTGAGCCGCCTGACCGAGCGCCGAAGGCCTCGACTCCATCGGGCCCGACTCCATCGGCTCGGGTGCCCTGCAGCTCGGGCGACTCAGGGCGCCCCCTCAGAGAGAGGACGCCCTGGCCAGACCGGGTGGAGCTGAGGGGACTCGAACCCCTGACCCCCACACTGCCAGTGTGGTGCGCTACCAGCTGCGCCACAGCCCCGGTGCAGCGGCGGGCCGCTGCGGTCGTTCACCTTACAGGCTCGTCGTCCGGGCTCGGGCGGGGTGCCGCAGCCGTTGTGGTGGACGACGGAGCGCCGAGATCGGCCGCCCCGCTCGTCGCCCCCACGAGCGGCCCGAGCCCCGCGTTGTGCCGCTCCAGCCGCCACCCCCACGGGGCTTCGACGAGCACGGACCAGCAGGTGTTGCCGAGCGGTGCGAGCCGGCCCCAGGAGGCCGGGTCGAGCTCGAGCAGCACGCCGAGCGCGGCCCGGGCGGTGCCCCCGTGGGTGACCGCGAGGAGCGTGCACCCCTCGGCGAGGTCGATCAGGTGCTCGCGCACGCAGTCCGCGGCGCGGGCGCCCGCCTCGGCGTAGGTCTCGCCTCCGCCGCGCGGGGTGTCCTTGCCGGCCCGCCAGTCGGCCCACTGCTGCGGGAAGCGCTGCCGGGCCTGCTCGCTCGTCAGGCCCTGCCACTGGCCCAGGTCGAGCTCGCGCAGGCGCACGTCGACCACCGGGTCGAGACCCGCGGCCGCACCGATGGCCGCCGCCGTCGCCGAGGCCCGCTCGAGGTCGCTGGTGAGCAGCACCGCGGGCGGCTCCTCTGCGAGCACCGCCGCCACGGCGTCGGCCTGGGCGAGGCCGGTCGGGTCCAGCGGGATGTCGAGCTGGCCCTGGATGACACCGCCGGCGTTGTGCGCCGTGCGCCCGTGCCGGAGCAGGACGACGCGCCGCGGCTCGGTCAGGACGAGCCGGTCGCGGGCCGGCGGAGGTCGGCGTCGCTGAACGGGATGACCGGGCAGTCCTTCCAGAGCCGCTCGAGGGCGTAGAAGACCCGCTCCTCCTGGTGCTGCACGTGTAGCACCACCTCGGCGTAGTCGAGCAGCACCCAGCGGCCGTCGGCCACGCCCTCGCGACGCAACGGCTTGGCACCGAGCTCGCGCAGGCGGTCCTCGATCTCGTCGACGACGGCCTTGACCTGCCGGTCGTTGGGCGCGCTGGCGAGCAGGAAGACGTCGGTGATGACGAGCTGCTCGCTGACGTCGAGGAGCAGGATGTCGGTGGCGAGCTTGTCGGCGGCGGCCTGCGCGGCGGCCAGCCCGAGCTCGAGAGCGCGCTCGGAGGCGGGCAAGGGCTCTTCTTCCTTCGTGGGGTCGGACCCTGCCAGCGTAGGGGCTACGGCACGAAGTCGGCGCCGACGATGACGACGACGTCGGCCAGCGTGCCGAGGCTGGCCTGCCGCACGTCGGGCGCCACCCCCAGCGCCTCGGCCACGCGCACACCGAGCGCCTGCGCCTCCGGCGTCGCCTCGGGGACGAGCACCTGCGTGGTCTCGTAGCCGAACTGCTCGGCGTTGCGCGAGGCGACGAAGACGAAGTCGGCCTCGACCAGGCGGCTGCGGACGGCGTCGCCGAGCCCGGGGGTGCCGACGCCGTTGAGCACCAGCACGCGGTTGCCGCTCTGCCGCACCCCCTCGGGCACCGACTGCGCCAGCGCCCGGTTGACGAGGGCCTGCGCCGGCCCGGCGTCGAGGCGGAAGGCCGTGACACCGCCGCCGGGGTCGATGGGCACGACCGGGAGGGTGTCGTACTGCAGGGAGTCGGCCGCGCTGGCGACCTTCAGCCCGGCGAGGAAGTCCGCCACCCTCGCCACCGGCTCGCTGGTCGACGAGCCCTCACCGAGCGCGCCGAGCCGATCGGCGATGGCCGCGGGATCGTCCGGCAGCACGGTCAGCAGGCCCTCCATGACCTCCTGCACCCGGGCGAGGCGGCTCTGCTCAGGCTCTCCCTCGGCGAGGTAGGTGGCGAGGGCCAGCGCGCGTCCGCCGTCCAGGCGCTGCGAGCCCTGCGGCACGACCACCGAGTTGTCCTGCACGACCGGCACGTCCACCTCGGCGGGAATGCCGCCGAGCCCGTCGACGAGCGAGACGAACGCGCCGGCGTCGAGCACCCAGGACGCGTCGACGGTGACGCCGAGGAGGTCGGCGAGGGCGTTCCGCGAGCCGTTCGGGTCGCCGGTCGCGAGTGCCTGCCCGAACGGCAGGGACCCGGCGCCGGGCAGGTCGACGATGACCTGCGGCGGCACGAGCACCACCGCGCCGGTGCTGCTGGGCTCGTCGTGCGCGGCGAGGGCGCTGGCCGCGGCCGCGCCGTCCCCGCCGCGCACCTGGAACAGCAGCGTGCGCTGGGTCCGGCCCTGGAGCTCGGCCGCGGCCTCGCCCTCCGGCGCGCGCTGGGCCAGGTAGTAGGCGACCGCCCCGGCCGCCACCAGCACGAGCACCAGCGCGAGGGCACCCAGGCGCCGGCGGCGCTGCCGCCGACGACGACGGGCCTCCGCCCGCCGTCCGCGGCCGGGCCGGTAGCCGCCGGCCGGATCGGGCCCGACGACCTGCTCGCTCACGACGCCGCCCTGTCGCGGTAGAGGTGCCTCTTGTCGATGTACTGCACGACCCCGTCGGGCACCAGGTACCAGACCGGGTGGCCGTTGCAGACGCGGTCGCGCAGGTCGCTGGAGGAGATGGCCAGCGCGGGCACCTCGACGAGCGTGACCGCGCCGGCGGGGAAGCGGTCGACGTCGACCGGCTCGTAGCCCGGCCGGGTGACGCCGACGAAATGGGCCAGCCGGAACAGCTCCTCGGCCTTGTGCCAGCCGAGGATCTGCGCGAGGGCGTCGGAGCCGGTGATGAAGAACAGCTCGTCCTCGGGGTGGGTGTGCTTCAGCTCGCGCAGGGTGTCGATCGTGTAGGTCGGCCCGGAGCGGTCGATGTCGACGCGGCTGACCGAGAACGCCGGGTTGCTCGCCGTCGCGACGACCGTCATCAGGTACCGGTCCTCCGCGGGGCTGACCCCGAGGTCGGCCTTCTGCCACGGCTGACCGGTGGGCACGAACACGACCTCGTCGAGGCCGAACAGCATGCGCACCTCGCTGGCCGCCGACAGGTGACCGTGGTGCACGGGGTCGAACGTGCCGCCCATGACTCCGATGCGCCTGCCCACGGCGAAGACCCTAGTGGGGTCAGGTCGGCAGGAGCCGCTGGACGAAGTCCTCGAGCTGCACGGCGTTGCGCACCTCGACCATCTCCACGACCTCGGAGTACTGCGGCGTCGCACTGTCCCCCGAGCCCCAGTAGGCCCGCGGCTCGGGGTTCAGCCAGTAGGCGTGCCGGCTCTTCTGCACCAGAGCGCGCAGCGTCGGGACTGCGGTGGCGCGGTAGTTGTTGCGCGCGTCGCCGAGGATCAGCAAGGACGTTCGCGGCCCGACGGCGTCCGGGTAGCGCTCGGCGAAGGTCTCGATCGAGTGGCCGTAGTCGCTGTGCCCGTCGAACCACACGAGGTCCGCCTCGCTCGACATCCGAGCCAGCGCGTCCGCGACGTCACCGCCGGGGGGGAAGAAGCGGCTGACCTCGTCGACGGTGTCGATGAAGGCGAAGGCCCGGACCTTGGTGAACTGCTCGGACAGCGCGTAGGCCAGCATCAGGGTGAAGTGCGCGAAGCCGGCCACCGAGCCGGAGACGTCGCAGAGCACGACCAGCTCGGGCTTGTGCGGCTTGTGCGGCCGGTGGTGGGTGACCAGGGGGACGCCGCCTGTGCCGAGCGAGGCGCGCACGGTGCGGCGGAAGTCGAGCCGCCCGCTGCGGCCGAGGCGGCGGCGCGCCGTGAGCCGGGTGGCGAGCCGCCGGGCGAGCGGGAAGACCTGCCGGCGCAGCTCGGCCATGTCGTCGCGGCTGGCCCGCAGGAAGTCCACCTGCTCGGCGAGCGGCTGCACCGCCGTCCTGCTGATCTGCTCGACGCCGCGGTCCTCCGCCAGGCGCCGGCGCACCTCGGCCTCGACCATCTGCTGGAACTGCCGGATGCGCTCGGTGACGGTCTGCCGCGCCACCTTCTCGGCCAGCCCGCCCCGCTCCTGGCCCTGCATCATCGCCTCGAGCAGCGAGGCCATCAGGGTCTCCGGCGACAGCGCGCGCAGCACCCGGTAGGAGAACCAGGACTGCCGTCCCGGCGCGGTGTCGGAGCGGCCGAGGTCGCTCACCACCATCCGCACGAAGCGCCGCAGCGCGTCCTCGTCGCCGTCGAGGAGCAGGCCGCGCAGCAGCTCGCGCAGAACCGCGGGGTCACCGCGCTCGGACTCGCCCTCCTCCCCCGGCTCGGCGTCGGCATCGGGCTCGTCGTCGTCCCACGCGCTGGGGTCGCCGAGGACCGCGGGGAACCAGAGGTCGAAGAGCATGTCGAAGGTCGCCCGGTGCGCCGGGCGCTTGAGCACGCACGAGGCCAACGCCTCGCGCAGCTGCTCGCGCTCCATCAGGTCGACGACGCCGAGCGCACGGGTGGCGTCGAGCACCTCGGCCAGCGAGACGCCGACGCCGGCGTCGCGCAGCGCGTGGAAGAACCCGATCTCCCGCTCGACCAGGCCGCCGCTCATCGGCTCAGTTCAGCTTCAGCTGCGCGCTGGCGCGCTCGTGGTCGCTGGCGTGCTTGAGCACGACGCCGAGCGTGCTGCGGACAGCGGCCTCGTCGAGGGTGTCCAGGCCGAGCGCGACCAGGGTGCGGGCCCAGTCGATCGACTCGCTGATCGACGGCGACTTCTTGAGCTCGAGCGACCGCATCGCGCGCACCGTGCGCACCAGCTGCTCGGCGAGCTGCTCGGCCACCTCGGGCACCCGCGAGAGCACGATCTCCTTCTCGCGCTGGGCGTCCGGGTAGTCCAGGTGCAGGTACAGGCAGCGCCGCTTGAGCGCCTCGGACAGCTCGCGGGTGGCGTTGCTGGTGAGGAACACCAGCGGCCGGCGCGTCGCCGCGATCGTGCCGAGCTCGGGGATCGTCACCTGGAAGTCGCTGAGCACCTCGAGCAGCAGCCCCTCGACCTCGACGTCGGCCTTGTCGGTCTCGTCGACCAGCAGGACCGTCGGGTCCTCGCGCCGGATCGCCGTGAGCAGCGGGCGGCTGAGCAGGAACTCCTCGGCGAACACGTCGTCGTGGATCTCGTCCCAGGAGCTGTCGTCCTTGGACGCCTGGATGCGCAGCAGCTGCTTCTTGTAGTTCCACTCGTACAGGGCCCGGGCCTCGTCCAGTCCCTCGTAGCACTGCAGGCGGATGAGCTCGGCGCTGGTGGCCGTGGCCACGGCCTTGGCCAGCTCGGTCTTGCCGACGCCGGCCGGGCCCTCCACCAGCAGCGGCTTGCCGAGCCGGTCGGCGAGGAAGACGGTGGTGGCGATGGCCTCGTCCGGCAGGTAGCCGGCGTCGCGAAGACGGGTGGCGACGTCGTCGACCGAGGCGAACGAGGGCTGCAGCACGAGCGCTCCTGACTGGAAGAACCGAATCCCATTCTGCTGCACGCCCGTCGCGGCCCGTCCGGCACCCGCCCCCCGGCCGGCAGGAGGGCTCACGGCGGCTTCAGTGCGCTCCGGAACCGTCGGGAGGGCTCTTGTCGGTGGTGGGGCTGACGGGGCCTCCCGCGGCCGGCTCAGCGCAGCTGCACCAGCAGGACCCCGTTGCGGCCCGCCTCCTTGCCCTCGTACAGCGCCCGGCCAGCCGCCCGGAACAGCTCGTCCGGCCGCACCACACCGCCGCTCGCGACCGCGCCGCCCATCGAGAGGCTCACCACCAGACCGGCGACGGGACCGGCCTCGACCACCTGGTGGAGCCGTTCCAGGACCACCGCCGCCGCCGCGTAGCCGGTCTCGGGGAGCAGCACGACGAACTCGTCACCGCCGGTGCGCACCAGCAGGTCCTGGCCCCGAAGCTGCGCCCGGAGCCGCTGCACCAGCTCGCGGAGCACCCGATCTCCGCGCTCGTGACCGTGCTCGTCGGTCAGGGCCTGGAAGTGGTCGACGTCGAGCACGGCCAGCGCGGTGTCCCCGCCGCGTCGCCGGGCCCGGTCGAGCTCGGCCGCCAGCCGCTCGTCGAGGACTCTGCGGTTGGCGGCGCCGGTCAGCGGATCGCTGCGGGACAGCACGAGGAGCCGTTCCTGCGCCTCAGCGATCGCGATGCCGAGCCCCAACAGGTGGGCCAGCCGCGCCAGCTCGGCCGTTCCCCCGCCCTCGGCTGCGGCTCCGGTGGCCACCAGCGCGCCCCAGAGCACGCCGCCGGCGACGACCGGCGCGGCCAGGCACGGCGTGGCACCGTCCATGGCCATCGCGGGCCGGCCGGTCCGGCGGACGGCGGCCACGGCGACAACGACGGCCTCGGCACCTGGTTCGTCCGGGCCGGCGCGGGCCACGACCAGCGGACCGGCGTCCGGCGCCAGCCGCACCACCGAGGCGCTGCCGCCGAGCAGCGCGGCCACCTCGTCCGCGACGGCCTCCAGCACCTGCGCGGGAGACTGGCCGGCGGCCACGGCGGTCGCGATCCGGCTGAGCGCCGCCTGCTCGGCGGCCAGCCGGCGCTCCCGCTCACGGGCGACGGACAGCTCGGCGACGGCCGCACGGAGCCCGAGGTCGGTCTGCACGGCGACGGCGACGTCCTCCAGCCGGCCCAGGTCCCGCTCGCTCCATGCCTCGCCCGCCTCGTCCACCACGCACAGCGCGCCGACGACGTGGCCGTCGAGCCGCAGCGGCACCCCGGCGTAGCGGCGCAGGCCCAGCGCGCTGACCGCGGGATGGTGGCGCAGGGCGGGGTCGGCGGCGAGATCGGGGATCACCAGCGGCACGCCCGTCTCGACCAGGCGCACGCAGATCGAGACCTCGAGCGGCACCCGCGCACCGGAGCGGTACGGCTCGGGCAGTCCGACGACGGCGCGCAGCTCCTCGTGCGTCCCGTCCAGCAGCGTGACCATGCAGATGCTCGCTCCCAGCACCTCGCGGGCCAGGCGCGCGAGGCGCACCAGGCCAGGTTCGGCGTCCGCGACCGCCGACAGGGCCCGTTCTGCCGCTGCGACGCGGTCGGGGGCAAGGGCCGGCGAGCGGGAGTTCTCGCCGCGCATGCCGGGTTCCTACCCGCCCCGCTCCCGGACGACCGCCGGCGCCTCGGAGAGCCCGGAGCGCTCCTGCCGCAGCCCGATCACGACGGCGGCGGCCAGCAGCACGGCGGTGAGCGCGTCCCGGCGCAGCAGTCCGGGTGCCTCGCGCGTCTGGATCCGGGCGTGCCACACGTCGTGCCGCTCGGGCCACGGCGAGCGGCCGAAGAACAGCCGGCCAGGCTTGTCCAGGTCGGGCAGGCACGCGCCGGCCACCCCGGCGAGCACCGGCAGGCGGACCGCTGCCGGCGCGGCGGCGGCGACGGCCGCGAGCGCCGTCAGCCCCACCAGGCCGTCGCCGACGGCCACCCGCAACGCGGCGTCGTCCATGCCGGTGGGGGTGTCGGCGCCGGCCCGCCCCCAGTGCGGCAGGACGTCGAGCAGGTAGTGGCTGGCCAGGCCGAGCAGCAGGGCCGGCAGCGGACGGCGCACGAGGCGGCCGAGAGCGGCTCCGCTCGCGACGTGCGCCGTGATCAGCACCCGGTCAGCCGCGCACGTGACCGTCACCGGTGACGACCCAGGTGCTGCTGGTGAGCTCGGTCAGGCCCATCGGGCCGCGGGCGTGCAGCTTCTGCGTCGAGATGCCGATCTCGGCCCCGAACCCGAACTGGCTCCCGTCGGTGAAGCGCGTCGAGGCGTTCACCATCACCGCCGCGCTGTCCAGCGAGCGGACGAAGCGGCGGGACGCCGCGAGGTCGCGGGTCACGATCGCCTCGGTGTGCCCGCTGCCCCAGCGCCGGATGTGCGCCACGGCGTCGTCGAGGCTGTCGACGACGCCGACGGCGAGGTCGAGCGACAGGTACTCGGCGGCCCAGTCCTCGTCGGTCGCGGCCACGGCGTCGACGTGCGCCCGCACCCGCTCGTCGCCGTGCAGCACGACGTCGCGCTCCCGCAGCGCCGCGGCGGCCCGCGGCAGGAAGTCGGCGGCGACGTCGGCGTGCACCAGCAGCGTCTCGGCGGCGTTGCACACCGACGGCCTGGTGGTCTTGGCGTCGACGACGATGTCGACCGCCATCTGCAGGTCGGCCGCGGCGTCGACGTACACGGTGCAGTTGCCCACGCCGGTCTCGATGACCGGCACCTGCGACTCGGTGACGACCGCCTCGATCAGAGACGCGCCGCCGCGCGGGATGAGCACGTCGACGAGCCCCCGCGCACGCATCAGCTCCTTCACGCCGGCCCGGTCGGTGCCGGGGACGAGCTGGACGGCGTCGGCAGGCAGGCCCGCCTCCCCGACCGCACGGGAGAGCACCTCGACGAGCGCGGTGTTGGAGCGGTAGGCCGAGGCGGAGCCGCGCAGCAGCACGGCGTTGCCGCTCTTGAGGCACAGGCCGGCGGCGTCGGCAGTGACGTTCGGGCGCGCCTCGTAGACGATGCCGACGACGCCGAGCGGCACCCGCACCTGCCGCAGCTCGAGCCCGTTGGGCAGCGACGAGCCGCGCACGACCTCGCCGACCGGGTCGGGCAGGGAGGCGACGTGCCGGAGCCCCTCGGCCATCGCCTCGACGCGCGGCGGCGTCAGGGCGAGGCGGTCGAGCAGCGCCTCGCTGGTGCCCGCGGCCCGTCCTGCCTCGACGTCCTCGGCGTTGGCCTCGAGGATCTGCGCCGACGACGCCGACAGGGCGTCGGCCATGGCGAGCAGGGCGGCGTCCTTGTCCTGCCGCGTCCGCGGCGCCAGAGCCGCCGCCGCGGTCTTGCTCCGGCGTGCCGTCTCGAGGACCTCGCTCATACCGACCAGCCTACGAGCGACAGCCCCCGCCCGGAAATCCACAGCACCAGGGTGCTGTTGATTTCCTGGGGGTCAGCCGCCGCGGTGCTGCTCCGCGGACTCGACACCCTGGACCGCCGCGAGCAGCGTGTGCTGCTCCGGCGCCTCCTGGGCCCCGTCGACCGACGGCAGGTCGGGCAGCAGGTCGGCCGAGAGCGTGCCGATCCAGGTGCAGGCCGACGTCATCTTGCCGATCTCGTACTGGTCGGTGCCGCGCGGGCGCAGCAGGTAGTCGCCGTCGGTGGCGCTCTCGGCGGAGTCGGTGCCTTCAGGGACGAGCCAGACAGTGGACATGCCGTCTCGCCTACCCCGACAGGGCACCTCTGTCACCGCCCGGAGCCGGTGCGCTGGCCGTCGTCAGGGGTCAGCGGGCGGAGCGGCCGAGCACCACCAGGTCGTCGCGGTGCACCACCTCGCGCAGCCCCAGCTCGCGCGTCGACCGGCCGAGCAGCGCCGGGAGCTCGACGGCGTCGTACGCCACCAGGCCGCGGGCCACCGGAGCGCCGGCCGGACCCACGAGCTCCACCGGATCGCCGGCCTGGAAGTCGCCCTCCACGGCGGTGACGCCGGCCGGCAGCAGCGACGCGCGGCGGACGCACACCGCGGCGACGGCGCCCTCGTCGAGCACCAGCCGGCCGAGCGGGGTGGAGGCGTGCGCCAGCCACAGCAGCCGGCCGGGAGCCCGGGTGCCGGTCGCGGCGAACAGCGTGCCGCCCTCGCCGCGCAGGCCGGCCGCCACCTCCGCCGTCGACGTCAGCAGCACGGGGACACCGGCCCCGGTGGCCATGGCGGCGGCCTGCACCTTGCTCGCCATGCCGCCGCTGCCGAGGCCCGCCGTGCCGGTGCCGCCGGCGTCGACGTCGGCGAGGTCGTCCGGCCCGCTCACCTCGGCGAGCTTGCGGGCGCCGGGCCGGCGCGGGTCGCCGTCGTACAGGCCGTCGACGTCGGACAGCAGCACCAGCGCGTCGGCGCGGACCAGGTGCGCCACGAGGGCGGCCAGCCGGTCGTTGTCGCCGAAGCGGATCTCGTCGTTGGCGACCGTGTCGTTCTCGTTCACGACCGGGACGACGCCGAGCGCCAGCAGCCGCTCCAGGGTGCGCTGGGCGTTGCGGTAGTGCGAGCGACGGACGACGTCGTCGGCGGTGAGCAGCACCTGACCGACGGTCCGGCCGTGCCGCCCGAACGAGCCGGCGTAGCGCTGCACCAGCATCGACTGCCCGACCGAGGCCGCCGCCTGCTGCGTGGCGAGGTCCCGCGGCCGGCGGCGCAGCCCGAGCGGGGCCAGGCCGGCCGCGATCGCCCCGGACGAGACCAGCAGCAGCTCCCCCTCGCGGGCAGCCAGGGCGTCGACGAGTGCGTCGAGCCGGGCCGGGTCGAGCCCGCCGTCGGCGGTGGTGAGCGAGGAGCTGCCGACCTTCACGACCAGCCGGCCGGCTCCCGCGACCGCCTCCCGGCTCACGAGCCGCTGTCGCCGGGCAGGTCGGCGCCGAGGCCGCGCTTGGCGCGCAGAGCGGTCAGCTCGGCCTCGAGCTCGGTGGCGTCGAGCCCCATCCGCTCGGCGCGGCGCAGGTCCTTCCGCACGCGCCGCTCGTCGGCGGGTACCCGGCTGCCGTCCTCGAGCCGGGCGTCGACGCCCCGCATCCCGCTGGCGAACTGCTGCATCTGGGTGGGCTGCCAGTCGAACACGACCTCGCCGATGGTCACCGGAGCGCCCGGTTCGGCGCCGGCCTTGGCGAGCTCCTCCTCGACGCCGAGGCGGGCCAGGCGGTCGGCGAGGTAGCCGACCGCCTCCTCGTTGGAGAAGTCGGTCTGCTGCACCCAGCGCTCGGGCTTCGACCCCTCGACGAGGAAGCCGTCGCTGCTGCGCGAGACCGTGAAGCCGGCGTCGTCGACGGCCGTCGGCCGCAGGACGATCCGGGTGGCCTCCTCGACCGGACGGGCGCTGCGGTCGGCCTCGACCAGCCGGGCCATGGCGAACGACAGCTCGCGCAGCCCCTCGTGGCTGGCAGCCGAGACCGTCAGCACCTCGAAGCCGCGCTCCTCGAGGTCGGGGCGCACGAGGTCGGCGAGGTCACGGGCCTCCGGCACGTCGACCTTGTTCAGCACGACGAGGCGGGGACGGGTGGTGAGGCGGGCGGCGTCGTCCTTGTACTGCTCGAGCTCGCGCTCGATCGCCTCGAGGTCGCTGACCGGGTCGCGGTCGGGCTCGAGCGTGGCGCAGTCGAGCACGTGCACGAGCACCGCGCAGCGCTCGACGTGCCGCAGGAAGTCCAGGCCGAGCCCCTTGCCCTCGGACGCGCCGGGGATCAGGCCGGGGACGTCGGCGACGGTGAACCGCGCACCGCCGGCCATGACGACGCCGAGGTTCGGCACGAGCGTCGTGAACGGGTAGTCGGCGATCTTCGGCCGGGCTGCCGAGAGGGCTGCGACGAGCGAGGACTTCCCGGCGCTCGGGAAGCCCACCAGCGCCACGTCGGCGACGCTCTTGAGCTCGAGCACGACGTCGCGCGCCTCGCCGGGCTCACCGAGCAGTGCGAAGCCAGGCGCTTTGCGCTTGGTGCTGGCCAGGCTGGCGTTGCCCAGGCCGCCGCGGCCGCCCCGGGCGACGACGAAGCGGGTGCCCGCGCCGACGAGGTCGGCGATCTGCTCGCCGTCCGTGCCGAGCACCACCGTGCCGCTGGGCACCGGCAGCTCGAGCGTCTCGCCGTTGGCGCCGGAGCGCATCGACCCCTGGCCGGGCTTGCCGCTGGTGGCCCGCTGGTGCGGCCGGTGGTGGTAGTCGAGCAGGGTCGTGACGTTGTGGTCGACGACGAGCACGACGTCGCCGCCGTGACCGCCGTCGGCACCGTCCGGCCCGCCGAGCGGCTTGAACTTCTCGCGGTGCACCGAGCTGCAGCCGTGCCCGCCGTCGCCGGCGGCGACGTGCAGCACGACGCGGTCGACGAAGGTCGTCACGGGTCTCTCCTCTGGACGCACGAAGGGCGGGTCCGGCAGCGCCGGCCCGCCCTGTCGCGAGGTGCGGTCGGCTAGCCGACCGGGACGATGTTGACGGTCTTGCGGTCGCGCTTGCGGCCGAACTCGACGGCGCCCGCCTCGAGGGCGAACAGGGTGTCGTCCTTGCCGCGCCCGACGCTGGTGCCCGGGTGGAAGTGGGTGCCGCGCTGGCGGACGAGGATCTCGCCGGCCTTGACGACCTGCCCGCCGAAGCGCTTCACGCCGAGGTACTGCGCGTTCGAGTCGCGGCCGTTGCGCGAGGAGCTCGCGCCCTTCTTGTGAGCCATCTCGGGTCAGCCCTTCGCGATGTCGGTGACGCGGACCTGGGTCAGCTGCTGGCGGTGACCCATCCGGCGCTTGTAACCGGTCTTGTTCTTGTAGTTCATGATGCGGATCTTGGGGCCCTTGGTGTGGGCGACGACCTCGCCGCTCACCGAGACGCCGGCGAGCGCCTCGGCGTCGGTGGTGACGTCGGTGCCGTCCACGAGGAGCAGCGCCGGCAGGGCGACCGCGTCGCCGACGGCGCCCGAGACCTTCTCGACCTCGACGACGTCACCGACGGCGACCTTGTACTGCTTGCCGCCGGTCTTGACGATGGCGTACACGGTGGGACTCCTCGAACGGTCGGGCCGGGTCCGCGGGCCGGTCGCTCCCCCAGGAGCGGGAGGTCGGCCACCGCGGGCGCAGCGGAGCGGCGCGTGCGGGCACGCGACTCGAGGAGACTACCGGACGGTCCGCCGAGCGTCGAACGCCGCGGGAGGCCCCCGCGCGCGGTCCCGGTCAGCGGGCGACGGCGCCGAGGTCGGCGGTGCGCACGATCTCGTCGAGCACCGGGTCGACGCTCTCGTCGTCGCTCTCGTCGAGGAAGGCCAGCAGGGTCTTGGGCAGCCACCACAGCCGCGGCCGCGCGGGGACGTGCGGGTCGCCTCCGCAGGTGACGTCCCACTCGCGGTAGGCGGCCTGCTTGTCGTCGACGGCCCGCAGCTCGCGGACCACCAGCCGCCCCTGCGCGTTGCCGGCCTCGCAGCCCGGCACGTCCGTGCCGAGGTACCAGCCGAGCGGCGCGTCGGGCTCGGGCGTCTGGAACTCGACGTCCGACCGCTCCCGGGCGACCGGTACGAGCAGGACTCTCAGCTCGCAGGCACCCGGCGTGCGGGTGACGCAGCCGGTGCCCGCGCCGTCGTCCTCGAGCAGCCAGCCCGGCGGGAGCTCCAGGCCGATGCCCTCGAAGGTCACCGGCCCGCCGGGCGGCGGCGCAGGCGGCTCCGGCGGGGCCTCGGGCACCGGCGGCGGGGTCTCCGCCGGGCTCGGCTGCACGGCGAGCTGGTCGTCCCGGTCCTGGCTCCCCTGTCCGCCGGCCAGCAGCAGCAGGGTGCCGCCCGCACCCACGAGCAGCGCGAGCACGGCGGCGGCGACAGGCAGCACCCACGGCCGCCGCGGGGGCGGCGGCGGGATCGGCGGCAGTCCTGGCCGCACCGGTCAGGACACCACGGGCGGGCCCGGCGGTCGGCTGGTGGCGCGGCGGCGTCGACGCGGAGCCGCCTCGGCGGCGACCGGGGGCTCGTCGGGCGCGGACGTCGGCTCGGCGGCCGGGGCATCGGGCACGTCGGGCACCACCGCGGGCGGTGCGCCGGCGTCGTTGTCGCCCGCCGCCTCGTCGGCCGGCGCGGGGTCGGAGACGGAGGCCAGCGGCGGGGTGATCGGCTGGTCCTCGTCGTCGGACGGAGGCTGGTCGGCGAGGTCCGGCGGCGCGTCCGCCAGCAGCTCGGCGACCTCGTCGGACGGCGGCACCGTGGCGGTGCCGCTCCCCCGGCCAGAGCGGCGCCGGCGGCGGCCGCCGGAGCGCTCGGCGGTCTCGGTGCGGTCGTCCACGGCGCCGTCCCCCTCGGGCCGGTCGGCGGTCGGGCTGTCGGCAGGAGCGGCGTCCTCGGCGGGGCGACCGTCCCTGCCGCGGCTCCGACCCTCACCGCGGGCGCGGCCGCCGCCCTCCGTGCCGGCCTCCGGCGAGCCCTTGCCGTCGGCGGTACTGCCGTCGCCGTCCCTGCCCTCGGAGCCCTTGCTCTCGGCGCCCTCAGAGCCCTTGCCGTCGGCGTCCTTGCGCCCCCGGCCGCGGCCCCTGTCCCGGCCGTCGCGCCGCTCGCCGTCGCCCGAGCCGCCGCCGCCGCGGGGGGCGTCGACGGGCTCGGTGCTCACCAGCACGCCGCGGCCGTTGCAGCGCTCGCACGGCTCGCTGAACGACTCCAGCAGCCCCTGCCCGACCCGCTTGCGGGTCATCTGCACCAGCCCGAGCGAGGTCACCTCGGCCACCTGGTGCTTCGTGCGGTCGCGGGCCATGCACTCCACGAGCCGCCGGACGACCAGGTCCCGGTTGCTCTCGAGCACCATGTCGATGAAGTCGACGACGACGATGCCGCCGAGGTCGCGCAGCCGCAGCTGACGGGCGATCTCCTCGGCCGCCTCGAGGTTGTTGCGGGTGACCGTCTCCTCGAGGTTGCCGCCCTTGCCGACGTACTTGCCGGTGTTGACGTCGATGACGACCATCGCCTCGGTGCGGTCGATGACCAGCGACCCGCCCGAGGGCAGGTACACCTTGCGGTCGAGCGCCTTGGCCAGCTGCTCGTCGATGCGGTGCTCGGTGAACACGTCCTTCTCGGAGGTGTGCCGGGACAGCCGCGGCGCGAGGTCGGGGGCCACGAACTCGACGTAGTCGCGGATGGTCTCCCACTCGCTGTCGCCCTGGACGACCAGCGAGCGGAAGTCCTCGTTGAAGACGTCGCGGATGACGCGGATGACGAGGTCGGGCTCGGCGTGCAGCAGCTTGGGCGCGCCACCCTGCTGCGCCTTGGTCGAGATGACCTCCCACTGCGCCTGCAGGCGGCGCACGTCGCCGGCGATCTCCTCCTCCGAGGCCCCCTCCGCCGCGGTGCGGATGATCACGCCGGCCTCGTCCGGGACGACCTTCTTGAGGATCGTCTTGAGCCGGTCGCGCTCCTTCTCGGGCAGCTTGCGGCTGATGCCGGTCATCGAGCCCTCGGGCACGTAGACCAGGTACCGGCCCGGCAGGCTGACCTGGCCGGTGAGACGGGCGCCCTTGGTGCCGATCGGCTCCTTGCTGACCTGGACCAGGACCTCCTGGCCGGACTTCAGGTGCGTCTCGATCTTGCGGGCGCCGCTGCCGACGCCGGCCCAGTTGACCTCGCCTGCGTAGAGGACGGCGTTGCGCCCCTTGCCGATGTCGACGAACGCGGCCTCCATGCTCGGGAGCACGTTCTGGACCCGGCCGAGGTAGACGTTGCCGACGTAGGACTGCGCGCTGGCCCGGGTCACGTAGTGCTCGACGAGCACGCCGTCCTCGAGCACGGCGATCTGCGTGCGGTCGCCCTGCTGGCGCACGACCATCGTGCGGTCGACGGCCTCGCGGCGGGCGAGGAACTCGGCCTCGGACAGGATCGGCTGGCGCCGGCGACCGCTGTCGCGGCCCTCCTGCCGGCGCACGCGCTTGGCGGCCATCCGAGTCGAGCCGGAGATGCCCCGCACGCCGTCCTCGTCGGCCGCGCCGCCGCCGTCCTTGGCACGGCTGCTTCGCTGGCGCGGCTCGCGGACGTGCACGACGGTGCTGGGCTCGTCGTCGTCGCCGTCGCCGTTCCCGCCGCGGCGGCGACGACGGCGTCGACGGCGGGTGCCGTTCGGCGTGTCGTCGTCGCCGTCGTCGCTGTCGGCGCCGGCGCCCGGAGCCTCGTCGGCACCGTCCTCGGCGGACTCGTCGGGGTCGTCGGCAGCCTTGCCGCCGCGACGGCCCGACGGAGCGGCGGCGGGCTCCTCGTCGTCGCTGCCGTCGTCGCTGTCCTCGCCGCCGGCCTCGCCCTCGGCGCGGCGGCCGCGACCCCGGCGGCCCCGACGGCGCCGGCGAGGCCGGTCGCCGTCCTCGAGGGCTGGGGTGTCGTCGGCGTCGTCCTCGTCGTCCGGCTCCTCGTCGGCGGCGGGGGCCGATGCCGGCTCGATCAGGGTCGGCACGAGCTCGGCCGGCGAGACCGCGCCGGCGGTGCCTGCCCGGCGACGACGTCGGGGTGCCGGCGCCGGCTCCTCGTCCGGGTCGGCAGCGGCCGGCTCCGGTGCCTGGAACGGGACTACCGCAGGGGCCTTGCGGACCCGGGAGCGGGTGCGGGGGGCCGGCGGCTCCAGCGGAGCGGTCGTGTCGTCCGCGGCGGCCTCGACCACGGCGACGTCGTCCTCCACGGCCGGTGCGACGGGCTCCGTGCCGGCGTCGTCGCCGGGCGCCGGCTCGGCGGCAGCGGCCTTCTTGGGTGCGCGCTTGCGCGGCGCGCGCTTGCGAGGGGCGGCGTCGGTCTCGGTGCCGGCGTCGTCGGGTGCGTCGGCCGCCGGCGCACCCGCCGTCGCTGCCGCCGCCTGGCCGTCGGCGGGGCTGTCAGCGGCTGGGCCGTCGGCGGCGGGGGCCGCCGAGGCCTTGGTGGCGCGTCGGCGGCGGGGCGCCTTGACGGGCGGGGGCGCCGTCCCGTCGAGGGGCGCGCCCTGCTCGCCGGGGGTGGTCTGGCTGGGGTCGGTCGGGTCGGTGTCGAGCACCGGTTCTCCGGTCTCTGGCCGGCGCGTGACGCGTGCGTGCCGACCGGGGGGTCGTGCCGGCTCCGGCCGGTCGGCCGGCGCCGGTCAGAAGTCTGGAGGTGCGCTCAGCCCGAGGGCGTCGCGCCGGCGGCAGGCCTGTCGGGTACGAGCCCGGCGTCCTGTCGCGTTCCCCCGACGCTCGCCTCGAGAGGCGCGCGGTCGGGTGCGAGCGGGTCGCCGACCTCGCCGGACTCCAGCAGCGGCCCCTGTGCCAGCCGGGTGGCCTCGGGAGGCACCGGCGGCACGAGGTCGGCCACGGAACGGAGTCCGGACAGGACGTCGTCGGGTCGGACGGCGGGCGTCAGATGCCGCACGACCAGGTCGAGTGTTGCACACGGGCGATCATCGCCGGGCGCAGCCGCGCCGGTCGGGGACGTTCCGGCGCTCATCCGGACGACGGCGGCGCGGGCGTCGAGCGGGCGCATCCCGTTCTTGGTGAGCCGCTCGACGACGACGCTGTCCTGTCCGAGGAACGCCGCGACGGCCCGGTCGGCGGCCGCCGGGTCGACCCCTGGCAGGCGCACCGTCCAGTGCGAGGCCTGCACCCGGTCGGGGAGGCTCGTGCCGGCCGGCGCCTCGACCACCTCGACGACGTCGATGCCGGTCGGCAGGCTCTCGTCGAGGTCGGCGCGGAGCTGCTCCAACCCGACCCGCTCGGCCAGCCCCAGCTCGACGTACTCGGCCTCGGAGGCCACTCCGGTGGGCGCCGCGCCGACCCAGCTGATCTTCGGGTGGGGCGAGAAGCCGGCCGAGTAGGCCATCGGCACTCGGGCTCGCCGCAGCGCGCGCTCGAAGGCGCGGGCGATGTCGCGGTGGCTGGTGAAGCGCAGCCGACCCCGCTTGGTGTAGCGGACGCGCACCCGCAGGACGGTGGGAGGCGGGGGCGGTCCGTCCGGTTGCCGGGCCACGAGCGGACGCTCCTCAGACCACGGTCAGCGGCAGCAGCGTCTTGCCGGTCGGGCCGATCTGGATCTCGGTGCCCATCTGCGGGCAGACGCCGCAGTCGTAGCACGGCGTCCAGCGGCAGTCGTCGAGCTCCTGCTCGGCGAGGGCGTCCTGCCAGTCGGCCCAGAGCCACTCCTTGTCGAGGCCCGAGTCGAGGTGGTCCCAGGGCAGCACCTCGAGCTCGTCGCGCTCCCGGGTGGTGTACCAGTCGAGGTCGACGCCGAACGGCGCGAGCTGCTCAGCCGCGGCCGTGGTCCACCGCTCGTAGGAGAAGTGCTCGCTCCAGCCGTCGAAGCGGCCGCCGTCGCGCCACACCCGCTCGATCACCCGGCCGACCCGGCGGTCGCCGCGGGACAGCAGTCCCTCGACGATGCCGGGCTTGCCGTCGTGGTAGCGGTAGCCGATCGCCTTGGCGGTGCTCTTGTCGACACGGATCGCGTCGCGCAGCAGCCTCAGCCGCCGGTCGGTCGTCTCGGGGTCCAGCTGCGCGGCCCACTGGAACGGCGTGTGCGGCTTGGGCACGAACCCGCCGATGCTCACCGTGCAGCGGATGTCGCGGGTGCCGCTGGCCTTGCGGCCGGCCACGATGACCTCGCGGGCCATCTCGGCGATCTCGAGCACGTCCTCGTCGGTCTCGGTCGGCAGACCGCACATGAAGTAGAGCTTCACCTGCCGCCAGCCGGCGCCGTACGCCGTGGTCACGGTGTCGATCAGGTCCTGCTTGCTCACCATCTTGTTGATGACGGCGCGCAGGCGCTCGCTGCCGCCCTCGGGCGCGAACGTCAGCCCGGACCGGCGGCCGTTGCGGGACAGCTCCTGCGCCAGGTCGATGTTGAAGGCGTCGACCCGGGTCGAGGGCAGCGACAGCGAGGTGTTGGTGCCCTCGTAGCGGTCGGCCAGGCCCTTGGCGACCTCGCCGATCTCGGAGTGGTCGGCGCTCGACAGCGACAGCAGCCCGACCTCCTCGTACCCGGAGGCCTTCAGGCCGGCGTCGACCATCTCGCCGATGCCGGTGATCGACCGCTCGCGCACCGGGCGCGTGATCATGCCGGCCTGGCAGAACCGGCACCCGCGCGTGCAGCCGCGGAAGATCTCGACGCTCATGCGCTCGTGCACGGTCTCGGCGAGCGGCACCAGCGGCTGCTTCGGGTAGGGCCACTCGTCGAGGTCCATGACCGTGCGCTTGTGCACCCGGAACGGCACGTCCGGCCGGTTCGGCGCCACCCGGCCGATCCGGCCGTCGGGCAGGTAGGAGACGTCGTAGAAGCGCGGCACGTAGACCCCGCCGGTGCGGGCCAGGCGCAGCAGCACCTCGTCGCGGCCACCGGGGCGACCCTCGGCCTTCCACGCCCGGACGACCTCGGTCATCTCGAGCACGGCCTGCTCGCCGTCGCCGAGCACCGCGGCGTCGACGAAGTCGGCGATCGGCTCGGGGTTGAACGCCGCGTGCCCGCCGGCCAGCACGATCGGGTCCTCGAGGGTGCGGTCGGCGGCGTGCAGCGGGATGCCGGCGAGGTCGAGCGCCTCGAGCAGGTTGGTGTAGCCGAGCTCGGTCGAGAAGCTCACCCCGAGGACGTCGAACGCCCTGACCGGGCGGTGCCCGTCGATGCTGAACTGCGGGACGCCGGCCGCGCGCATCTTCGCCGCCATGTCCGGCCAGACGCTGTACGTGCGCTCGGCGAGCACGCCCGGCCGCTCGTTGAGCACCTCGTAGAGGATCATGACGCCCTGGTTCGGGAGCCCGACCTCGTAGGCGTCCGGGTACATCAGGCACCAGCGCACCATCTGCTCGCCGGCCGGGGCGTCCCAGTCCTTCACCGAGGAGTTGAGCTCGCCGCCGACGTACTGGATCGGCTTGCTCACGGCGGGCAGCAGCGGCTCGAGGCGGGGGAACAGGCTCTCGACCGGCATGTCCCCAGGCTACGTCCCGCAGCCGCTGCGGAGCGCGCCGCGCGGGTGCGCGACGTTCCCACGCACTAGGCTGGCTCCCGGCCGACCGGTGCGGCGACCCCTGTCCGCCCACCAGCCGGAGCGCCGCGACGCGCGGGGACCTGCCCGCAGCCCGGCACCCCAGCACCGACACCACGGAGGACACGACGTTGAGCGCCGCCACGGACACCCCGACCGCGGAGACACAGACGTCGACGACGACGCCGCCCGCCCGCACGACGCTGCAGCGCGTCGTGCTCCCGCTGGACCGCGACGCCGACGTCCTGCCGCTGTACGTCGAGCTCGGCGCCGGCCCGAGCCAGACGCAGTCCGGCGGCGCCGCGAGCACCGTCGTCGAGCGCCCGGTCGAGCAGCACCCCGAGAACATCGTCGACCGGCGGCGGCTGCGCATCGAGCCGGGCACCCGCGCGTCGTTCGCCACCTACTTCAACGCCTTCCCCGCCAGCTACTGGCGGCGGTGGACGATCGTCGAGGCGGTCGAGCTCCAGGTGGTCGTCCAGGGCCCGAGCACCGTCGCGGTGTACCGCTCGACCGCCGCCGGCAACAGCGAGCGGGTCACCTCGAAGACCTCCGAGGGCAACGGCGAGAGCGAGCTCACCTTCGCGCTGCCGCTCAACCGCTTCGCCGACGGCGGCTGGTACTGGTTCGACATCGTCGCCGCGCGCGAGGAGGTGCAGCTGCTCAGCGCCGAGTGGCGCGCCGAGGTGCCCGTCGACGGCGTGACGCGGCTCGACGGGCAGCCCGGCACCGTCAGCCTGGCCGTCACCACCTTCAACCGGCCCACCTACCTGCTCGACATGCTGCGCCAGCTCACGGCTGCACCGGAGGTGCTGGAGGTCGTCGACGAGGTGCTCGTCATCGACCAGGGCACCAAGAAGGTCCTCGACCAGCCCGACGCCGACGAGGTCACCGGCCGGCTGAAGGGCACCCTGCGCGTCATCGACCAAGCCAACGTGGGCGGCTCCGGAGGCTTCGCCCGCGGCATGTACGAGACGGTCCAGGCCGGCCGCAGCCGATACGTGCTGCTCATCGACGACGACGTCGCCGTCGAGCCAGAGTGCGTCATGCGCGCGGTCACCTTCGCCGACCTCTGCCGCAAGCCGACCATCGTCGGCGGCCACATGTTCAACCTCGTCGCCCCGACGCACCTGCACAGCTTCGGCGAGGTCGTGCGGCCCTGGCGCTTCCACTGGGGACCGGCCGGCGGCGTCCAGGAGAACCACGACTTCGCATCGCAGGGCCTGCGCGCGACCCCGTGGATGCACCGGCGCATCGACGTCGACTACAACGCCTGGTGGATGTGCCTCATCCCGGTCGAGGTCGTCAAGACGATCGGGCTGTCGCTGCCGGTCTTCATCAAGTGGGACGACGCCGAGTTCGGCCTGCGCGCGGGCAAGGCCGGCTTCCCGACCGTGTCGCTGCCCGGCATGGCGGTCTGGCACATGCCGTGGACCGAGAAGGACGACACCCTCGACTGGCAGGCCTACTTCCACCTGCGCAACAAGCTCGTCGCCGCGCTGCTGCACTCGCCGTTCAGCCGCGGCGGCAAGGTGGTGCGCGAGAGCGTCGTGCACACCACCAAGCACCTCGTGGCCATGCAGTACTCGCCTGCCCACCTGCGCATCAAGGCGATCGAGGACATCCTCTCGGGCCCGGAGCACCTGCACCGCAACCTGGCGAACGTGCTGGCGGACGTGCGGGCCCTGCGGGCGCAGTACCCGGACGCCCAGACCAGCACCGAGGTCGAGGCGTTCCCTCCGCCGCACCGCCGCAAGCCGCCGCGACGCGACCGGGACCCGCAGCCGCCGAGGAACATCCCCGGTGCCCTCAAGACGGCGGCCGCCGGCTTCGTCCGCCAGCTGCTGCCGGTGCGGCCGGACGCCCAGCGCAACCCCCAGGCGCGGGTCTCCGCCATGGACGCCAAGTGGTGGCGGCTGTCCCAGCTCGACAGCGCGGTGGTCTCGACCGCCGACGGCATGTCGGCGTCCTGGTACCGCCGCGACCGGGCCCGCTTCGCCGAGCTGACCGCGCGCAGCAACGCCCTGCACCAGAAGCTGCTGGCCTCCTGGCCCGAGCTGAGCCGGCAGTACCGGGATGCCTTCGACTCGCTCGTGTCGGCCGACGCCTGGGCCGCCACCTTCGCCGAGCTCGACGCCGCACGGGACGCCGCCGCGCAACAGGCTGCTATGCAGGGCGGTCAGGAGCCGACCGTCCAGCCGGCTCCGTCCGCCGGGCAGCGGTAGTGACGGTCGCGGCACCCGCCGCGGCTCTGGTCGAGCCCGGCAGGGGCGCCGGGCTGCTGGACGTCTTCCGCAACCGGTTCCTGCTCCGGCTCATCGTGCGCAAGGAGCTCCGCGTCCGCTACCGCGGATCGGTGCTCGGGCTGTTCTGGAGCTACGTGAAGCCGGCGGTGCAGTTCACCGTCTACTACTTCGCGCTCGGCGTCTTCCTGCGCCTGAACGACCGGCTCGACGGCTTCGCCATCTACCTGTTCTCGGGCCTGGTGCTGATGAGCTTCTTCGGCGAGGCCTTCGGCAACGCCTCGCGCTCGATCGTCCGCAACTCGGCGCTGGTCAAGAAGATCTACCTGCCCCGCGAGATGTTCCCGGTGGCCTCGACCTGGGTGGCCGCCATCCACCTCGCGCCGCAGCTGCTCGTGCTGTTCGTGGGGGCGCTGTTCTTCGGCTGGGAGCCGTCCACCGGCGCCGTCTTCTCCGCCCTGCTCGGGTTCTCCATCGTGGCGGTGCTGGTCAGCGGCCTCGGCCTGATGCTCGCGGCGCTCAACGTGTACTTCCGCGACTTCGAGAACCTCGTGGACCTGCTGCTGCTCGTCGTCGTGTGGATGTCGCCGGTGCTCTACCCGTGGTCGTTCGTGCGCGACGCGCTCGGCCCGCGCTGGCTCGAGGAGCTGTACCTGGCCAACCCGCTCACCGTCGCGGTGCAGCTGTTCCAACGCGCCTTCTGGTTCCCGGGGGCGCAGAACCACCCCGAGGAGCTGATCCCGGAGCTGTTCACCCGCGGTCTCATCGCCCTCGTCGGGTCGATCGTGCTGCTGGGCCTCGGCCAGCTGGTCTTCCGGCGGCTCGAGGGCCGCTTCGCGCAGGAGCTCTGACGTGGCGAACGCGATCGAGGTCGACGGCGTCTCCAAGCGCTTCGTGCTGCGCCCGGTGCGGTCTCTCAAGGAGATGGCGGTCTACGCCGCCAAGGGACGGCAGCTGAGCGACACCTTCCTCGCGCTCGACGACGTCTCCCTGCACATCGAGGACGGCGAGTCGGTCGGCCTGCTCGGGCTGAACGGCTCGGGCAAGAGCACGCTGCTGAAGCTCATCTCCGGGGTCATCCGCCCCGACAGCGGATCGGTGCGGGTCAAGGGCCGGGTGGCGGGGCTCATCGAGGTCGGCGCCGGCCTCCACCCCGACCTCACCGGCCGTGAGAACGTCTTCCTCAACGGGGCCATCCTCGGCATGTCCGAGGCGCAGGTGCGCAAGAGCTTCGACGCGATCGTCGACTTCTCCGAGATCGAGCAGTTCCTCGACACCGAGGTCAAGCACTACAGCTCCGGCATGTTCCTGCGGCTGGCGTTCTCCGTCGCGGTGCACACCGACCCCGACGTGTTCCTCGTCGACGAGATCCTCGCCGTCGGCGACGAGCCGTTCCAGCAGAAGTGCCTGGCCCGCATCCGCGGCATGGCCGACGAGGGACGCACGCTGGTGGTGGTGAGCCACAGCCTCAACACGGTCGCCAAGATCTGCGACCGCGGCGTGCTCCTGAGGGGCGGGCGCAAGATCGTCGACGGTCCGCTGCAGGACGCCGTCACGGAGCTGCGCCAGCCGACCTGAGTCGGTCAGCGCGCCGAGGTGCCCCGGTGCACGCTCTGCAGCAGCCCGACCGCCACCAGGCAGGCGAACATCGACGAGCCGCCGTACGACACGAACGGCAGCGGCAGCCCGGTGACCGGCATGATCCCCAGCGTCATGCCGATGTTGACGAACGACTGGAACGCGAACCAGGCGACGACGCCGCCGGCTACCACGCGCCCGAAGGGGTCGGCGGCGCGCGCCGCGATGCGCAGGCCACGCCACATCACGACGCCGAGCAGCCCGATCACCAGCGACCCGCCGAGCAGCCCCAGCTCCTCCCCCGCCACCGTGAAGACGAAGTCGGTCTGCTGCTCGGGGATGAAGCGCCCCCGCGTCTGGCTGCCCTGGAACAGCCCGGTTCCGGTGAGCTCCCCCTGGCCGATGGCGATCCGCGCCTGACCGGTGTTGTAGCCGACGCCGCGGGGGTCGAGCTCGGGATTGGCGAAGGCGGCGAAGCGGTCCACCTGGTAGTCGTCGAGCACCCCGAGCTGCACCGCGGCGCCGGCCACGACCACGCCGGCGAGCAGCAGCCCGGCCAGCCACCGGGCCGGCGCTCCGGCGAGCGCCAGGACCGCCCCGGACAGGAAGACGAGGACGAGGACGGTGCCGAGGTCGGGCTGCAGCAGCACCAGGCCCGCCGGCACGCCGGCGAGGGCGAGCGCCAGCAGCAGGTCGGCCGGCGCCGGCTCGGCATCGGCGCCCGGCCGCTCGGGCCGGCGCTCGACCAGCACCATGGCCATGGCGACGACGACGGCGACCTTGGCGAACTCGGCCGGCTGCACCTGGAAGCCGGCCGGCAGCACGATCCAGCTGCGCGCGCCGTTGATGGTGCTTCCCAGCGGCGTCAGCACCGCCACCAGCCCGGCGCAGGCGGCGGCGTAGACGAGCGGGGCCCACGCGCGCAGCGACCTCGGGTCGACCAGCGCGACGACGGCACCGAGGACCGCCCCGATCCCGGCGTTGACCAGGTGCCGGACGAGGAAGGCGGTCGGCGCCTCCCCCGCGGCGAGCAGCCGCTGCTCGGTGGCCGACCAGACGAGCAGCGCTCCCAGGCCGATCAGCGTGACCACCGCGAGCAGCAGGACCAGGTCGAGGCGGCCGGACGGCAGGCCGACCGACGGCGTGCGGCCGGCGGCGAGGCGCCGCCGCACGTCCGGCGGCAGGGTTCGGCGGGTCGACAGCTCGGTCACCGCCGGCTGCCCAGCCCGGGCAGGTCGGCGGGCAGCCGGCCCTCGGGCAGGAGCGCGGGCTCGTCGGACAGGCCCCAGACCGCCTCGTACACCTCGCGCACCATCGGCGCCGCCACGCTGCCGCCGGTGCCGCCCTGCGTCACCATGCCGACCACCACCAGCTGCGGGTCGTCTGCCGGGGCGTAGGAGGCGAACCACGAGGTGTCCTGCTTGCCCGCCACCTCAGCGGTGCCGGTCTTGCCGGCGACGTGCAGCGGCAGTCCGGCGAAGGCCCCGGCGGCGGTGCCCTCGGTGGTCACCGCGGCGAGCGCGTCACGCACGTAGGCGAGCACCTCGGGGTCGACCGGCACGGTGCCGCGGACCTCCGGCTCGACGTCGGTGGCCCACGAGCCGTCTGGCGACAGCAGGGCCCGGCCGATCCGAGGCGAGAGCAGCGTGCCGCCGTTGGCGATCGCCGCGTAGACGGTGGCCAGCTGCAGCGGCGTGACGAGCAGGTCGCCCTGGCCGATCGCGACGTTGGCGGCGTCGCCGGCGCGCAGCCGCCAGCCGTCGTCGCAGAACTCCTGGTTCGCGCGCCGGCGGGCCTCGTCGTGCGCCGGGTTCGCCGCGCCGGCGCAGGAGTTCTCCCGCTGGTCCTCCCAGCGCGCGCGCAGGTGCTCCCGGTCGGGCACGGTGCCGCGGCGCTCGCTGGGGAGGTCGACGCCCGTCGGCGTGCCGAGGCCGAAGCCCTGTGCCATGCGCAGCACGGGGTCGCGCGGCTGCTCGACCGGGTTGAGCCCGCCGTCGGCGAGCCACTGCTCGTAGGCGAACTTGTAGAACACGGTGTCGCAGGACTGCACGAGCGCGGTGCGCAGGTCGATCGTGCCGAGGTCGGCGCTCTCGAAGTTGCGCTTGCCGCCGAGCGGCGCGTAGGTGCCGGGGCACGGGTACTGCCCGGTCAGCGGGTAGTCGCCGCTCTGCACGGCCGCGAGCGTCGACACCACCTTGAACGTCGACGCCGGCGCGAAGGCGCTCTGCACCGGCCGCGAGACCAGCGGCGCCCCGCGCGCCTCGTCGACCAGCGCCGCGTACTGGGCCGGCGACGCCCCACCGACGAACAGCCCCGGGTCGTAGGACGGGTAGCTGGCCAGCGCGACCAGCCGGCCGGTCCGCGCCTCCATGACGACGACGGCGCCGGAGTCGGCGCGCAGCAGCTCGCCCCCGCCGCCCCGGGCGGGGATCGCGCGGGCCCGCTCGACGCCGCGCTGCAGCGCCCCCTCGGCGGCGGCCTGCACCCCGGCGTGCAGGGACAGCACCAGCGTCTGCCCGGGCTGCGGCGGCGTCACCTCGCGCCGCCCCGTCACCGCGCCCACGTGGTCGACCTCGAGCTGCTCGACGCCGTCGCGGCCGCGCAGCGCGGCGTCGTAGCTCGCCTCGACGCCGGTGCGCCCGACGAGGCTGTCGCGCCGGGCGCCGTCGTGCGTGCCGGCCTCGAGCTCCTCGGCGCTGACCGGGCCGAGGTAGCCGAGCACGTGCGCCGCCGACGTCGGATCGGCCGCGGCGTGCTCGCGCACGGCCCGGAAGTCCACCGACACACCGGGGTAGTCCTCGCGGCGCTCCTCGACGGCCAGCACCCGCCGCACGCCGGCCGCGTCGGACGCGGCGAACTCGGCGACCGGCACCGGCTGGTACGGCGAACCCCGCCAGCAGGGCGGCTCGACACCGCCGCCGCACGGGGTGATGACCTGGGCGAGCTCCTCGGCCGGCCGGTCGAGCAGACCGGACAGGCGGTCGAGCACGGCGGCTCCCCGGTCGGGCTCCCGGCGCAGCAGCGCCCGGTTCACCGACACGACGAGCGCCGTCCGGTTGCGCACCAGCGGCACTCCCGTGACGTCGACGACGTCCCCGCGCGCGGCCGGCGTGACGACGTCGCGCACCCGGTTCGAGGAGGCCGCCTGCACGTACTCCTCGCCGGTCCAGACCTGCAGGTACGCCAGCCGGCCGAGCAGCGTCACCAGCATGGACAGGACGAGCACGCGCAGCACCAGCAGTCGCCGGGCCGAGCGGTCGGGCACGGGGGTCCCCTGCAGGAGTGCGGGCGTGTCAGGGCCTCCGGTCGACCCGCCGGAGCAGCGCTGCGACAGGGGGGACGACGACCGGCGTCAGGAGGGCAGAGTACGGGACCAGCGACGCCAGAGAGCGCCACAACATGCTGCCGGTCACCCGCGGATCGCCCAGCAGGACGCCCTGCCCGGCGAACACCAGCACGGCGACGGCGGCCGCCCCCGCACCGGCCAGCAGCGGCACCAGCAGCGGACCGTCGAGGTCGTCCTGCAGCAGCCCGGTGAGGAAGCCGACCAGCACGAGCACCAGCGCGAGGCGGCCGAGCTCGTGGTCGGCGGACAGGTCCACGAGCAGCCCCGCGGCGAAGCCGGTGAGCATCCCCGAGCGGGGCCCCTCGACCAGGGCGACGGCGACGACGAGCGCGAGGACGAGGTCGGGCGGCGAGCCGGGCACAGGCAGGCGGGCGACGACTGCGCCCTGCAGGACCACGGCCGTCAGCACGAGCAGGAGGCCGAGCGTGACGCGACGGGCCGTCACGGCAGAGGGGCCCGCGGCTCCGACCGCGCCGCCGCCACGACGACACCGACCACGTCGACCCGGCCGGGGTCGACGAACGGCTCGACGTCGGCGGCGACGGTGAGCCCGCCCGCAGTGGGGGCCGAGCCCGTGACGCGGCCGACCGGCAGGTCGGCGGCGAACGTGTCCGACCCGGCGGTCAGCAGGGTCGCCCCGACGGCCACGTCACCGCCGTCGACCTGCACCCAGCGCAACCGACCGTTCCCCTCGCCGCTCGCGAGGCCGAGCGCGCCGGTGTCCGCCAGCCGCGCCCCGACGCCGAAGGCCGGGTCGTCCAGCAGCAGCACGACGCTGGTCCACGGCCCGACCTGCACCGTGCGCCCGACCAGCCCCGCGCCCGCGACGACCGGCTGGCCCTCGGTGACCCCGTCGCGGCTGCCGACGTCGACGGTGACCGTGCGGGCGAAGCCGAGCGCCTGCCCGGCGCCGACGACGCGGGCCGGCACCACCGTCCAGCCCTCGGGCTCGACCAGCCCGAGCAGCGACCGCCACTCGCGGGCGATGCGTCCGTCGGCCTCGCCGGCGGCCAGCTGCCGGCGGAGCCGGTCGTTCTCCTCCCGGAGCCGGTCGGCGTCGTCCCGGTCGCCCAGGCTCCCCAGCGCGCTTCCCACCGAGGCGACGGCGCCGCCGACGCCGCGGTCGACCGGTCCGAGCACCGCCGCCACCCCGCGGCGCAGCGGGTCGAACGGCGAGCCGTCGCGTCCGTCCAGGGCGATGAGGGCGAAGCAGAGGGCCAGCAGCCCGACCAGCAGCACCCGGGGACGCGGCGTCATCGGCAGGTCAGCGCCGCGGCTCGGACGACAGGACCGCCTGCAGCCGGTCGAAGTCGTCCACGCACCGTCCCGAGCCGCGCACGACGGCGTTCAGCGGGTCGTCGGCGACGTGCACCGGCAGCCCCGTCTCGTGCCGCAGCCGCTCGTCGAGCCCCTGCAGCAGCGCGCCACCGCCGGCCAGCACGATGCCCCGCTGCATGATGTCGCCGGCCAGCTCGGGCGGGCACCGGTCGAGGGTGGAGCGGACGGCGTCGACGATCGCCGCGACCGGCTCCTCGATCGCCTTGCGGATGTCCTCGGCGCTGACGACGATCGTCCTCGGCAGCCCGCCGACGAGGTCGCGGCCGGTGATCTGCGCCTGCGGCTCGTCGAGGCGAGGGAACGCCGAGCCCACCGCCATCTTGATCTTCTCGGCGGTCTGCTCCCCCAGCTGCAGCGAGTACTCCTTCTTCACGAACGCGACGATCGCCTCGTCGAGCTCGTCGCCCCCGGTGCGCACCGACTGGCTGGTGACGATGCCGCCGAGCGAGAGCACGGCGACCTCGGTCGTGCCGCCGCCGATGTCGACGATCATGCTGCCGACGGGCTCGGCCACCGGCAGGCCGGCGCCGATCGCGGCGGCCATCGGCTCCTCGATGAGGTGCACGGTGCGGGCGCCGGCCTGGTAGCCGGCGTCCTTGACCGCCCGGCGCTCGACGCCGGTGATGCCGCTCGGGACGCAGACCACCAGGCGCGGCTTGGCGAAGTGCCGGCGGCGGTGCACCGACTGGATGAAGTAGCGCAGCATCCGCTCGGTGATCTCGAAGTCGGCGATCACCCCGTCCTTCATCGGCCGGATCACCAGCAGGTTCTCGTGCTCCTTGCCGAGCATCGACTTGGCCTCGGCGCCCACGGCCACCATCGCGCCGGTCGCGCGGTCGACGGCCACCACCGAGGGCTCGTCGAGCACCACACCCCGACCCCGCACGTGCACCAGGGTGTTGGCGGTGCCGAGGTCGACGGCGATGTCACGACCCACGAACGACAGGCTGCTCGCCACCACTCCCCTCCCCCCTCACCCTTGCGTCCGCGTCCTGGCACACGTCCCCCGTGGGACGAGGCGGACGCTACGGCGGATCAGCCGAGGTCGGGGAAGAACAGCGCCGCCTCGCGGGCGGCGGACTCGGGAGAGTCGCTGCCGTGCACGAGGTTCTGGCCGATCTCGAGGGCGTAGTCGCCGCGGATCGAGCCGGGCGTGGCCTCCACCGGGTTGGTGACGCCCATGATGCGGCGGACGCCGGCGACCGCGTTCGGCCCCTCGACGACGAGCGCCACCAGCGGCCCGCCGGTGATGAACTCGACCAGCTCGCCGAAGAACGGCCGCTCCCTGTGCTCCCCGTAGTGCTGCTCGGCGGTCTCTCGGTCGAGCGTGCGCAGCTCCATGCGGACCAGCGCCAGGCCCTTGCTCTCCAGCCGGCGAATGACCTCGCCGGCGAGGCCGCGGCGGACGCCGTCGGGCTTGACGAGGACGAGGGTGCGCTCAACGGCCACGGTGCAGGTCTCCTGGTTGACGGGGGGAGGAACGGGCCCACGCTACCGGCGGCCGAGCAGGGTGCGCGCCTCGCCCACGGTGACGACCGAGCCGGTGACGAGCACCCCCGCGCCGCCGTAGGCCGCCTCGGCCTCGGCCTTCGCGACGGCGGTGTCGAGCGCGTCGTCGAGGGCGTCCTCGGCGAGGACCCTGTCCTCGCCGAACACGTCGACCGCGAGCGCCTGCAGGTCATCGACGGGCAGCCGCCGCGGTGAGCCGTTCTGGGTGACCACCACCGACGCCACCGCCGGCTCGAGCGCCTCGAGCATGCCCTCGACGTCCTTGTCGTCGAGGCACGCGACGACCGCGACGAGCGAGGTGAAGGAGAAGGCCTCGGTGACGGCGGTGACGGTGGCCCGCATCCCCTCGGGGTTGTGGGCGGCGTCCAGCAGCACGGTCGGCGAGGTGCGGGCGACCTCGAGCCGGCCGGGGCTCGCGACCCGGGCGAAGCCCTCCCGCACGAGGTCGACGTCCAGGGGCTCGTGGCCGCCGCCGAGGAACGCCTCCACGGCCGCCAGCGCCGCCGCGGCGTTGGCGGCCTGGTGCGGGCCGTGCAGCGGCAGGAACACCTCGTCGTAGCGACCGCCCAGGCCCTGCAGGTCGATCATCTGACCGCCGACGCCCGTGCGCCGGTCGACGACGCCGAACTCGAGGCCCTCGCGCGCGATCGTCGCGCCGACCTCGGCGCACTGGCGCAGCAGCACCGCTGCCGCCTCCGGCGGCTGCTGGGCGAGCAGCACCGTGGCGCCCTCGGAGATGATGCCGGCCTTCTCGGCGGCGATGTCCTCGAGCGTCGGACCGAGCAGCGCAGCGTGGTCCATGCCCACCGGCAGCACGACGCAGGTCTGCGCGCGGACGACGTTCGTGGCGTCCCAGCGCCCGCCGAGCCCCACCTCGAGCACCGCGACGTCGACCGGCGCGTCGGCGAAGGCCGCGAACGCCATCGCCGTCAGCACCTCGAAGAAGGTCATCCGGTCCTCGGACCGCTCGTCGACCATCTGCACGTACGGCGCAAGCTCGTCGAAGACCTCGGCGAGGTGCTCCTCGCCGATCGCGACGCCGTCGGTGGTGATCCGCTCGGTGACCGACTGCAGGTGCGGGCTGGTGTAGCGGCCGGGCCGCAGCCCCGCCGCCTGCAGCAGCGCGTCGACCATGCGGGCGGTGCTGGTCTTGCCGTTGGTGCCGGTGAGGTGGATCGAGGGGTAGGCCAGCTGCGGCGACCCGAGCAGGTCGAGCAGCAGGTGCATGCGGACCAGGTCCGGGACCATGCGGTCCTCGGCCGGGTAGCGGTCGGCGAGCGCCGCCATCACCCGCGCCAGCGGGTCGGGCGCCGTCACGGGGCGACCTTGGCCGGGGCCTCTCCCAGCTCCACCTCGGCCACCGCCGCCACGTCCTCGGAGGTGCCCACGTACTCGACGTCGCCCTCGACGACGGCGGCGTTGCGCAGGTCGCCCTCGACCGGCCGGTAGTGCTCCGGTGAGCCGGTGACCACCAGCCGGGTCACCGGCGTGCGCTGCGAGGTCTTGGCGCCGCTCTTGGCCTTGCGCACCTCGGCCAGCACCCGCGCGGCGCGGTCGAGCAGCACCGGCTCGGCGTCGTCGCCGGGACGGAAGGCGTCGGCGTCCGGCCAGCTCTGGGCGTGCACCGACCCCTCGCGCCACCACGACCAGACCTCCTCGGTGGCGAACGGCAGCACCGGGGCGAACAGGCGCAGCAGCACGTCCAGCGCCGTGCGCAGCGCCCGGCTGGCCGACTCCGCCTCGGGTCCCCCGCCGTACGCGCGACCCTTGACCAGCTCGATGTAGTCGTCGCAGAACGGCCAGAAGAACGACTCGGTGACCTCGAGCGCGCGGGCGTAGTCCCACTTCTCGAACGCGGCGGTGGCCTCCTCGACCACGCCGGCGAGCCGGGCGAGCAGCGCCCGGTCGAGCGGCTCGGTGACCGGGCCGTCCGGCGCGGACGGGAAATTCAGGGCGAACCTGCTGGCGTTCAGCAGCTTCACCGCAAGGCGACGGCCGACCTTCATCTGGCCCTCGTCGAAGGCGGTGTCGGTGCCGAGGCGGCCACCGGCGGCCCAGTAGCGGACCGCGTCGCTGCCGTGCTGCTCGAGCAGGCCCATCGGGGTGACGACGTTGCCCTTGCTCTTGCTCATCTTCTTGCGGTCGGGGTCGAGGATCCACCCGGACAGGGCGGTGCCGGTCCACGGCACGCTGCCGTGCTCGAAGTGGCTGCGCACCACGGTGGAGAACAGCCAGGTGCGGATGATGTCGTGCCCCTGCGGGCGCAGGTCGTACGGGAAGACGCGGCCGAACAGGTCGGGGTCGTCCTCCCAGCCACCGGCGATCTGCGGCGTGAGTGACGACGTCGCCCAGGTGTCCATGACGTCGGGGTCGGCGGTGAAGCCGCCCGGGACGTCGCGCTGGTCCTCGGTGCAGCCGTCGGGGCACTCGCTGGTCGGGTCGACCGGCAGCCGGCTCTCGTCGGGCAGGAGCGGGTTGTCGTAGTCGGGCTCGCCGGACTCGTCGAGCCGGTACCAGAGCGGGAACGCCACGCCGAAGAAGCGCTGGCGGCTGATCAGCCAGTCGCCGTTCAGGCCCCCGACCCAGTTCTCGTAGCGCGAGCGCATGAACGGCGGGTGCCAGTCCAGCTCACGACCGCGCTCGAGCAAGGCCTCGCGCAGGTCGGCGTCCCGGCCGCCGTTGCGGACGTACCACTGCCGGCTGGTGACGATCTCCAGCGGTCGGTCGCCGCGCTCGTAGAACTTGACCGGGTGGGTGATGGGCTTGGGCTCGCCGACGAGCTCGCCGGACTCGGCGAGCAGCTCGACGACGCGCTTCTGCGCCTGCTTGACCGTCTTGCCGGCCAGCTCGTCGTACGGCGTGCCGACGCCCGGCGGCGGGTCGGGCAGCAGCCGGCCGTCTCGCCCGACGACGCTGCGCACCGGCAGGTCCAGCTCGCGCCACCAGGTGACGTCGGTGGTGTCGCCGAAGGTGCAGATCATCGCGATGCCGGTGCCCTTGTCGGGCTGGGCCAGCTCGTGAGCGACCACCGGCACCTCGACACCGAACAGCGGTGTGCGCACGGTGCTGCCGAAGATCGGCCGGTAGCGCTCGTCGTCGGGGTGCGCGACCAGCGCCACGCACGCCGGCAGCAGCTCGGGGCGCGTCGTCTCGATGTGCACGTCGGCCGAGTCGTCGCCCGCCCGCCATCCCGGAGACCCGTGGAACGCGATCCGGTGGTAGGCGCCCGGCAGCTCGCGGTCCTCGAGCTCGGCCTGCGCGACAGCGGTGCGGTAGTCGACGTCCCACAGCGTCGGCGCCTCGGTGGAGTACGCCTCACCGCGGGCGAGGTTGCGCAGGAACGCCCGCTGCGCGGCGCGCCGGGCGCGGTCGCCGATGGTCTCGTAGGTGTGGTTCCAGTCGACCGACAGGCCGAGGCGGCGGAACAGCGCCTCGAACGCCTTCTCGTCCTCGACGGTCAGGCGCTGGCAGAGCTCGACGAAGTTCTGCCGGCTCACCGACACCTGCCGGTGGTCTCGTCTGAGGTTGCCGGCGTCGGCGGGCGGCTGCCAGTCCGGGTCGTACGGCTGCGAGGGGTCGCAGCGCACGCCGTAGAAGTTCTGCACGCGGCGCTCGGTCGGCAGGCCGTTGTCGTCCCAGCCCATCGGGTAGAAGACGGTCCGGCCGCGCATCCGCTGGTAGCGCGCCACCAGGTCGGTGTGGGTGTAGCTGAAGACGTGGCCGACGTGCAGCGAGCCGCTGACCGTCGGCGGCGGCGTGTCGACCGCGAACACGTCGACGCGCTCCGCCGTGCGGTCGAAGCGGTAGACCCCCTGCTCCTGCCAGGCGGCGTCCCAGGTGTCCTCGACGCCGTCGAGGGTGGGCTTGTCGGGCACGCGGCTCGGCGGGGTGTCGCTCACGCGGCGAGTCTAGGGATCTCCCCCGCCGCCCTCCCCCGGTTTCCCCCTGCGTCCGCGTCCTGGCACACCGCGGCCGTCGCGCGCCGCGGACGTCCGTAGGCTCGCCCGCCGTGACGACTCGCGACGACACCGCCACCACCGGCCTCGAGCTCGAGCTCGACGACGCGTGGGCCTACGGCGGCGGCATCCTGCACGGCGGCTGGCTGCTCGAGACCGTCGCGGCCGCCGCGCTCGAGCGCACCGATCACCCGCACCCGCTCGCCGTCAGCGCCCAGTTCTCCTCGCGCACCGACGTCGGTGCGGCCGCCGTCGAGGTCGAGCGGGTGCGCGAGGGCCGCTCGGTGGCGTCGCTGCGCGCCCGGCTGCTGCAGCAGGACCGGGTCAAGGTCGACGTCCTGCTGTCGGCCGGCACCTTGCCCGGCGTCGACACCGCGCCCTACCGGGTGGACGCCGCGCCGCCGGTGCTGCCCGGCCCGGACGACTGCCCCCGCAACACCATGCCGGAAGGGCAGCCGCGCAACGGGATCCTCGAGCAGCTCGACGTGCGCCTGGACCCGCGGACCGCCGGCTTCCTGCACGGCGAGCCGGGCGGGGGCGCCGAGGTGCGGGCGTGGGTGCGGTCGGCCGACGGACGCGAGCCGGACCCGCTGCTGCTGCTCACCGTCGCCGACGCACTCCCCCCGGTCACCTTCGAGCTGGGGCTCCCGGGGTGGGTGCCGACCGTCGAGCTCACCGTGCACCTGCGCGCCGTGCCGGCACCCGGCTGGCTGCGCTGCGTGCAGCGGGCCACCGTGCTGCACGGCGGCTGGCTCGACGAGGAGTGCCAGGTGTGGGACTCCGCGGGGCGCCTGGTGGCGCAGGCCCGGCAGCTGGCGGCCTACCGCGAGCCGCGCTCGTGAGCGACGTCACCCGCAGGGCTGTCGACGTCGACCCGAGCTGGTCGATCGGCGGGAAGCCGCACGGCGGGTACCTGCTGGCGACCATGGTCGAGGCGGCCCTCGACGCCGAGCACCCGCACCCGATGGCGGTGAGCGCCCACTACGTCGCCTCGCCGTCGGAGTCGGCCGCGGTGGTGGAGGTCGAGCGACTGCGCACCGGCCGCCGCGTCGCGTCGTCCCGGGTCCGGCTCCTGCAGGACGACGCACCGCGGGTCGAGGTGCTGCTGTCCACCGGACGCTGGAGCGACGACGCCGAGCCGTTCTGGGCCGCCGGGTCGGCCGGTCCACCCGAGCTGCCGCCGGTGGAGGACTGCCCGCGCGCGCCGTCGACGGGCCCGGGTGGGACCAAGGTCGGGCAGCTCGACCACGTCGAGCTGCGGCCCGACCTGTCGACGGTGATGTGGGCGGTCGGGGAGCCGGCCGGCCAGGCCGAGATCCGAGCATGGCTGCGCCGCGACGACGGCGCCGATCCCTCGATGCTGGACCTGCTGGTGTTCGCCGACGCGCTGCCGCCGGTCACCTTCGACCTCGGCCTGTTCGGCTGGGTGCCCACGCTCGAGCTCACCGTGCTGCTGCGCGGCCTGCCCGCCCCCGGCTGGATCCGCGCGGTGCAGCGGGCCACCCTCCTGCAGGACGGCTGGCTCGACGAGGAGTGCCTGCTGTGGGACTCCCGCGGCCGCCTGGTCGCCCAGGCCCGCCAGCTCGCCGGCTACCGCACCGCCTGACCGCTCCGTCCGCGGACGCGGCGACCGCGACGGCAGGCGCCCGGGCCGCGCTGCGCCCCCGCAGGGGGCGGACGCCGTCCGACCCGCCGGCGTGTCCGACGGCAAGCGCCCGGTCGCGTCGCCTCGAGGACCCCAGTCACGCGGCTGCGCCCGAGGGCCGGCGGCGCGCCGGCACGTCGTCGCAGCGCATGAGGCGGCGAGGCACGAGCCGACAGCGCAAGAGGACGTGCCGGCGCAGAGCCGGGCCGACAAGCTCGGGCGACGCGCAGTCAGGCGCTCTTGGAGCGCCGCTCCCGCGCGGGCGTGCTCGCGTCGCGCGGCACCAGGGTGGGGTTGACGTGCTCGAGCACGACCTCACCGGTGATGACGCACTTGGCGACGTCACCGCGCGAGGGCAGGTCGTACATGACCGAGTTGAGCACCTCTTCCAGGATCGCCCGAAGGCCGCGGGCGCCGGTGCGGCGCTGCATGGCCTGGTCGGCGATCGCGATGAGCGCGTCCTCGGTGAACTCCAGCTCGACGTTGTCGAGCTCGAACAGCCGCTTGTACTGGCGGACCAGGGCGTTCTTCGGCTCGGTGAGGATCCGGATGAGCGCCTCGCGGTCGAGGTTGTGCACGCTGGTGAGCACCGGCAGGCGGCCGATGAACTCCGGGATCATCCCGTACTTCAGCAGGTCCTCGGGCATCGCGTCGCCGAAGACGTTGCCGCCGTCGACCTCGCCCTTGGACCGCGGCGAGCCGGTGAAGCCGATGCCGGTCTTGTTCGTGCGGGCCTCGATGACCTTGTCGAGCCCGGCGAACGCCCCGCCCACGATGAACAGCACGTTCGTGGTGTCGATCTGGATGAACTCCTGGTGCGGGTGCTTGCGTCCGCCCTGCGGAGGCACCGACGCCGTCGTGCCCTCGAGGATCTTCAGCAGCGCCTGCTGAACGCCCTCGCCGGAGACGTCGCGGGTGATCGACGGGTTCTCGCTCTTGCGGGCGATCTTGTCGACCTCGTCGATGTAGATGATGCCCGTCTCGGCCTTCTTGACGTCGTAGTCGGCGGCCTGGATGAGCTTGAGCAGGATGTTCTCGACGTCCTCGCCGACGTAGCCGGCCTCGGTCAGCGCGGTCGCGTCGGCGATGGCGAACGGGACGTTGAGCATCCGCGCGAGCGTCTGCGCCAGCAGCGTCTTGCCGCAGCCGGTCGGCCCGAGCAGCAGGATGTTGCTCTTCTGCAGCTCGACCGGGTCCTTCTCGTGCGACCCCGCCTGCACCCGCTTGTAGTGGTTGTAGACCGCGACCGCCAGCGTGCGCTTGGCCGTGTCCTGGCCGATGACGTACTGGTCGAGGAAGTCGTAGATCTCCTTGGGCTTCGGCAGCTCGTCGAACTTGAGCTCCGAGCTCTCCGAGAGCTCCTCCTCGATGATCTCGTTGCAGAGGTCGATGCACTCGTCGCAGATGTACACGCCGGGACCGGCGATGAGCTTCTTGACCTGCTTCTGCGACTTGCCGCAGAACGAGCACTTCAGCAGGTCGCCGCCGTCGCCGATGCGTGCCACCTCAGAAGCCTCGTCCCTGATCGTCGTCGGTTGCCGGTCGTCGGTCGCGGTCCGCGGTCAGAGCCGCGAACGGCTCGCTCGCCCGACGGTACCGCCTGAGAGCCGTTCGTCGTAGCCCCTTCACGATCTCGCTCTCAGGCCTTGCGTGGGGCCGCGACACGCGCACGGGCGCGCTCAGCTGCCCGGGACGGACGCCTTGCGGGTGCTGACCACCTCGTCGACGATCCCGTACTCCACCGCCTCGCGCGCGGTGAGGATCTTGTCGCGCTCGATGTCCTTGCGGATCTGCGCGGCCTCGCGGCCGGTGTGCCGGGCGAGCATGTCCTCGAGCAGGTCGCGCATCCGCAGGATCTCGCGGGCCTGGATCTCGATGTCGGAGGACTGGCCCTCGCCGCCGCCCGAGGGCTGGTGGATGAGGACGCGGGCGTGCTCGAGCGCCAGCCGCTTGCCCGGCGTGCCGGCGGCCAGGATCACCGCGGCGGCCGAGGCCGCCTGCCCCATGCAGATGGTCTGGATCTGCGGCTTGACGAACTGCATCGTGTCGTAGATGGCCGTCAGCGCGGTGAACGAGCCGCCGGGTGAGTTGATGTACATCGAGATGTCGCGGTCGGGGTCCTCGGACTCCAGGTGCAGCAGCTGCGCCATGACGACGTTGGCGACGCCGTCGTCGATCGGCGTGCCCAGGAAGATGATGCGCTCCTTGAGCAGGCGGCTGTAGATGTCGAACGAGCGCTCGCCGCGGGAGGTCTGCTCGATGACGATCGGGATCGTGTAGTTCATCGGCGTGCTGAAGTCCGAGCTGCTGCTCATGCCTTGTCACCCTCCACCGCGGTACCGGCGCCGGACGGCACCTGCGAGGCGCCGCTGACCACGTGGTCGACGAAGCCGTACTCCTTCGCCTCGTCCGCGGAGAACCAGCGGTCGCGGTCGGAGTCCTTCTCGATCTGCTCGACGCTCTGGCCGGTGTGGAACGCGATGCGCTCCGCCAGCAGCTTCTTGACGTACAGCATCTGCTCGGCCTGGATGGCGATGTCGGCCGCCGTGCCGCCGATGCCGCCGGAGGGCTGGTGCATCATCACGCGGGCGTGCGGCAGGGCGAACCGCTTGCCCTTGGCGCCGGCGCAGAGCAGGAACTGCCCCATCGACGCCGCGAGGCCCATGCCGTAGGTGGCGACGTCGTTGTTGACGAACTGCATGGTGTCGTAGATCGCCATGCCGGCCGAGACCGAGCCGCCGGGGCTGTTGATGTACAGGTGGATGTCGCGCTCGGGGTCCTCGGCGGCGAGCAGCAGCAGCTGCGCGCAGATGGCGTTGGCCATCTCGTCCATGACCGGCTGGCCGAGGAAGATGATCCGCTCGCGCAGGAGGCGGTGGAACACCTGCTCGTCGAGGCCCATGCCGCCGCCCTGGGCGCGCATCACGGGCGGCGGGGCCGACAGGGTCGTCGCAGGGACGACGAGCCCGGAGGACGGGTCGGTCTGGCTCACGGAGTCCTGCCTCGGGTGTGGGG
>DATLGD010000183.1:0-5823 GCA_035540755.1 Mycobacteriales bacterium | reverse complement strand
CGAGGGGCGCTGGGGGCGTGCCTTCGCGCTGCGTGACCGGTTCCGGCTGGCCATCGCCGGCAGCCTCGGCAGCGAGGGGATGGACCACCGCGACTGGGGGCTGTGGTGGGCACTGGTGGAGGAGCTGGACCGCCTCGAGACGGTCGAGGCGCTCGAGCCGTAGGCCCGGCGCGGCTGACGGGGCTGCGCTTCCGCTCAGGCTGTGGGGAACTGGCCGAGAACGCGGTCCGGCGCCTGCACCGGTCCCGGCGGGTCGTCGAGCAGGCCGAGGTTCTGGGGCGGCACCGCCACACGGGAGCCACGAGGTGTCAGCAGCACCAGCGCCCCGTCGGCGAGCACGTCGACGGCCTCGCCGACCACTTCCGGCCCGCCCGGCCCGAGCGGGATCAGCCGGGCGCGCTGGGACCGCCCGAGGTTGACGCACCGCGGGCGGAAGTCGGCCAGCACCTGCTCGGCCGGCTGGTCGAGCCGCTGCTCCACCGCGCCGAGCAACCGGGACAGCAGCTGCGCCCGCGGCGGGACGACGTCCTCCACGAGCACGGTCACGCAGGCCCACTCGGTGCGGGACGGGCCGAGCTCGACATGGACGCCGAGCCGGGCCAGCACCTGTCCTGCGGCAGAGGTGACGGTGTCCGGCCACACCAAGCCCGCGCCGGTGGTGCCGAGGACGTCGTGCAGCCCCAGCAGGCAGGCGACGTACGGCCAGCCCTCCCGCTCCGGTTCCAGCTCGGGACGCACCACGAGCGTGAACCCGAGCCCGACGCCCGGGCGCACCGTCCAGGGCCAGCCGCCGCGGCCGCGCGGCGACGCCTGGTAGTCGGCCACGACCACCGCGCCGGAGGCGACGTCCTCCCTCGCCCAGGCCATCGCGACCGGCTCGGTCGACAGCAGCGCGCGGTAGCTGCGCACGGGCCTGTCGGCGAGCACCTGCGCCAGCTGCTCGGGGTCGAGGTCGGACGTCACCGCCGCGTCACCGCCACGCAGCCGGCTGCCCGGCGCGCTCAGCCGCGCGGTTGAGGTCGATGGCCACCCGCTGCCACTGCGGGAGGGCGAATCGCGCCATCGCCGAGCCGACGACGGCGCGCAGCCGTTCCTGCTCCTGCTCTGGCCGATCGGCGCAGGCCTCGACGACCGCGGCCACCAGCGGGGTGTAGGCGCTCGGCGGCAGCTCGAGCAGGACGTCGAGCAGCGCCTGCGCCAGGTCGTAGGCCGACTCGGGTCGCGCCAGCACGCCGTCCAGGAAGGCGCGGACGGTGACCGCCCGCTCTGCAGGGAGCTCGGCGACCCGGACCGCCTCCTCGCGCAGCAGGGGCACCCACTCCTCGCGAGGCTCGGCGTCGAGCACCGTCAGCAGGTCCTCGTGCGGTCGCCCGGGCAGCCGCGCGAGCAGCGCCTGAGCCTGGGCCCGCACCGGTGGGGCGGCGCCGGCCACGGCGAGCGCCTGGACGGCGCACAGCCGCGCCCGGGCAGTGCTCCCGGCCTGCTCATGCGCGAGGGCGAGGTTCGCCTTGACCATGGCGTGGTCGCCGGGCCGCGTGGTGCGGGGGACGAACGCCAGCGCCCGGCGCAGGACCCCCACAGCTGCCGGCGCGTCGCCGGCCGCGAGGTGCGCCAGGCCGAGAGCGTTGGCCGCGACAGCGGTGCCGGGGTCGTCGCCGGCGCGTTCGGCCAGCGCTGCCGCCTGCTCGAGCAGCGGCAGGGCGGCCTGAGCGTCGCCGGCCGCGAGCAGCGACGCGCCGTGGTCGCGCGCCGCTGCGGCCGCTCGGGCGGGCAGGCCTGCGGACAGGAACATCTCGCGGGCCCGCATCCATGCCGCATGAGCTGCCTCACGGTCGCCGGCGTCCTGGCGCACCAGGCCGAGGTTGTAGGCGGCGGCGCCCTCCTCGGCCGGCTGGTGCAGCGCTGACAGGTCTTCACCGGCGGCCGTGAAGGCACGGGCGGCGTCGTCGAGTCGACTTGCCGAGCGGTGCGCCACCCCGAGCATGACCGTGGATTTGGCGGCCTCGAGCCTCATGCCGACCCTGCTGAAAAGCTCGCGGGCGACGGTGAGCGCCTCGACCGCCGGCTCCAGGTGCCCGCGCTGCAGCAGCTGCGACCCGAGGTGGAACTGCGTGGTGGCGTGCTGCACGGGATAGCGCTCCGCAGGAAAACGACCGAGGCGATCGGCCAGCGTCTCCTGCTGCGGCTGGGCCACGGTTCTACCCTTCCACGGTGGACGCCGTCGTGGCCTGCTTCGGGAACGTGCTGCGCGCCGACGACGGGGTCGGAGCCGCGGTTGCGCAGGCGCTGGCCGAGACGCCGCTCCCGACCGGGGCGCGGGTGCTCGAGGTCGGCATCGGCGGCATCCACCTCGTGCAGGAGCTGCTCGCCTCACCGGTCGACCTGCTGCTCGTGGTGGACGCCGTCGACCTGGGCCGGGCGGCTGGCAGCGTCGTCGTCCAGCGTCCGGACGTGCTGGACGTGAGCACGCTGTCGGTCGACCGGCGGCGCGACGAGCTGGCCGACATGCACCTGGCCACGCCGGAGCGGGCGTTGATGGTGGCGCTGGGGCTCGGGGTGCTCCCGGCCACGACGCTGGTGGTGGGGGTCCAGACCACCGACACCGACGAGCCGCGGCAGGGCCTGTCGGAGGCGACGCGGCGGGCCGTCCCGGTGGTGGTGCAGGAGGTCCAGCGGCTGCTGCAGGAGCACGCCGCGGCGACCACCTGAGGCCTCAGAGGTCCGCCGGGCGAGGCGTGATCTGCAGCAGCACCTGGGTCGGCGGCGGGTGAGGAGCGGCGCCGTCGTCGGGTGCCACGTCCATCGCGACGAAGCCTGGCAGGCCCTCGCGCAACGCCTCCTCGACCCCGTGCCGCAGGGTCTCGGCCGCAGAGGTGCAGCCGGAGCAGGCGCCGCTCAGGCGCACGCGCACGACGCCGTGCTGGACCCCCAGGACCTCCACCTCGCCACCGTGCTCGTGGATGTAGGGACGCACCGGCGCCAGCGCGGCGGAGGCGGCGTCGACGTCGTCCACCCCCACGCCGTAGGCCTGGAACAGCCAGTCGACGGCGACGTCGTCGCGGCGCAACCGGCCCAGCCCGCCGCCCAGCGCGTCGGCCAGCCGGGTCAGGGCCAGGCGGTGCACCGCGTCGACGCCGTCGAGCAGCTCGAAGACCTTGTCGCGGACGCCGTCGTCGAGATCCTCGACGTCGGCGAGCAGCTCCTCGAGCCGGTCCAGCAGCGGCCCGAGCGTCTCCAGCGCCGGGTCGATGACGGGCTCCGGGGCGGGTTCAGCCACCCGCGGGCCGGACCTTGGTGACGGCGTAGTCGATGAGCGTCTGGTTGAGCTCGACGCCGTGCTTGTCCTTGGCGTGCGCGGCGACGGCGGCGACGAGCTCGTCGGCCGTCTCGGCCTTCGCCACGTTCGTGCAGGCCACTCCGACGTCCTGGCAGCGGAACTCGACGGCCATGCGGTGCTCCTCGCAGAAGGGGGCGGTCAGGACGCTCGTGACGCTTCGGGGGCGCGCAGCGGGCGGACGTCGTCGGCCAGCTGCTCGAGCGCGTCGGCCACCGCGACGAGGTCGCCGTTGATCTCGCCCACGACGGCTTCGACCGGCTCGACCCGGTGGGCGATGGCGGCGACGCCGAACACCACCTTGCCCAGCGTGTCGGTGAGCCGGCGCAGGATCACGACCACCCAGAGCAGGTAGAAGGCCAGGGCGGCGACGAGCACGCCGGTGACGACGAGGGCGGCGATACCTGCTGCGGGCACGACGGCTCCTTCAGGACTTCGTGGCGACCAGCCGGCGCAGCGCGCCGACGTAGGCGACGGCGTTCTCGGTGACCTCGGCCGTCAGCTCTCGGGTGGTGAGCAGCGCGGGCACCGGTTCGACGGCCGCGGTGATGCCGACCCCGTGCTCGAGGATGTCGTCGGCGTACCGCGCGCACTCCAGAGCCGCCCGGATGACGTAGCTGGCCAGCGCCACCACCAGCGGCGCGACGACGAGCAGAGCGATCGCACTCATGACCCACAGGACGACCATGCGCTGCTCCTGCCGTTCGACGGTGCGGCGTGATGCTGGCAGTGTGCCCCCGGTAGGTGATTCGCGCCAGTACCGTCCGTCAGGGAGGCCTTCGCATGACCACTGTCTCGAGGCAGCTGCAGCTCAAGCTCGGCGTCGTCGGCAAGGGGGGCGTCGGCAAGACGACCGTCTCCGGTCTGCTGGCCCGGGCCTACGCCGACCGCGGTCGCCACGTCGTCGCCATCGACACCGACTCCAACCCCAACCTCGGGCTGTCGCTCGGGCTCTCGCTGCCGGAGACCGAGGCGGTCCCGGTCCTGCCGCGGTCGGTCGTGGTCGGCTCCGGCGGGACGACGGCTGCCGCCGACCTGCTCGCCCAGTACGGCCGACCCACGCCGGCCGGTCCGACGCTGCTGTCGGCCATCAAGGTCGCGGCAGCCGGCGCCGGCTGCACCTGCGGTGGGCACGCCACGGTGCGCAGCCTGCTCTCGGACGCGCTCGACGACGTCGACCTCGTCCTGGTCGACATGGAGGCCGGCCTCGAGCACCTCAGCCGCTCCGGCGGCACCCTGGCGCACGCCGACCTGCTCGTGGTGGTCTGCGAGCCGACCCGCAAGTCGGTGCTCACCGCGGCGCGCACGTCGGCGCTGGCGGCCGAGCTGGGGATCCCCCAGGTCGTCGCGGTGGGCAACAAGGCGCGCACGCCGCAGGACGCGGACTTCTTCCGGGACGCGCTGGCGGCCGAGGGCATCGAGCTGGCCGGAGTGCTGCCGTACGACGCTGACGTCGCCGCGGCCGACCAGGCCGGCGCCGTCGGCGCGCTGCCCGTCGCCCCGGCCGTGCAGGACGCGCTGGACGACGTGCTCGCGGTCCTGGACGACGCGGAGCGGCGTCGGGCGTGACCCAAGCTCTGGCGAGGGCATGACCGGCGACGACCGGCCGCGCACCGCGCGGCTGCGCGACCCGTTCCAGGAGCCGGCCTTCCGGCGGCTGTGGGCGGCCCGCACCGTGTCGCAGTGGGGCGACGTCATCAGCACCGTCACCCTGGCGCTGCTCGTGTACGAGCTGACCGGATCGGGCCTGGGCGTCACGGCCGTGGTCGCTGCCGAGATCCTGCCGATCCTGCTGCTGGCGCCCTTCGCGGGAGCGTTGATCGACCGGCTGCCGCGCGTGCGGGTGATGGTCGCCGCCGATCTCGGCCGTGCCGCGCTGGTCGCGCTGCTGGTGGTCACGCAGGACAGCCTGCTGCTGGTGTTCGTGGTCGCCGCGGGCACCTCGGCGGGCACGGTGTTCTTCAACCCCGCGGCAGGCTCGGTGCTGCCGGCGCTAGTGCGCAGGGACCACCTGGTCGCGGCCAACAGCGGCATCTGGACGGCCGCCGTGCTGTCCCAGATCGCGCTGGCACCACTGGCGGGGCTGGTCGTCGTGACGGCCGGCTTCGGCTGGGGCTTCGCGCTCAACGCGGCGTCGTTCGTGGTGAGCGCGCTGCTCCTGCGCGGCCTCCATGTCGTGGCCGAGCCGGCACCGCTGCAGCGGCGCACGCTGGTGCACGACGCCCTCGAGGGCGCCCGCGTCCTGGTCGCCGACCGACTCCTGCGTGCCCTGGCCGTCGCCCAGCTGCTGGCGGCTCTGTCGGCCGGCGCGACCAGCGCGCTGCTGGTGGTCTACGCGCGCGAGCAGTTGCAGGTCGACGGTCGTGGCTACGGCACGCTGCTGGCAGCGATCGGCGTGGGCGCAGTGCTGGGTCCGCTCGTGCTCCTGCGCCTGGTCCGCGACCCGCGTCGGCCGGTGTTCGTCTTCGGCCCGTTCGCGCTGCGCGGGC
>DATLGD010000182.1:0-12243 GCA_035540755.1 Mycobacteriales bacterium | reverse complement strand
GCCCGGCGCCGACGACGACGATCCGAGCGGCGGGCACCGGCCGAGTCTGCCGCCGCACCCGGACCGACGCACTCCCGGCGCCCGTCCGTCCCGGCCGGCCGCACTAGGGTCGGAGGCGCCGTCACGATCCCGGGAGCCCGTCATCAGCAGCCGCCGCCGTCGTCCGCCCGCCCGCCCCGGGGGCGCCCCTGCGCCGGGAGCGGCCGCCGGCGAGATCCCGGTCGTCGGCGCGAAGGAGCCCTGCCCCTGCGGCTCGGGCAGGAAGTACAAGGCCTGCCACGGCCGCGACACCGACGAGCGACGCCTGGTGACCCGCCCGTTCGAGGGCCTGCCGGGCGAGGTGGAGTGGGTGGCCCTGCGCGAGATCGTGCCCGCGGCGACGGCGCAGCTGACCGTGCGCGACGCCCCCGACGCGTCGGTGACGCTGTCGACCGTGCTGCCGATGGCCTGGCCGGCTCTGGTGCGCGCCGATGGCCGGGTGATGCTCGGCCTGCAGGTGCCGACACGCTCCGGCGACGTCAGCCGCGATGTCGCCTGGGCGCTGCAGGAGGCGCTGGCAGCTCCGCCCGGCAGCCCGGTGCAGGCGACGGGCCTGCCCGGTCCCGGTCCCCGGCTGCAGGACCTGCTCGCCGACGCGCCGCTGGAGGTGACCGTCCACGAGGGCTTCGACTACTGGGTCGAGGGCGCCGCCGAAGACCGGTCCGGCGAGGTGGCCGCGTCGATGGAGCGGGCGAACGCCACGGTCATCCCGACCGCCCGGCTCGACGCCGTCCCGGGCGCCTACTGGTGCCGGATGAAGGAGCGCAGCCACCTGCGGTGGGTGCTCCCGGAGGCCGAGCAGCCGGCCCTCGACGCGCTGGCCCGGCTCGCCGGACGGCACCGGGGCGACGGCTCGGGCGGCCTGTCGCTGGGTGAGGGCACCCGCTACGTCGGCTCGTTCCGCGCGCACGGCCTGCTCTGCCCGGTGTGGGACCTGCCGCTGGAGATGGAGGCTGCCGCGCTCGAGGAGCCGGTCGCCGTGCTGCGGACCCGGCTCGACGAGGAGCTCGCCGCCCCGCGCGAGCTCACCGACGACGAGCGCCGCACCCGCGCCGGCCTGCTCAGCCGCCAGCTCACCCTGCGCTAGCCCGCCGTCAGGAGCCCTCCCGACGGTTCCGACAGCGCCCGAACCCGTCAGGAGCGCTCCTGCCGGTCCGGTCAGGTGGGCAGCGGGTCGCGCAGCACCGGGCAGCTCATGCACCGCGGGCCGCCCCGGCCGCTGCCCAGCTCGCTGCCGGCGATCCGCACGACCTCGACGCCGGCGTCCTCCAGCCGGGCGTTGGTCTCGGTGTTGCGCTCGTAGGCGACGACCAGGCCGGGCGCGAGCGCGAGGGTGTTGTTGCCGTCGTCCCACTGCTCGCGCTCGGCGGTGACCGGGTCGAGGCCGGTGTCGACGACGCGCAGCCGCTCGATGCCCATGGCGGCGGCCGCGGCCTCGAGGAAGGGCCGCGGGTCCCCGGCCACCACGCCGCCGTCACCGTCCGGGGTGACCGGGTAGGCGCGCAGGGTGTCGGCGACCGCCGGGAACATCACGACCAGGTCGGTGTCGACCATCGTGCAGACGGTGTCGAGGTGCATGGTGGCCCGCTCCTGCGCGATCGGGACGGCCAGCACCGCGTGTGCGACGCCGGCGGAGAACGCCCGCGACGCGAAGGCCTCGACGCCGGCGGGCGTCGTCCGCTGCCCGACACCGACGGCGACCACGCCAGGCGCCATGACCAGCACGTCGCCGCCCTCGAACCAGGCCTCCTCCCGGCTGCCGCCGTAGAGCAGCGGCGTGCCGGCGAAGCGCGGGTGGTGCCGGTAGACGACGCCGGTCAGCGTCGTCTCGCGCTGGCGGGCGTCCATCGACGGGCGGGTGACCGCCACGTGCTGCTCCACCCACACCGAGGAGTCGCGGGTGAACAGCAGGTTCGGCAGCGGGCGGACGACGAACTCGCCGTCCGCCGCCATCCGGGCGACGACCCCCTCGGCACCGGTGCGCGGCAGCTCCTCGTGGGTGAGGCCGGCGGTCAGGTGCACCGCCAGCTCGTCGCTGGAGCGCTCCATCAGCCAGCCGCGCAGGGTGTGCGCGAGGGTCGGGCCGACGACCGACGGGGCGACGGCTGCCCCGACCGCCTCGGCCCGGGCGGCCTCGATCTCGAGGGTCTCGGCCAGCAGCTCGGCGAGGTAGAGGACCTCGACGCCTCGCTCGCGCAGGGCACCGGCGAAGCCGTCGTGCTCCTCCTGGGCGCGCGCCACCCACGGCAGCCCGTCGAAGAGCAGGTCGGCGTTGTTGCGGGGGGTCAGCCGCTGGAGCTCAGGCCCCGGGCGGTGCAGCAGGACGGTGCGCAGCCGGCCGACCTCGCTGCTGACGGAGGCACGGTGCGGGACGCCGGCGGTCGCAGCAGTTGCCATGCCGCGCACCCTAGGACCGCCCGCCGGGTCAGGCCGACGCTGCCTGCTCGACGGCGTCGCCGACCAGCTCGCGGCGGGCCGCCTCGAAGAAGGCCAGGTTCAGCTGCGAGCGCCACCACGCGCCCTTGACGATCCGAGGCCCCCACTCCGGGCGCTCCGCGACCAGCGGTACGACCGCCTTGTCCATCCAGTCCCTGCCGTGCACCGGGTCGACCTCGGCGTGCTCGACGTAGAAGGGGTAGGCCTCGGCGGGTGCGCCGAGCCGGTCGAAGGCCTGCACCACCAGCCGGCAGCGCGGCCCGGCCTGCAGCTCGAGCAGCCCGAGCGCCCCGATCATCTCGGGCTGCAGCCAGCGGTTGGTGGCCAGCAGCCCGCCGACGGCGACCCGCTCGAGGGCCTCCAGCGGCGAGTCCTGCCGCTCGACGGGCGGCATCCCGATCGCCGCCGCCATCTCCTGGTGCAGCACGGTGTGGACGGCGGCGGCGTCGCCGCAGCCCATCTCGTCCCAGTAGTTCTTGCCGAGCTCGAGCTTGGCGCTGCCGGACAGCCCGACCTGGCACAGCGCCACGAGGTCGTCGAAACCGCCGTCCGGCCCGCCCTCCAGCGCGAGGAACCGCACGAGCTGCTCCCAACCGGCGGTCCGGGCCAGCCAACGGTAGGTCGTGGGCAGCCGGTCCGTGGCGGCGAGCGCGCGCATGTCCTGCACGACCCGCTCGACGGCGTCCTCGCCGGACCAGTCGTCGCCGAACCGGTCCTGGGCCGCCCAGGCGGCGTCGAGCTCGGCCAGCCACGCCCCCTCCAGCCGGCCCTTCAGCGCGGCGACGGCGGGGTGGTGCTGGTGCCGAGCGGCGCTGCCGACGACGTCCAGCGGGGCGGTGTGCAGGTCGTGCACGGTGAGCAGGGCGAGCACCCGGTCGCGGCGGTCGCACGGCTCGGCGTCGGCCAGCGCGCTGAGCACGGCGCCGGTCGGGTCGGCCAGCGCGTCGGCCAGCGCGTCGACGAGCCGGGTGTGCAGCGGGGGCGCGGCCTTGGCCAGCGCGGAAGGGGCCGCGCCAGGAGCAGTGGCGAGCGGAGTCATGTCAGTTCCTGTCGGGCGGCGCCGCGCGGCGCGGACGGACGAGCGGGCCGGACGGGCCGGCGGCCCGGTTGCGGGTGCCGGAACGGCTCTGCCCTGTCCCGGCCGCCCGTAACGTCCGGAGCTCCCTGAGCGCACGGCCGCCGCGCGCGAGGCGATCTTCACCCTGTGGTGGGAGGCGCCGTCGGGCTGAGGTCGAGGCGGTACTACGGTCCCCGGGCATGGGACTTCTGGACGGGAAGGTCGCGATCGTCACCGGTGCCGGCCGGGGCCTCGGGCGCGGTGAGGCGCTCGAGCTGGCTCGGGAAGGAGCCGGCGTCGTCGTCGGTGAGGTGGACCGGGCGGCCGGGCAGGCCGTCGTCGACGAGATCTCCGCGGCCGGCGGCACGGCCGTGCTCTACCTCGGCGACTGCAGCGAGATCGAGCACGGGAACGGCATCGTCCAGGCCGCCGTCGAGCAGCTCGGCCGGCTCGACGCGCTGGTCAACAACGCCGGCATCCTGCGCGACCGCACCCTGGCCAAGATGACGCCGGAGGAGTGGGACGCCGTGCTCAAGGTGCACCTGCGCGGGCACTACGCCCCCACCCACGCCGCCGTGAACCACTGGCGGGACGCCGGGCAGCCCGGGCGTGTCGTCTGCACGGCGAGCACCAGCGGCATCCTGGGCAACTTCGGCCAGAGCAACTACGGGGCGGCCAAGGCCGGCATCGCCGCGTTCGCGCAGATCGTCGCCCAGGAGAACTGGAAGCACGGCATCACCGTCAACGCCATCTGCCCCGCGGCGCGGACCCGGATGACCGAGGGTGCCTACGGCGCCATCGACGGCGGTGAGGCGGAGCAGGGCTTCGACTTCTGGCACCCGGACAACGTCGCCCCGTTCGTGGCCTACCTGTGCAGCGACGCCGCGGCGCACATCAGCGGCAAGGTCTTCGGGGTGCAGGGCGACACCGTCGAGCTGTACAGGCCCTGGACGAGCGAGGCGTTCATCGACAACGGCGGCAGCCGCTGGTCGGCCGAGTCGGTCGGGTCGCGCGTCGCCGAGCTGTTCGAGACGACCGGCACCGACCCGGCGCCGCAGAACGGCATGAAGCGGCTGCGCTTCTCGATGACCAACCGGGGCTGAGGCCGGCCGGCCGAGACCGGTCACGGCTCGGTTACGAGCAGATCACAGCGGGACGACGCCGCGCGGGCTAGGGTCCGCGGATGAAGGTGTTCCTCACCGGCGGCACGGGCTTCGTCGGCAGCGAGGTGGCGCGCCGGCTCCGCGCCCGCGGCGACGACGTCCGGGCCCTGGTGCGCGACGCGGCGCGGGCGACGGCGCTCGCCGCTCTCGGCTGTGAGCTCGTCGTCGGCGACCTGTCCGACGAGCCGTCCCTGGCGGCCGCCTGCACCGGCGTCGACGCCGTCGTGCACGCCGCAGCGCTGTACGAGGTCGGCGTTCCCGAGGACCGGCGGCCGGCGCTGGTCGACACCAACGTCGGGGGCACCGAGCGGGTGCTCGGCGCCGCCCTGTCGGCCGGCGTCCGCCGGGCGGTGCACGTCTCGACCGTGGCCGTCTTCGGCAACACCCGGGGGCAGGTCGCCGACGAGACCTGGGTCCGGGACGACGGCGTCCCGGCGACCTCGGTCTACGAGTCGACCAAGGCGCAGGCGCACCGGCGCGCGACCGAGATCGCCCAGCGCGGGCTGCCGCTGGTCGTCGTGCAGCCGGGGGTCGTGTACGGCCCCGGTGACCCGAGCACCTTCGGTGAGCTGCTGCGGCAGTTCGTCACCGGCCGGCTGCCGGCCCTGCCGTTCCCCGGCTTCGGGCTCACCCCCGTGCACCGCGACGACGTCGCCGAGGGCCTGCTGCTCGCCCTCGACAAGGGGGTGGCCGGCGAGTCCTACGTGCTGGCCGGCGAGCCCACCACCACGCGCGAGCTGATCGGCCTGCTCGCCGAGCAGGCCGGTCGCCGGCCGCCGTCCCTGACCGTGCCGACGACGCTGCTGAAGGCGCTCGCCCCGGCCGGGCGCGTCGTCGGCCCGGCCCTGGGCTTCCCGCCCAACCTGCGCGAGCTGATCAGCTCGTCCGACGGGGTCACCTTCTGGGCGTCGGGCGCGAAGGCGCAGCGCGAGCTCGGCTGGACACCCCGGCCGCTGGCCGAGGGCCTGCGCGAGCTGGTCGAGGCCGAGCGGGCCGCCGCAGCCGGCTGACGTCGTCGCCCTCGACGCTGCGGGCTCAGCCCGACTGCGCCACCGCCGCGTGCGCGGCGAGCAGCACCGCCTTCACCGGCCGGCCGAGGGCGTGCGCGGCGGCGACGACGTCGTCGAACTCGGGCATGGCGTTGACGACGAGCCCGTCGCGCGACGCCGTCTTGACCCGCACCGGCTGACCGTCGACGTCGACCGTGCGCTCCGCGCGCTCGAGCACCGTGCGCGTGACGGCGGTGCGGCGCAGCCCGATCGTCGTCGTCTCGGTGAGCACCACCTGCTCCACGGCGGGCACGGCCGCCGGCGGGCACAGGGCCGACAGCACGTGCGCCGGCCGGCCCTTCTTCATGAGCACCGGGGTGAGCCAGGCGTCGTGTGCGCCGGCGTCGAGCAGGCGGCCCAGCACCAGCGGCCAGATCCGGGGGTCCAGGTCGTCGACGTTGGCCTCGACGACCAGCGCGGCGGCCGGCCGGTCGGCCTGCCCGACCGGCTCGCCGAGCACCAGCCGCAGCGCGTTCGCGACCTCCGGCCGGTCGCGCCCGCCGGCACCGACACCCACCCGCTGCAGCCGCATCGGCGGCAGCGGCCCGAACGCCGTCACCGTCGCCCGCAGCAGCGCGGCCCCCGTCGGGGTCGTGGCCTCGTGCGCGGCCGGGCCTGCCTGCACCGGCACACCGGCGAGCAGGGCGAGCACCGCGGGCGCCGGCACCGGGAGCGGCCCGTGCGCGCCGCGGGTGGTGCCGCTGCCGACGCTCACCGTCGACGCGGTGAGCGACGTCAGCCCGAGCGAGGCCAGCCCCGCGGCCGCGCCGACGACGTCGGCCACGGCGTCGCGCGCCCCGACCTCGTGCAGGTGCACGTCGTCGACGGCCACCCGGTGCACCGCGGCCTCGGCCTCGGCGAGCAGGGTGAAGGCCTGCAGCGCCGTCGCCCGCACCGCGTCGTCGAGCGACGCGCGCTCGAGCAGCTCGCGGACCGTGCGCCACGGCCGGCTCGGGCCGCTCGCGTCGTCGCCCGCGTCCACGACCACCCGCAGCGCCCCGAGCCCGCCCCGCTCGACCGGCTCGGTGCTCAGCCGCACCTCGCCGGGCAGCACGGCGTCGACCGCGTCCTGCAGCAGCTCGAGCGGCACTCCCGCGTCGACGAGCGCACCGAGCAGCATGTCGCCGCTGACGCCGGCGCCGCCGTCCAGCCAGCCGATCACGGCAGCCAGCCGATCATGCGCCGGCGCTCCGGGCGATGCGGGCGGCCAGCACGCCCGCGCCGAAGCCGTTGTCGATGTTGACCACGCCGACCCCGGGCGCGCAGGAGTTCAGCATCCCGAGCAGCGCGGCCAGGCCGCCGAACGCGGCGCCGTAGCCGACCGACGTCGGCACCGCCACCAGCGGCGTGCCGACCAGCCCGCCGACCACGCTCGGGAGCGCCCCCTCCATGCCGGCGACGACGACGACGCAGTCCGCCCGCTCGAGCGCCGGCCGCGCGGTGAGCAGCCGGTGCAGCCCGGCGACCCCGACGTCGTCCACCCGCTCCACGCCGGCGCCGAACGCCCGCACCGTCAGCGCCGCCTCGGCGGCCACCGGGCCGTCGGACGTGCCCGCCGCGACGACGGCCACCTGCCCGCGCGGCTCCGGCAGCCGTCCGATGGCGACGGTCGCGCCTTCGACGACGACGTCCTCGTGCGCGTCCCGCAGCTCGGTCACCGTCGGCCCGTCGGCGCGGGTGACGAGCACCGCCCGGGACGTGCGCCCGCGCAGGACGGCGACGACGTCGAGCACCTGCGCCGTCGTCTTGCCGGCGGCGTAGACGACCTCCGGGTCGCCGGTGCGCAGCTCGCGGTGCAGGTCGACCACGCTGTGCGCGAGCTCGGCGAAGGGCGCGGTGACCAGCTGCTCGAGGGCGTCGTCCGGTCCGAGCCGGCCGGCGGCGACGTCGTCGAGCAGCGCGCGCGCGTCGTCCCGGTCCACGCGGCGCAGCGTAGAGGCGCGGGCCCTTGCGTCCGGAGGCGCCCGCGGCGGCGGTGTGTCTCCGGACGGACGCAAGCAGGGCCGTTAGCCTCGGCGGGTGCCGCTCGACTCGACGACCGCGACCGTCGTGGCGCTGGGCGTCGCCGGGTTCGCGCTGCTGCTCGCGGTCGCGGTCGCGCTCGCCGTGCGCCTGGGGCGGGTGGAGCGCGCCTGCGCCGCGCTCGCGTCCGCGGGCCTGTCGTCGGTGCCGGGCGTGGTGGCCAGTGCCGTGTCCAGTGACGAGCCCTGGCACGACGTCGCCGCCCTGCGGGCCGAGCTCGCCCAGGTCAGGCTCGACCTCGGCACCGCGCTGCGGCACGTCGCGGTCGTGCGCTACGACGCCTTCGACGACCTCGCCGGGCGGCTGTCGTTCTCGGCCGCCCTGCTCGACGACGCCGGCGACGGCGTCGTCCTGTCGAGCATCAACGGGCGCAGCGAGACCCGCACCTACGCCAAGGGCGTCACCGGCGGCGACAGCAGCCACCCGCTGTCGCCGGAGGAGCGCGAGGCGATCGCCCGCGCCCGCCCGGAGCCGGCGCCGCCCGGCCGGCTGCGCGCGGCGGGCTGATGCCGGGCGTCCCGCCCGCCCGCTTCGGCTACCTCGGGCCGGCCGGCACGTTCACCGAGGCGGCGCTGCGCACGCTCCCGGCCGCCGGGCGGGCCGACCTGCACCCGTACGCCTCGGTCGCGGCCGCGCTCGAGGCGGTGCGCGCCGGCGACACCGACGGCGCGATGGTGCCGCTGGAGAACTCCGTCGAGGGGTCGGTGGCCACCACGCTCGACGAGCTGGCCTCGGGCGACCCGCTGCAGATCACCCGCGAGGTGCTGCTGCCGGTGCGCTTCGCCCTGCTCGCCCGCCGCGGGACCGGCCTGCACGAGGTGCGCACCGTCGCGACGCACCCGCACGCCGAGGCGCAGTGCCGCCGGTGGCTGCGCGAGGTGCTCCCCGAGGCCTCGGTCGTGCTCGCGCCGTCGACCGCCGACGCCGCGCGCGAGGTCGCCGCCGGTCGCCACGACGCCGCGCTGGCCGCGCCGGTGGCCGCCGCCCACTACGGGCTCACCGCGCTCGCCGACGACGTCCACGACCGGGACGACGCCGTCACCCGGTTCGTGCTCGTCTCGCGTCCCGGCCCGCCGCCGGCCCCGACCGGCGCCGACCGCACGACGCTGTTCGCCTACATCTCCGACGACCGCCCCGGCGCCCTGCTCGAGCTGCTCACCGAGTTCGCCGTGCGCGGCGTCAACCTGACCCGGATCGAGTCCCGCCCCACCGGTGACCGGCTCGGCCGCTACTTCTTCTCCGTGGACTGCGAGGGTCACCTGGCCGACGCGCGGGTCGGCGAGGCGCTGTCGGCGCTGCACCGGGTGTGCGCCGACGTGCGGGTGCTCGGCAGCTACCCGCGCGCCGACGGCGTCCCCCCGGTGGTGCGCGACGGGACGTCCGACGCCGACTTCCGCGCCTCCGCCGCGTGGCTGACCCGCCTCCGCGACGGCACCTGACCCCGCCGGCTCCCGAGGGCGTCCGGCCCTCCTCCGGTGATCAACAGGAGATCGCCGCTGGACCCGCCGGCGCGTCTGCTGCTGACCCCCTGTTGATCACCGGGCGGGGTCGGCGGTCGCGGCAGGAACGCGCCGGCCCGCGGCGAAGTGGTCCCGCACGCACCCGCTCCCGCGACCGTCCGCCCCCGCGCCGCGGCCCGTCCGTCTGGAGACCGCCATGTCCGGCCGCGCCCTCCGCCGTCCCCGCCTGGCCGCGCTCGCCGCCCTCGCCGCCGCCGGGCTGGTCGCCTCCGGAGCCAGTGCCGGCGCCGGCCTGCCCGCGTCGGTCACCGGAGAGGGCTCGCCCCTGGCCAGCGGCGGCACCGCCCCCGCGCCGGGCGTGCACGGGATCATCGACGTCGAGGCCCTCATGCGCGACGTCGACTGCGACGGCGCCCAGCTGCTCGGCCCCGCCGCCACCAGCACCTCGCACGTCACCGGCGGCGCGAAGGAGGTCCGCCTCGACGTCCTCACCGTCGTCGACGTCGCTCAGGGCGCCGAGATCGCCGCGATCGACGACCCGGACGAGCGGGCCGCCGCCGAGCAGGAGCTCTTCGCCAAGGTCAGGAAGTCGCTCGTCGTGGGCCGGCAGTCCTACGGCCCGCTCGGCATCGACCTGTCCTTCGAGCGCTTCGACCTGCTCGCCCCGACCCGCACCAGCCGCACGGACAACGCCCAGGAGATCATCGACCTGGCCAAGAAGCAGTACGGCGGGCAGCGGCCGGACGGCGTCGACGTCGTCTCCGTCGTCACCGACAAGGACATCCAGGTGCCCGGCATCGGCAACGCGGTCGCCGGGATGGCCGACTGCATCGGCGGCGTCGCGCTGCCCGACCGCGCCTTCGCCGTCAGCGAGACCGGCGTGCTGGTCGGCGACGAGGGCATCCGGGTCGGGCCGGTGACCTTCTACAAGGACCTCACGGCCAAGATCGTGGCGCACGAGATCGGCCACCTGATGGGCGGTCACCACCACTACCAGGAGTGCGGCACCGGGCTCCCGGTGGCGATCGGCCGCGGTGAGCTCGGGCCGTGCACGCTCATGACGAACGCCGTCGACTTCCAGACGCTGCCGTTCAGCACCCTCAACGGCGTCGTCGTCCGCGGGCACGCCGAGCGCTGGGCGACGGCGACCGACGCCGCGCACGCCCACTAGCAACGCCCGGTCAGGGCCTGACCTGCTCCGGGAGCGAGTCGAACCAGGCGAGCACCGCCTGCTCGTAGTGGATGCCGAAGGACACGGTCGCCCGCGCCCAGGGGTCGCCGTCGGGCGACGAGGCGAGGTCGGCGTCGAGAGCCTGGTACGACGCGAGGCGGTCGCGGTGCTCACGCCGGCTCACCGCGAGCAGCTCGCGCAGGGCCGCCGGGTCGAGGGAGTCCCCGAAGGAGACCGCGAGCAGGACCGGGATGCGGATGGTGTCGCCCGGCAGCTGCCGCGTCAGCCAGGCGCGGTAGAGCTTCCGGCCGGAGTCGGTGACGCGCACGGGCCGCGCCTCACGCGGGCCCGGGACGCCCGGCACCACCAGGCCGTCGCGCTCGAGGGCGGCGAGCTCCCGGTAGACCTGGCTGCGCGTGAGGCTCCAGAACTGACCGATGCGCAGCTCGGCGATCCGCACGAGCTCGCCGCCGGTGAGCTCGCCGCCGCAGCCGTCGAGGATCGCGAGCAGGCTCGCCTGGGTCGCGTTCACGACAGGCCTTGACTGTCCACTGTGGACGGGGGACGCTGTCTGTCCATAGTGGACGGAGGGTACGCGATGTGGTGCGGAAGCCAGGCCAGGCAGGCAGCATCGGCCGGACGCGTCGCGTCGGCGCCGGGCGCCCGGGTCGGCGACGCCGACCGGCACCGGACGGCAACGCTGCTCGGGAACGCCGCGGCAGCAGGCCTGCTCACCCTCGACGAGCTCGACGAACGGCTGGCCCGGACCTGGTCGGCCGGCACCGGCGCGGACCTCGCGGCCGTGGAGGCCGACCTGCCGGCCGCCTTGCGCGCCGACCGCGACCGGCGGGAGCGGGCCCTGCAGGCCCGGGCGGTCGCCCGTGCAGCGCTCGGGCACCACGTGGCGTCCTACGCAGCCGTCATGACGCTGCTGGTCGCGATCTGGCTGGTCGTCGGGCTGTCCGCCGGCGCCTGGTACCCGTGGCCGGTCTGGCCGGCGCTGGGCTGGGGCATCGGCGTCGCCGGGCACGTCCGCGCCGCACGTGCACCGGTGGCCTGAGGGCCCGGTTCCGAGGGGACGACAAGCGGACACGGGGCAGCGGAGGACCCACCGCCCTGCGTCCCCGCGGAAGTCGCACTGCCGGTGCAGGAACCCGCGCGCGGACGTCGAAGACCACCTCATGCCTCGCCCCCGCCGGGCAGCGCTGCTCGCTGCCGTCGTCGCCCTCGCCGCCACCGCCGCCGGGCTCTCGCCGGCGTCCGCCGCCGCAGCCGCCCCGACCGCCACCGACGGCTGCCTGACCAGCGTGCCGGACGCGGGCAGCACCGCGCCGGTGCAGATCTGCTACACGGTCTTCCGCCCGGCGTCGGCCTCGGCGTCGTCGCCGGTGCCGGTGCTGCTCGAAGGGCACGGCTGGGGCGGCAGCCGGCAGAAGAGCCCGGCCGCCTTCGAGCGGTACCTGGCCGCCGGCTACGGCGTGATCTCCTTCGACCAGCGCGGCTTCGGCGAGTCCGGGGGCAAGGCGCACGTGATGGACCCGGCCGTCGAGGGCCGGGACGTGCAGGCGCTGATCGACCTCGCGGCGGCGCTCGACTGGGTGGTGCAGGACGGCGCCGGCGACCCCCGCATCGGCGCGATCGGCGGCTCCTACGGCGGCGGCTTCCAGTACGTCGGCGCGTTCAGCGAGATCGCCGGCAGCGGCGAGACCCGCTTCGACGCCCTCGCCCCCGAGTACACCTGGTGGGACATCAACGACGCGCTCGCGCCGCAGGGCGTCGCGCGCAGCGAGTGGCTCTCGGTGCTCTGGGCTATCGGCAACGTCTCCGACGCGCACACCGCCCCGGC
>DATLGD010000181.1:0-18833 GCA_035540755.1 Mycobacteriales bacterium | reverse complement strand
GGCCCCGCGGCTGCCGCCGGTCAGGCGTCCGTCGTCCGCGGCCAGGACGAGCGGGGGGCCAGCGTGGTCATGTTCGGCACCGAGCCGATGTTCCGCGACCACCCGAAGGGCCTGTACAGCCAGGTCGCCAAGGCGGTGCTGCACACCGGCGTGACGGCCGGCCTCCCCGTGGCGCCGTAGCCGCGCGGCGCGGCGCACGCCGGCCGGGTCCCCGTCCGGGGGCCCGGCCGGTGCCGTGTCCGGGACGTGCTCGTCGGCGGCCCTGCGGCGAGCGCGGAACCGGAGGCAGGTGGGCCGGAGTTGTCCCGGTGTGGCACAGGGAAGCGAGGGCCGGTACGTGCTGCGCCGCCTGGGCGCTGCGGGGCTCGCGCTCGCCTGCCTGGTCGGGCTGGGCGTCGCAGCGATCGCCGCCGCGCCCACGACGCTGCCGCTGCTGTCCGCTCCGTGCTCGGTGACGACCGGCGACGGCGAGATCGGGCTGTCGCGGGAGAAGGCGCGCAGCGTGACGACCCTCGCCGCCGTGGCCGTCCGCGACGGCGTGCCGGCCGGGCAGCTCGACGCCGCCGTCGCGGCCGTCCTCGCCGGCCCCGACGACGTGCTTCCGCTCGCCGAGGCCCCTGCCCGGCTGGACGCGCCGTCGCCCGTCGCCCCGGACGTCGACTCCGCCGCCGTCGCCGCCGCGGTGCTCGGGCAGGCGCAGGGCGCCATGGCCTGCCGCACGTCGCCGGCGCCGTCGTCGGGCGAGAGCGAGGGCGACAGCGGGCTGACCCCGCGGGCGGAGCGGCTCCGGGCCGAGATGGAGGGGGCGTTCGGCCCGCAGTCGCTCGGCGGGTTCGCCCCGGGCGGGGTGCGCGACGGCCACATCGAGGGCTCGGCGCACTACGAGGGGCGCGCGATCGACGTCTTCTTCCGGCCGGTGACGCCGGAGAGCACCGCGCGCGGGTGGGCGCTGTCGCACTGGCTGGTCGCGCACGCCGACGAGCTGGACCTCGCCGTGGTGATCTTCGACCGGCAGCTGTGGTCGGCGCGCCGCTCCGACGCGGGCTGGCGCCCCTACCGGCACCCGAGCGGCGACATGGACAACCCGGTGCTGGCGCACGAGGACCACGTGCACGTCGACGTCGCCCGCTGACGACGGGCTCCCGCCACGCCCTGCCGTTAGGGTCCGCCTGTGCTGACCCTGACCGCCGCCCTGAACCGCTCCCCGGTCGACCGCGGCCTCGGGATCGTCCGGCTGCACCGGCAGACGGTCGCCGCGCTCGGGCTGTCGCCCTGGTCGCCGGTCACGCTGCGCGGGCGGCGCACCACCGGCGCCGCCGTCGCGTTCGCCGCGGACGACACCCCGGTCGGCACCGCCCTGTGCGACGAGGTGCTGCTGCGCAACCTCGGACTGGTCGAGCAGGCCGCCGTCGACGTCGCCCGCGTGGACCCGGTCGAGGCGTCGACGATCACCGTCGCCGGCCCGCCCGACGTCATGGCGCTCGTCGACCCCGAGCTGCTGCGCACGGCCCTGCTCGGCAAGTGGGTCACCGACGGCGACGACGTCTCGCTGCACCTGCAGGGCGCGGCTCCCGGCGGCCCCGCCGACCCGGCCGGAGCCCGCACCCGGCTGCGCAACCTGCTCGGGCCGGCCATGACCACGCACCTGCTGCGCGTCACCGGCACCTCCCCGGCCGGGCCGGCGCTGGTGACGATGGGCACCACCGTCGGCTGGGACGGCGGCACCGCGACCACCGGCAGCGCGACGCCGGTGCTGCCGCAGCAGGCGCCGCGCGGCGGGCAGGCGACGGCCGAGCGCACCCTCGCCGACCTGCCAGGCCTGGAGGCGCAGGGTCGCGACCTGCAGGAGTGGCTCGACCTCGCCTTCCACCACCCCGACCTGCTCCGCAGCCTGGGCACCACCCCCGGCACCGGCGTCCTGCTCACCGGCCCGGCCGGCAGCGGCAAGGCGGCGCTGGTGGAGGTGGTGAGCGCCCTCGCCGGGGCCCGGCTGCAGAAGGTGTGGGCGCCCTCGCTGGCGGCCCTGGAGCCCAACGCCGCCGCGAAGCAGCTCACCGACCTGCTGTCGGGCGCCGCCCGGTCGGCGCCTGCCGTCGTGCTCGTCGAGGACGTCGAGGCGCTCGCCCCGCGCGAGGGCGCCGGCCCGCTGCTGCCGGTGCTGCTGCTGGCCGTCCGCGACGTCGTGCGGGACGGTCGCGTGGCCGTCATCTGCACCACCGCGCACCCCGAGCGGGTCAACCCCGAGCTGCGCACCTCCGGCACGCTCGACCGCGAGCTCGCCGTGCCGCTGCCCGACCGCGCCCAGCGGCTGCGGATGCTGGAGGTGGCCACCCGGTCGGTGCCGCTCGCCGACGACGTCGCCCTGGACGAGGTGGCCGGCCGCACCCCCGGCTTCGTCGCCGCCGACGTGCTGGCGCTCGTCCGGGAGGCGGGCCTGCGTGCGGCCGCGCGCCACCGGCGGGCGAAGGACGCCGACGCCAGCGTGGCGCAGCGCGACCTCGAGGCCGCGCTCGAGGTCGTGCACCCCACCGCCATGGAGGGCGCGCAGCTCGACCTCGGTCGCCTCACCCTCGACGACGTCGGCGACATGGCCGACACCAAGGCGGCGCTCACCGAGGCCGTGCTCTGGCCGCTGCAGTACCCGGACACCTTCGCCCGACTCGGCGTCGAGCCGCCGCGGGGCGTGCTCCTCTACGGCCCGCCCGGGTGTGGCAAGACGTTCCTGGTGCGGGCCGTCGCCGGCAGCGGCCAGGCGAACGTGCTGTCGGTGAAGGGCGCGGAGCTGCTGTCCAAGTGGGTCGGCGAGAGCGAGCGGGCGGTGCGCGAGCTGTTCCGCCGCGCCCGGGAGGCGGCGCCGTCGCTGGTGTTCCTCGACGAGGTCGACGCGCTCGCGCCGGTGCGCGGGCAGAGCAGCGACGGCGGCACCACCGACCGGGTCGTGGCGGCCCTGCTCACCGAGCTCGACGGCGTCGAGGGGCTGCGCGACGTCAGCGTCATCGGCGCGACGAACCGGCCGGACCTGGTCGACCCGGCGATGCTGCGGCCCGGCCGGCTCGAGCGCCTGGTCTACGCGCCCCCGCCCGACGCGGAGGCCCGGGCCCTCATCCTGAAGGCCTCCGCCAAGGGCGTGCCGCTGGCCGACGACGTCGACCTGGTCGCCGTCGGCGAGCGCACCGACGGCTACAGCGCGGCCGACTGCGCGGCGCTGGTCCGCGAGGCGGCGCTCACCGCCATGCGCGAGTCGATGGAGGCCAGCACCGTCACCGCCGCGCACCTCGACGCCGCGCTCGCGGTCGTGCGGCCCTCGCTCGACCCGGCGCAGGTCGCGGCCCTGGCCGCCTACGCCGAGCGGCGAGCGACCACCTGACCCGGCCGAACCCCCCGGCACTGGCTCGAACGGGTCATGCGCCGCCCGGGCTCGGCGGCCTACGGTCGCAGCCGAGGCGGGAGGGCGGATGGCCACAGGACCAGGGCTGCGCGCGGTGTGGGCAGAGCCCCGCGCCGCCGTGCGACGACGTGCCGTCCGCTACCGGGACCACCGCGGCGCCGTCGCGCTCGAGGTGGTGCGGGCGGTCAGCGCGCTGTTCAGCGTGGTGTCGCTGAGCACGGCCGCCCTGCCGAGCAGTGTCAGCTCCCCGGCGGTCGCTGCGCACCTCGCGGTGTTCGCGGTCTCCGGGATCGTGGTGGCGGCGCTGCCCGCCGCCGTGCGCGCCGGACATGACGCCGCGCTCGGAGCCACGATGACCGCCGCAACGGTGCTGTTCTACATCGGCGCGACGGCGCTGTGGCACGACGTCCCGGGCGCGGGCACGGCCCTCGGGGTCATGGCGCTGCTCGAGGCGCCGATCCGCTACGGGTGGAAGGGTGCCGGGCTGTCCGCCTTCCCGGTCCTGTGGACCGCGCTGCTGCTGCCGCAGGTCGACGTCGCCGGGCGGACCCTGCCCGACGGCGTCGTCGTCACCCTCGTCGTGCTGCTGCTCGCGGCAGCCCTCGCCGTCCGGTCGGTGATGCGGCGATCGGAGGCGGCCGTCACCGGCGCCGCTCAGGGCTTCGCCGACGCGATGCTGCACCTGCCGCTCGGAGTCGCGGTGCTCGACGAGGACGGGCACGTGCTGCACGCCAACCCCGCCCTCGACGCGCTGCTCGGGCCGACGGCGGGGGGCGTGCGCCTGGGCGGGCGGCTGCGCGCCTTCGCGGGTGAGGACGACGCGCTCGCCGCAGCGCTCGCCGGGACGGCCCCCGACGACCGGGTGCTGTGCCGCACACGCGACGGTCGCGAGCTGGCCCTCGGCGCCGCCACCGTGCACGTCCCGGGGCCCCGCCGCACGGTCGTGCACCTGCAGGACGTCACCGACGAGCGGGCCGAGCGCGCCGACCTGCTGCACGCCTCGCGGCACGACGCGCTCACCGGGCTGCTGACCCGGGCAGCCGGCACCGAGCTGCTGACCGAGGCGCTCGCGGCCACCGACCCGGCGGCCGTGCTGTTCCTCGACCTCGACGGCTTCAAGCGGCTCAACGACACCGCCGGGCACGCCGTGGGCGACGTCGTGCTGCGGCAGGTCGCCGGGCGGCTGTCGCGGGCGCTGCGGCCCAGCGAGCGGGCGGTGCGCTGGGGCGGCGACGAGTTCGTCGTCGTCTGCTCGGAGGTGGACACCGCGGTCGCGCTGCAGGCCGTCGCCGAGCGGCTGCTGGCGGTGCTGCGCGAGCCGTTCCGGGTGCCGGAGCTGCCGCTGCTCACCCTCACCGCCTCGATCGGCGGGCTGCGTGCCCTGCCCGGCAGCCTGGTGCCCGCCGTGCTCGACGCCGCCGATGCGGCGATGTACGAGGCGAAGCGGGCCGGCGGGGACCGCTGGGTGGCCGCGCCGACGGCGGCGGCAGCGCCGGCCGGGCCGGTTCTCGGGCTCGACCTCCGGGACCGGTGCCCGGTCAGCGCGACGTAGCCCGCAGCAGCGACTCGAGCAGGGCCACGACGCCCTGCGGCCCGTCGACGACGACGTCGGCGCGCGCGGCCAGCTCCGGTGGGCCCTCGTCGCTGCCGCTGCACACGAGCAGTGCGGGCACGCCCTCGGCGCGCAACCGGTCGACCTCGTCGAAGCCGGCGAGGTCGCCGAGGTCGTCGCCGGCGAACAGCACCGCCGACGGCGTGGGCACGCACAGGGCCCGCAGCGCCCCGGCCTTGTCGTGGCCGGGCGGGCGCAGCTCGACCACCAGCCGCCCGGGGTGCGGCTCGAGGCCGGCCTCGGCCGCCAGCTGCTCGAGCCGGGGGCGCAGGCGCTCCAGGGCACCGGCCGGGTCGGGCGCCCGGCGGGTGTGCACGACCAGCGACAGGCCCTTGTCCTCGAGGAAGGCCCCCTCGGCGGCGACCAGGTCCGGCAGCAGGCGGCGCAGGCGCTCTGTGCCGGGCAGCGGCTCGGGTGTGGTGAGCCGGCCGGCCTCCCACCGCTGCGCGCCGTACTGGCCCTGCACCACCAGGCCGGGCACGCCGGCCAGACCGCCGAGCTCGACGACCACTCCGGCAGGTCGGCCGGTGACCAGCGCGACGCGACCGACCCGGTCGGCCAGCGCCGTCAGGACCTCCACCGCTCCGACGGCCGGGACGGCGTCCTCCGGCCGGTCGACGACCGGCGCCAGCGTGCCGTCGTAGTCGAGCGCCACGAGGGCCCGGCCCGGCTCGGCGCGCAGGGCGGCCAGGGCGCGGCGACCGGCTTCGGTGCGCGGGGAGATCACCCGGCGAGGCTACTGATCGGCCACGCCCGACCGGGCTCAGCCGGGCGGGTCGACCCCGACCGGTCCGGGCAGCAGCGGACCGAGGCGGTCCCACTGCTCGATCAGGCAGCCGTCCGACCGCGCCAGCGAGAGGTCGACCGGCTCGCCGCGCCAGACGCCGGTGACCGTGGCGGTCTGCGGCCCGCCGAACTGCTGGGTGCACATGCGGTCCTCGGGCAGCGCTGCGAACGGCTGGTCGAGCCCGATCAGGTGGTCGCAGGCGGTCTGCGCGTCCGGGTGGTCCCCCGTCGCCTGGTCGCCGCAGACGAGGGTCCAGCGCTGCGGCCCGGCGCCCTCGTCGGCACGCTGCTCCACGACGAGCTCGCCGACCGGGTCACCCGGCGGGACGAGCGCGTCGTCGTCGCCGGCTCCCTGATCGGCGGAGCCGCAGGCGGCGAGCACCAGGACCGGCAGCAGCAGCAGGACGCGCATGCCGGTGGGACGCACGGCGGACGTCCGGGGTTCCGGCGCCGTCACGCCGCGTAGTCGCGGGTGACGACGACGGTCAGCCCGTCGCCCGGCAGGTTCGGCAGCCGGGGCAGCACCCGCTGCACGGCCGGGAAGCGGCGGGCCAGCTCACGGGCCACGGCCTCCTGCCCCGGTGGGTAGTAGACGGTGGTGGCGCGGATGCGGCCGCGGGAGTTGCCGGTGTCGCGGACCGGCCAGCCACCGGCTCGGAAGTCGGCCGCGGCGCGGTCGGCCAGGCCGGAGATGCGCGAGTTGTTGAGCACCAGCAGCGGCACCTCGACGGGCGGGGCCGGCGCGGGCGGCGCAGCCGCCGCGGGTGGTGGCGGTGGCGGCTGGGGCGCCGCCGGCGCCTCGACGGGGACCTCGGGGGGCTGCTCGGTGGCGGGGAGATCGGCCGGCACCTCGACCGCCGGCTCGTCGAAGGTCGGCTCGCCGTCGGTGCCAGTGCCGCCGTCGGTGCCGGTGTCGGCGCCGGCCGAGATCGCGTCCGGCGGCCGCACCGCCGGGTCGCCGGCAGGAGCATCGGTGGCCCAGAGCAGGGTGCCGATGCCGAGGGCCACCCCGGCGACGGCGACCAGCGCGCCGGCCAGGGCGCGGGCGGGAGGCAGCGAGCCAGGCCGAGCCGCGCGGGCCGGCCGGCCGGTCCGGGTGAGCGGCGGGGCCGGGCCGGCAGCTGGGCCGGTGTCCGGGTCGGAGTCCGGGCCGCCCGGTACCGCCGGCAGCTCGCCGGTGTCGTCGAGCGTGCGGTCGCTCTCCCCGCCGGACGGGGCCGGGTCGGACCGGCCGACCGGCGACCACCAGGGGCCGGTGCCGCCCCTGCCGCGGAGGGCTGCCATCACGGGGGCAGGGTCGCTCAGGCGTCCATGCCGAGGCGGCGCGCCGAGCGGGTGCGCTGCCGTGAGGCGCGCAGCCGGCGCAGGCGCTTCACCAGCATCGGGTCGGCGACGAGCGCCTCCGGACGGTCGATGAGCGCGTTGAGCACCTGGTAGTAGCGGGTCGCGCTCATGCCGAACAGGTCGCGGATCGCCGTCTCCTTGGCGCCGGCGTACTTCCACCACTGGCGCTCGAAGGCGAGGATCTCCCGGTCGCGGTCGCTCAGGGCGTCGGCCGAGGCCGGGCCGGCCGGGGGGACGGGCTGCGGAGCCGATGCCATGTCTCTCCTCGGAGCGCGGAAGGGTGAAATTGCACCCGTGTCATTCCGCGTTCATCCAAGCACAGCCGAGGCCGGCGGCAGAGCTCCCACGCCTGGATCGACGCTGACCGATCGGTGCGGCGGCGGCCCCGGTTCCGGCCGCTACGGGTAGAGCCCGCGGGTGCGGTGCGCCTCGGCGACCCGACCGACGCCGATCATCTGCGCGGCGGTGCGCAGGGAGACGCCCCTGTCCTTCGCCAGGGCCGAGACCATGCCGTAGGAGCGCTCCATGAGCTCCCGCAGGCGGTCGTCGACCTCGTCCTCCGTCCAGAACCAGGACTGCAGGTCCTGCACCCACTCGAAGTAGGAGACCGCGACACCACCGGCGTTGGCCAGCACGTCCGGCACCACGAGCACGTTGCGCTCGGCGAGGACGGCGTCGGCGTCCGGCGTCGTCGGCCCGTTCGCGCCCTCGACGACGAAGAAGGCCTTCACCCGGTCGGCGTTGCCCTCGTGGATGACCCCCTCGAGGGCCGCCGGGACCAGCACGTCCACGTCGAGCTCGAGCAGCTCGTCGTTGGTGATCGTGTCGGTGCCCGGGTAGCCGACGACCGACTCGCTGCCCTCGCGCAGGTGCCGCAGCAGCGCGGCCGGGTTGAGCCCCTTGCTCGAGTACACCCCGCCCTTGACGTCGCTGACGGCGACGACGGTGCAGCCGGCGTCGTGCAGGTACTGCGCGGCGAGGCCGCCGACCTTGCCGAACCCCTGCACCGCCACGGTCGCCCCCCGATGGTCGATGCCCGCTTCGTGCAGCGCGCTGAAGGCGGCGTGCATGACACCGCGGCTGGTGGCCCCGCCCCGGCCCTGCGAGCCGCCCACCGACACCGGCTTGCCGGTGACGACGCCGGTGACGGTGTAGCCGGAGTTGACGGAGTAGGTGTCCATCATCCAGGCCATCGTCTGCTCGTCGGTGCCGACGTCCGGCGCCGGGATGTCCTTCTCCGGGCCGACGATCGGCAGGATCTCGCTGATGTAGCGCCGCGCGACCCGCTCGAGCTCGTTGCGGCTCAGCAGCCGGGGGTCGACGGCGACGCCGCCCTTGGCACCGCCGTAGGGGATGCCGACGAGCGCGCACTTCCAGGTCATCCACATCGCCAGCGCCCGGACCTCGTCGAGGTCGGTGGACGGGTGGAAGCGGATGCCTCCCTTGGCCGGGCCGCGGGAGAAGTTGTGCTGCACCCGGTAGCCCTGCAGCACCTCGAGCGTGCCGTCGTCGCGCCGGAGCGGGACGGCCACCTGCATCGAGCGGCGTGGGGTGGCCAGCAGGGCGTGCATGCCGTCGTCGAGCCCGAGGTGCCGCACCGCGTCGGCCAGCTGGTGCAGGGCGCTGTCGAGGGCTGACATCCGGGCGGGCACGGGGACTCCTCGTCATGCGTCCGGCCGGGCGTCGTCAGCCCTCAGGTGGCCACGGCTCGGGTCCGGGTTCGGCGGCGAGGATGCCACGCGCTGCCGGCTGCGGGGCAACGGCCGGCCGCGCGGACGACCGGCTCAGTAGCGGCTGGACGACCCCGAGCCGCCGGGCTGACTGCGGTTCGTGCCGGCCTTGGCGATGCCGCGGCTCACGATGTAGGCCACCACGATCGCGGTGACCAGCCGCCACATCTGCGGCGCGTCGAAGTTCTCCTGCACGGCCGCGGAGATGATCAGGGTGAGGACGGCGACCAGCGTCAGGACGAACTCGGAGGTCTTGAAGAACTCCTTGGTCTCGGGCGTGCGCAGGTGCTGCCGGCTGAAGCGGGCGGCGTCGTCGGCGAAGCTGCTCTGCTCCTCGCGGTAGCGCTCGCGGGGGTCGACCGGGCGCTGCGGGTAGCTGGGGGCGGCCGCATAGCCGTGCGGGCCGGCAGGGCCCGGTCCGGGGTCGGGACCGGGCGGCATGCCGCTCTCCTGCGGATACGCGTACTCGCGGGTGCCGGGCTCCGGACCGTCGTAGGGAGTCCCCGGACCGGGCTCGTAGCGGCGACCGCCCGCGGGATCGCTCGGCATGGTCATGTCTGCTCCTCAGGGAAGATCACGGCGGCCGGCTTGTGCCCCCACCCGACCCTGCGAAACGCCCCGGAGGTCAGGACGCGCGCACGACCGTGTCGCGGGCGACCGGCGCGAGCAGCAGCACCGCGACGTCGGGCACCTCGTCGGGGCGCAGGCCGAGGGCCGGCGCCACCACCGCGCCGACGGCGGCCCGGTCGTAGGTGGCCGCCGACATCGGCATGCCCGAGGCCGACGTCTGCGTGCCCTGGTCCTGCGGGGCCTTGCGGCGCTGGTCGGGGTAGGTGTACGGACCGCCCGGTCCCTCCGGCGGCTCGCCCGAGCGCCGGCCCGTCGACGGCTCGACCTCCTGGCCGTCGCGGTAGCCGTCCTGCGCGTCCTTGAACTCCGGGATCGGCCGCTCGCGCGGCGCGGTGCCCAGGCTGCGGCAGGTCGGCCCGCTGTCGTCGAGGTACTCGGTCTCGTCGCCCGGGACGTAGCCGCCGTTGTCCCGGGTGAACTCCAGCGTGATGTGCAGGCCCGGCTGCAGCGTCCCGAAGGCGTTCGCGATCGCGCGGTGGTCGTCGACCAGCGAGAACGCCATGCAGGGGAACTGCGGGCTGTAGCGGGCGTACACCTCGAGGTTGGGGACGCTCTCGCGGGCCAGGGTGAGAAAGCGCTGCTCGTTCTCGCCGACGAAGTCCTCAGCGGTGCGCGCGACCCCGGCGGTGTCGCGCAGCACCCGGTCCAGGGCCGCCTCGTCGCGCACCAGGTTGCGGTTGACGGCCGACAGGTCGTCGAGCAGCGAGACGAGGTCCGGGGTGGCGGCCGTGAAGGTGTCGGCGAGGTCGGCGGTGCCCCGCACGTTCTCCTGGAAGCGGCCCAGCTCGGGGTTGAACTGCTCGAAGTACTGACCGGCCAGGGTGAGGTTGCTGCCGATCCGGTCGCCGCGGCCGCGCAGGGCCGAGGAGACGGCGTTCAGGGTGGTGCTCACCGCCTCGGGGTTCAGCGTCTGCAGCAGCGGCAGCAGGTTGTCCAGCGCCTCGGTGGTCTCGCGGGCGGTCTCGCTGCGGTCCTGGGTGATGACGCCGCCGTCGGCCAGCGTCTGCCGGCCGGAGGCCGGGTCGGTCGGCAGGTCGAAGTCCAGCGCCACGAACTTCTCGCCGAACAGCGTCGTCGGCAGGATCCGGGCCCTCGTGTCGGCCGGCACCAGCCCTGCCTTCGCCGGGTCGAGGCGCAGCTCGAGCTCGCTGCCCTCAGCGGTGGCCCGCACCGAGGTCACCTCACCGATGATCACGCCGCGCGCCTTCACGTCGGCCCCGGTCGTCAGCTGGTTGCCGATCCGGTCGGCCTGCAGGGTCACCGCCACGCGGTCGGTGAACCACTTGTTGTAGATGCCGATGGTCAGCAGGACGAGAGCGGCCAGCACGGCGAGGAACAGCAGCCCCTGCAGCTGGCGGACGACCCTGGCGCCGCCCCGTGCGATCGGTGGTGCCACCTCGCCGTTCCCCTTGCTCTGTCGCCACAACGGGCCGCACGGCCCGGGAGATGGCGTGCGTCACACGGTCTGTCCGGACAGCATGCCATCTGCGGCACGAGAGACGAGCGTGCGTACTTCCGCTGTGCCGGGCGGGGGCCCTACGGTGCAGCGGTGAGCCCGCCCCCCGCCGTCGTCACCCCGCCCGCTGTCGTGGTCTCGGGAGCTCCGCTGACGGAGCGGGACGTCGTCGCCGTGGCCCGGCGCGGAGCCGGCGTGGCGCTCGACGAGACGGCGCTGGCCCGCATCGCGGCCGGCCGCGCGGTGATCGACGGGCTCGCCGCCTCCCCCGACGCCCACTACGGCGTGTCCACCGGCTTCGGGGCGCTGGCGACGCGGCACGTGGCCCCGGAGCTGCGGGCGCAGCTGCAGCGCAGCCTGGTGCGCTCGCACGCCGCCGGCATCGGCGCACCGGTGGAGCGGGAGGTGGTCCGGGCGATGATGCTGCTGCGCCTGCGCACGCTCGCCTCCGGCCGCACCGGGGTGCGCCCGGTCGTGGCGCAGGCGCTGGCGGCGCTGCTGGACGCCGGCGTCACGCCGGTGGTGCGCGAGCACGGCTCGCTGGGGTGCTCGGGCGACCTGGCGCCGCTCGCGGCCGTCGCGCTGGTGCTCATGGGCGAGGGCGAGTCCGACGGGGGCGTCCCGGTGCCGCCGGTCGAGCTCGCCGAGAAGGAGGGTCTGGCCCTCGTCAACGGCACCGACGGCATGCTCGGGACGCTGCTCCTGGCGTGCGCCGACCTCGACCTGCTGCTGCGCACCGCCGACGTCACCGCGGCCATGAGCGTCGAGGCGCTGCTGGGCTCCGACGCCCCGTTCGCGGTCGACCTCATGGCGATGCGCCCGCACCCCGGCCAGCAGGTGTCGGCCGCCAACCTGCGCCGGCTGCTGGCGGGATCCGCCGTCATGGCCTCGCACCGCACGCCGGCCTGCACGCGGGTGCAGGACGCCTACTCGCTGCGCTGCGCGCCGCAGGTGGCCGGGGCGGCCCGCGACACCCTCGACCACGCCCGGCGGGTGGCCGGCTGGGAGCTGGCCGCCACCGTCGACAACCCGGTGGTCACCGACGACGGGCGGGTGGAGAGCAGCGGCAACTTCCACGGCGCCCCGGTCGCGTACGCGCTCGACTTCCTCGCGGTGCCGGTCGCCGACCTCGCCTCGATGGCCGAGCGGCGCACCGACCGGCTGCTCGACCTGAACCGCAACGGCGACCTGCCGGCGTTCCTCGCGCACGACCCGGGCGTCGACTCCGGCCACATGATCGCCCAGTACGCCCAGGCCGGGATCGTCAGCGAGCTGAAGCGGCTGGCGGCGCCGGCGAGCGTCGACTCGATCCCGTCCTCGGCCATGCAGGAGGACCACGTCTCGATGGGGTGGTCGACCGGCCGCAAGCTCCGGCGGGCCCTCGACGGGCTCGCGCAGGTGCTCGCGGTCGAGGCGCTGACGGCGGCCAGGGCGCTCGACCTGCGCGCGCCGCTCGAGCCGGCCGCCGGCACCGGGGGCGTCGTGCGCCTGCTCCGCCGGACCGTGCCGGGGCCCGGCCCCGACCGGCACCTGGGGCCCGAGCTCGAGGCCGCCGTCGACGTCGTGCGCAGCGGAGCGCTCGTGCGCGCCGCCGAGGACGCCGTCGGCCCGCTGGACTGACCGACCGCCGAGGAGGGGACGACGTCGTGGAGTGCCAGGGTTGGCTGCAGGAGGCGGCGCTGCGCTGCCTGCGCAACAACCTCCACCCCGAGGTGGCCGAGCGGCCGGAGGACCTGGTCGTCTACGGCGGCAGCGGCAGGGCGGCGCGCGACCAGCGCTCGCTCGAGGTGATCGAGGCCACGCTGCGGCGGCTCCGCGACGACGAGACGCTGCTGGTGCAGAGCGGGAAGCCGGTGGGCGTCTTCCGCACGTTCGCGCACGCCCCGCGGGTGCTGATCGCGAACTCCCTGCTCGTGCCGGAGTGGTCGGACTGGCAGAGCTTCTGGGAGCTCGAGGCCCTCGGCCTGACCATGTACGGCCAGATGACCGCCGGCTCGTGGATCTACATCGGCACGCAGGGCATCGTGCAGGGCACCTTCCAGACCTTCGCGGCGGTGGGTGAGCAGCGCTTCGGCGGCTCGCTGGCCGGCCGCACCGTGCTCACCGCCGGGCTCGGCGGGATGGGCGGTGCGCAGCCGCTCGCCGTCACCCTGGCCGGCGGTGTCGCGCTGTGCGTCGAGGTGGACGAGGCGCGGCTGCGCCGCCGGCTCGAGACCCGCTACCTGGACGAGCAGGCCGACGACCTCGACGACGCGCTCCGGCGGGTGCGCGCGGCGGCCCGCGACGGGCGGGCGCTGAGCGTGGGCGTCGTCGGCAACGCTGCCGAGGTGCTGCCCGAGCTGCTGCGTCGCGGTGAGACGTTCGACGTCGTCACCGACCAGACGTCGGCGCACGACCCGCTGAACGGCTACGTGCCGGCGGGGCTGTCGCTCGACGACGCCGCCGAGCTCCGGCGCGCCGAGCCGGCCGAGTACGTCGAGCGGGCGCGGGTCTCGATGGCGGCGCACTGCGAGGCGATGGTGGGCTTCTCGCGCGCCGGCGCCGAGGTGTTCGACTACGGCAACAACCTGCGCGGCGAGGCGAAGACGGCCGGCTATGCCGACGCCTTCGCCTACCCCGGGTTCGTGCCGGCCTACCTGCGGCCGCTGTTCTGCGAGGGGCTCGGGCCGTTCCGGTTCGTCGCGCTCTCGGGCGACCCGGCCGACATCGCCGTCGCCGACCAGATGCTGCTCGCCGAGTTCCCCGACAACCCGTACGTGCAGCGCTGGGTGCCGCTGGCCCGGGAGCGGGTCGCCTTCCAGGGGCTGCCGGCGCGGATCTGCTGGCTCGGCTACGGCGAGCGGGCCCGGGCGGGTGCGGCGCTGAACGAGCTGGTGGCCAGCGGCCGGATCCGTGCGCCGGTCGTCATCGGGCGCGACCACCTCGACAGCGGTTCGGTCGCCTCGCCCTACCGCGAGACCGAGTCGATGGCCGACGGCTCCGACGCGATCGCCGACTGGCCGGTGCTCAACGCGATGCTCAACGTGGCTTCCGGCGCTGCCTGGGTGGCGGTGCACCACGGCGGCGGGGTGGGGATGGGCAAGTCGATCCACGCCGGGGCGCAGGTGGTCGCGGACGGGACGGCCGACGCCGCCGAGCGGCTCGACCGGGTGCTCACCAACGACCCGGGCACCGGCGTCATGCGGCACGCCGACGCCGGCTACGACCGCGCCCGCGAGGTCGCCCGCGAGCGCGGCGTCGACCTCCCGATGCTGTGACTCCCCCTCCCCTGCGTCCGCGTCCTGGCACACCATCCCCGCGTGCCCGGTCGGACGCTCGCCCGGCCGGTGACCCCGTGCGTCCGCCCGCATCCGCGCGCGGCATGTGTCAGGACGCGGACGCAGGGGGGTGGGAGGGGCGGTGAGGGCGCTGGTGGTGGACCGGATCGGGCGGCTGGTCACCTGGGACGACGAGCGGCCGGTGCTCGAGGACGCCGCGCTCGTCGTCGAGGACGGCGTCGTCGCCTGGGCCGGTCCGTCGGCGCAGGCACCGGCGGCCGACCAGCGGCTCGACGCCGAGTGGCGGTGCGTGGTCCCGGGCTTCGTCGACGCGCACACCCACCTGGTGTTCGCCGGAGACCGGTCGGCGGAGTTCGCCGCCCGCCTGGCCGGCCAGCCGTACGCCGCAGGCGGCATCCGGACGACGGTGGAGGCCACCCGGGCGGCGCCGGCGCACGAGCTGCTCGCCCGCGCGCAGCGGCTGGCGGCGGAGGCGCTCCGCTCGGGCACGACGACGTTCGAGGTCAAGAGCGGCTACGGCCTCGACGTCGCGACCGAGCGCCGGCTGCTCGAGGTCGCCGCACAGCTCACCCCGCACCGCACGTTCCTCGGCGCACACGTGGTGCCGGCGGGCGTCGAGCGCACCGCCTACGTGGACCTGGTCCGCGGCCAGATGCTGGACGCCGTCGCCGACCTCGCGACCGCCGTCGACGTGTTCTGCGAGGTCGGCGCCTTCGACGGCGACGAGAGCCGGGCGGTGCTGGCGGCCGGGGCGGCCCGCGGCCTGGACCTGCACGTGCACGCGAACCAGCTGGGACCGGGCCCCGGGGCGCTGCTCGCGGCCGAGCTGGGCGCGGCCAGCGCCGACCACTGCACGCACGTGACCGACGACGACGTCGCCGCCCTGCGCGACGCCGGCGTCGTCGCGGTGCTCGTGCCGGTCGCGGAGTTCTCCACCCGGTCGCCCTACGCCCCGGCCCGGCGGCTGCTCGACGCCGGCGTGCCGGTGGCACTGGCCAGCGACTGCAACCCCGGCACCTCGTTCACGACCTCGATGCCGTTCGTGGTCGCGCTGGCCTGCCGCGAGCTGCAGATGACGCCCGCCGAGGCACTGCGCGCCGCGACGCAAGGCGGAGCGACGGCGCTGCGCCGCCACGACGTGGGGCACCTGCGGGTGGGGGCGCGCGCCGACCTGGTCGTGCTGGACGCGCCGAGCGAGGTGCACCTGGCCTACCGGCCCGGGGTCGATCTCGTGCACGCCGTCGTCCGCGGCGGGGAGGTGGTCCGGTGAGCGAGGACCCGCAGTGGCCCCGGGCCTCGGACTGGCTCGCCGCCGGCGGGGCACCGGACGGGCGCCATCTCGTCGTGGTCGGCGTGCCGTGCGCGCGGTCGTCGATCTCGCTGTCCCGGGCCGACCTCACACCGGCGGCGGTGCGGGCCGCACTGCGCCGGTACAGCACGTTCGACGCCGACCTCGACGTCGACCTCGAGGCGCTGCGGGTCACCGACGCCGGCGACCTGCCGGTGGCCGACCTCGCCGGCGAGGTGCTGATCGACGCGGTCGAGCGCGACCTGCGGGCGCTGCCCCGGGCCGACCTCGTCGTGCTCGTCGGGGGCGACAACGCGCTGACCCGCCCCGCCGCCCGGGCGCTGCTGCCGGACCTGTCCCGGGCCGGCCTGCTCACCCTCGACGCCCACCACGACGTGCGCGGCTTCCACGACGGCCCGACCAACGGCACCCCGGTGCGCGGCCTGGTCGAGGACGGGCTGCCCGGCGGGCACGTCGTCCAGGTCGGCCTCGGGTCGCTCACCAACAGCCGCGCCTACCGGCGCTGGTGCGACGACCGCGGCGTCACGGTGGTCACGGCTGCGCAGGCCCGGCGGCAGGGCGTCGCGACGACCGTGCGCGCGGCGCTCGACGAGCTCGCCGGTCGCTGCGACGCCGTGCACGTCGACCTCGACGTCGACGTCGTGGACGCCGCCTTCGTGCCCGGCTGCCCCGGTGCGCGGCCGGGCGGCCTGATGCCGTGGGAGCTGCTGGACGTCGCGGCGGAGGCCGGGCGGCACCCGGCCGTGGTGTCGGTCGACCTGACCGAGGTCGACGCGGGCGGGGACGAGGGCGGGCGCACCGTCGACCTCACCGCCGCGCTGCTGCTCCGCGTCGCCGCCGGGCTCGCCAGCCGGTCCTGACGGCTCGCGCGAGCGTCGCCGCCGGCCGGTCCGCAGGCGCCGGTGGACCCGGGGGCCGGGCCGTCCGCCCGGCCTTCTCCTCCCGGCCCGGGCGCTGGCCCTACTCTGGCCGGAGCCGCCGAGAGCGGCAGGACCCGCCGCGTTAGCTCAGCTGGTAGAGCATCGCTCTTGTAAAGCGAGGGTCGCCGGTTCGAGGCCGGCACGCGGCTCCGCGAGCATCAAGACGGCGGTACCCGGGATGGGCAGCGACCGCACCTGGACCGGCCCGGTTCGGGCGCGGCCCGAACCGGGCTGCTCAGGTTTGTGACGGATCGATGACGACCGGCGCCGACGAAGGGGTACGGATCCGGACAGACCAGCCCGTCCGCCTCCCCCACAAGGACCCGAGATGACGTCACCATCCCTGCGCAGCGGCGCCCTCGCCGCGTCTGCCGCTGCCCTGCTCGCGGCTGGAGCCGCCCTCGCCGTCCCCGCCACTGCCGCCGAGACCGGCGACCCGCTGGCCCCCCGGCAGTGGGGCCTCGACCAGGTGAAGGCCCCGGCCGCCTGGTCGACCAGCACGGGCGACGGCGCCACCATCGCCGTCCTCGACAGCGGCGTCGACCTCGGGCACGAGGACCTGCGCAGCAAGACGCTGGCCGGCGCGAACTTCGTCGGCTGCGCGGACACCGGCCCCTGCGGCACCGGCGACTGGCAGACCGACGGCGGCAGCGACCCGCACGGCACGCACGTGGCCGGCATCGCCGCGGCCGCCACGGGCAACGGCATCGGCGTCGCCGGTGTCGCCCCCGACGCGACGATCCTGCCGGTCCGGGTGCTCGGCAACGACGGCGGCACCTTCGAGGAGATCGCCGCGGGCATCCGCTACGCCGCCGACCAGGGCGCGGAGGTGATCACCATGTCGCTCGGCGCGCTGCCGGGGGTGCAGGCGCTCACCATCACCGGCGTCATCGGCGAGACCCAGGAGGCGATCCTCTACGCCCGGGCGAAGGGCTCGGTCGTCGTGGCCGCCGCCGGCAACGACTTCCAGGTGCCGCTGTGCGGCACCCCCGCCTTCGACCGCGGCGCCCTGTGCGTGACGGCGACCGACAGGCGCGAGGCCCCGGCCGCCTACAGCAACTGGGGCGTCAACCAGGACGTCGCCTCGGTCGCGGCCCCGGGCGGCTCGCTGCTGCCGGTCTGCGGGGAGGACGTGCTGTCCACCGTTCCGGCCGGCACCAGCAGGAGCAGCTCGGCCTGCGGCTACAGCAACGCCTACGACGAGTACGCCGGCACGTCGATGGCCACCCCGCACGTGGCGGGTGTCGCGGCGCTGCTCGCCGCGCAGGGCCTGACCGACGACCAGGTCGTCGAGGTCCTGCTCACCACCTCGCGCCAGCCGGTCGGCGACGTCCGCGGCGTGTTCACCCCGAACTACGGCTGGGGCATCGTCGACGCCGTGGCGGCCACCCAGGCCGGCGCTGCGCTGGTCGGCACGGACGGCGGCGGCACCGACGGCGGCAGCAAGGGCAAGGGCAACGGCGGGGGGAACGGCGGCGGCAACGGCGGCGGGAACGGCGGCGGCAAGCCGCGCTGACCGGTCAGCCGGCGTCGGCGACGGCCCGCTCGCGCAGGTGGCCCTCGAGCTTGCGCTTGATCCGCTGCAGGGCGTTGTCGATGGACTTCACGTGCCGCTGGAGCCGCTCGGCGATCTCCTGGTAGCTCTTGCCCTCGACGTAGAGGCGCAGGACCTCGGTCTCGAGGTCGGACAGCACCTCGTCGAAGTGCGCCTGCAGCGCCCGGATGCGCTCGGCGGAGATCACCAGGTCGGCGGGGTCGGTGATGGCCACGGTCGGCAGGACGTCGCCGAGCACCCGCTCGCCGTCGTCGTCGACGCTCACCGGGCGCGAGAAGCTCACGTAGTTGTTGAGCGGCCCGTGCTTCTGGCGGGTCGCGGTCTTGATGGCGGTGATGATCTGCCGGGTCACGCACAGCTCGGCGAAGGCCCGGAAGCTGCTCTCCATCTCGACGTTGAAGTCGCGGATGGCCTTGTACAGGCCGATCATGCCCTCCTGCACGATGTCCTCGCGGTCGGCGCCGACGAGGAAGTACGAGCGCGCCTTGACCCGCGCGAACGCCCGGTACTTGGTGAGCAGCGTCGACAGCGCCGAGTCGTCGCCGGAGCGGGCCGCGAGGACCAGCTGCTCGTCGGTGCGGCCGTCGTCGGAGGTCTGCCGGCCGCGGACCTCGCGGTCGAGCTCGATGACCAGGTTCTCGGCCTCGGCGAGCTCGGCGACGAGGGACAGGTCGGGCCGGGCGCCGACGGCGAGCTCGGCCTCGACCGTGACGGCGAGCTCCTCGACGACGACCGACTCCTCGACGAGCTCGGGGGCGACGGTGATCAGCGCCGGAAGCGCGGTGAGCATCGGGGGCACCGCGTCGGAGGCGGGGGCCTCAGACC
>DATLGD010000180.1:0-10443 GCA_035540755.1 Mycobacteriales bacterium | reverse complement strand
CAGACCGACCGCCATGCCGATGCGCCCGACCTGGACCGCGAGCGGCTGCTCGACCTCGTCCGCGACCGGGCGATCGTCCACGGCCGGGTGACGCTGTCGAGCGGCCGGGAGGCCGACTACTACGTCGACCTGCGCCGGGTCACCCTGTCGGCGGACGCCGCCCCCCTCGTCGGCACCGTCCTGCTCGACCTCACCGCCGACTGGCAGTTCGACGCCGTCGGCGGCCTGACGATGGGCGCCGACCCGGTGGCGACGGCGATGCTGCACGCCGCTGCGGCCCGCGGTCGACGCCTCGACGCCTTCGTGGTGCGCAAGTCGGCCAAGGCGCACGGCCTGCAGCGACGGGTCGAGGGGCCGGAGATCGCCGGACGCCGGGTGCTCGTCGTCGAAGACACCTCCACCACCGGCGGGTCGCCGCTGACCGCGCTGGAAGCCGTCCGGGAGGCGGGCGCCACCCCGGTCGGCGTCGCCGTCATCGCCGACCGCGACACCGGAGCGGCGGCGAAGATCGAGGCGGCCGGGGTGCCGTACCGGTTCGCGTTCTCCCTGCAGGACCTCGGCCTGTCCTGACCCCGCGAGTCGCGCGTGGCCGCGACCCCTGCCGGCGGGTGCCTGATCTCTGACGGGTGAGGGCGCCCGGGGGTGGCGCGTCGCCGTCAGAGATCGCCTCGCCGCCGGACGCGAGGGCCGGTCCCCACCGCCGGAGCGGGGCGGCTGTCCCGACCGCCCGTCGGTGCAGGGCCCCGTCGGTAGCCTGGCGCGGTGACCGCCCGCCCTCTCGTCGTCGTCGTCAACGCCGTCCGGGGCGCGCTCATCGGCGCCGCCGAGGTGGTGCCCGGCGTCAGCGGCGGCACCGTGGCGCTGGTCGTCGGCGTCTACGAGCGGCTGATCGCCTCGGCCGGCCACCTGCTGACCGCGCTGCGCCTGCTCGTGCGCGACGTGCCGCGCGGACAGGGCGCCGCGGCCGGCCGCGCAGAGCTCCGGCGGGTCGAGTGGTCCACCGTCCTGCCGGTGGGCGTCGGCATGGTCCTCGCGGTGCTCACACTCGCCCGGATCATCGAGCCGCTGCTCGAGGAGCACCCGGAGCGCGCGCGGGCGCTGTTCCTCGGCCTGGTCGCCGCGTCGGTGGTCGTGCCCGCGTCGATGGTGGGCAGGTGGGCGCGGCGGGAGTGGCTGCTCGCGGCCGGGGCGGCGGTCGCCGCCGTGCTGCTCACCAGCATCCCGCCGGCCTCCACCGACGCGCCGCCGATGCTGCTCGTCTTCGCTGCGGCCGCCCTCGCGATCTGCGCCCTCGTGCTGCCCGGGATCTCGGGCTCGTTCCTGCTGCTGTCGATCGGCATCTACGAGCCGACCCTCCGGGCGGTCAACGACCGCGACCTCGGCTACGTGGCGGTGTTCGCCGCGGGCGCGCTCACCGGCCTGGCGCTGTTCGTCAAGGCGCTGCAGTGGCTGCTCAGCTCCCGGCGCCGGGCCACCCTCGCGGTCATGACCGGCCTCATGGTCGGCTCTCTGCGCGCGCTCTGGCCCTGGCAGGACGACGACCGCGGCCTGCGCGCGCCCGAGGGGGACGTCGGTCCGGTGCTGGCGCTGGCCCTGCTCGGCGCGGCGGTCGTCGGGGTGCTCCTGCTGGTGCAGGCCCGGTCGATGCGGGCGAGCCTCGGCGAGGCCGCCCGCCACGTCGGCGAGGACCCGCTGACCGACGACGAGCCCTTCCCGGCCGAGCCGGACGAGGAGCCCGCCCCCGGCGGCCGGTGACAGCCGCGCCCAGGGCGGCTGCGCCGTGCTCGCGACCTGTCGGGTTAGGTTCCGCCCGTGGCACGCGAGAGACTGGTCGTCATCGGCGGTGACGCCGCCGGCATGAGCGCGGCCAGCCAGGCCCGCAAGCGCCGGGCCGTGGACGACCTCGAGATCGTCGCCTTCGAGCGGGGCCGGGCGACGTCCTACTCCGCGTGCGGCATCCCCTACTGGATCGGGGACACCGTCGGCTCCGAGGGCGACCTGGTCAGCCGCACGCCCGAGCAGCACCGCCGGAACGACATCGACGTGCGGATCCGCACCGAGGTGGTGGCGGTCGACCTCGAGGGCCGCCGGGTCACCGCCCGCGACCTCGAGGGCGACCGGGAGTACACCGAGCCGTTCGACAGCCTCGTCTACGCCACCGGCAGCGAGCCGATGCGGCCGCCGATCCCGGGCATCGACGCCGCCGGCGTGCACGGCGTCCAGACCCTCGACGACGGCGTCGCCCTGCGCGCCGAGCTCGACCGCGACGACGTCGCGAGGGTCGTCGTCGTCGGCGGGGGCTACATCGGCCTCGAGCTCGCCGAGGCCTGCCAGGTGCGGGGCATGGACGTCACCGTGGTCGACCTCTCACCCACCCCCGTGGGCACCTTCGACCCCGACATCGGCTCCTACATCGCCGACGCCGTGCGGGCGATGGGCATCGACCTGGTGCTCTCCGACGGCGCCGCGGCGGTCGAGACCGGGCCGGGCGGCCGGGCGCGCGCCGTCGTCACGCAGAGCGGGCGCGAGCTGCCGGCCGACGTCGTCGTGCTCGGGCTGGGTGTGCGGCCGAACGTGCGGCTGGCGCAGGAGGCCGGCATCCCGCTCGGGATCTCCGGCGGCGTCATCGTCGACAAGCGCATGCGCACCCTCGCCGAGGGGGTGTGGGCGGCGGGCGACTGCGTCGAGTCGGTGCACCGGCTGTCGGGGCAGCGGGTGGTCGTGGCGCTCGGCACGCACGCGAACAAGCAGGGCCGGGTCGCCGGCATCAACCTCGGGGGCGGCTACGCGACCTTCCCCGGCGTCATCGGCACGGCGGTGACCAAGGTCTGCGACCTCGAGGTGGCCCGCACCGGCCTGTCGGAGAAGGAGGCCGAGCAGGCCGGGTTCTCGTTCGTCACGGCCAAGGTCGACTCCACCACCCGCGCCGGCTACTTCCCCGGCGCTCAGCCGATCCGGGTGAAGATGACCGCCGAGGAGCGCACCGGCCGGCTGCTCGGCGCCCAGATCGTCGGGCGTGAGGGGGCAGCCAAGCGCATCGACGTGCTGGCCACCGCCATCTGGGGCGGCATGCACGTCGACGAGGTGCTCGGCCTCGACCTGTCGTACGCGCCGCCGTTCGCGCCGGTGTGGGACCCGGTGCTCATCGCCGCCCGCAAGGCCTTCGAGGCGGTCGAGGCGCAGACCCGCGCCACCGCCTGCGACCCCTGACCTGACAGACTCCGGCCACCCACCACCGCTCGACGAGGAGCATCCGATGCCGATCGCCACGCCCGAGGCCTACGCCGACATGCTCGACCGCGCCAAGGAGGGCCGGTTCGCCTACCCGGCGATCAACGTGACGTCGTCGCAGACCCTCAACGCGGCGCTGCGCGGCTTCGCCGAGGCCGAGTCCGACGGCATCGTGCAGGTGTCCACCGGCGGTGCGGAGTACCTGTCCGGCAGCACGGTCAAGGACATGGTCCTCGGGGCGCAGGCGCTGGCCGAGTACGCCCACCACGTCGCCAAGGCCTACGACGTGCAGATCGCCCTGCACACCGACCACTGCCCGAAGGACAAGCTCGACGGCTACATGCGCCCGCTGATCGCGATCAGCCAGGAGCGGGTCGACGCCGGCCGCGAGCCGCTGTTCCAGTCGCACATGTGGGACGGCTCCGCGGTCGAGCTCGAGGAGAACCTGTCGATCGCGCAGGAGCTGCTCGAGAAGTGCGCCCAGGCCCGCATCGTCATGGAGCTCGAGATCGGCGTCGTCGGCGGCGAGGAGGACGGCGTCGAGAACGCCATCAACGAGAAGCTCTACACGACGCCGGGCGACGCGCTGCGCACCGCCGAGGTGATCGGCACCGGTGAGAAGGGCCGCTACATGCTGGCGGCCACCTTCGGCAACGTGCACGGCGTCTACAAGCCGGGCAACGTCAAGCTCAAGCCGTCCATCCTTCAGGACATCCAGGACGCCGTGGGGGACAAGACCGGCACGGAGCGGCCCTTCGACCTGGTCTTCCACGGCGGGTCGGGCTCGCTGCTCGAGGAGATCCGCGAGGCGCTCGACCACGGCGTCGTGAAGATGAACGTCGACACCGACACCCAGTACGCCTTCACCCGCCCGGTCGCCGAGCACATGTTCCGCAACTACGACGGCGTGCTCAAGGTCGACGGCGAGGTCGGCAACAAGAAGCAGTACGACCCGCGGTCCTGGGGCAAGGCGGCGGAGGCCGGCATGGCCGCCCGGGTGGTGCGCGCCTGCGAGGACCTGCGCAGCGCCGGCACCAAGGCCTGACCGCCCCCCGATCCGGCCGGCAGGACCAGAGACAAGGCGTTCTCGGTCCGTTACGTTCTACGAGCCGGTCCGCACGGGCCGGCGCCGCGCTCCTCCCGCCGAGTCCTGCCCCGGGAGCGAGGCCGTCTCGTCCTGCCGGGGCAGGAGCGGGGGACCCACGTCCTCCGGGCGGACGCCACCCCGCCGGTCACGACGGGAGGCGGTCCCGTCCTCGGGGTGAAGGCGCCGCTCCTCAGGCGCCCGGGCCACCTCCCGGCCCGAACCCGACAGCTCACCCCGCAGGCGCGAGGGAAGGACTCCCCGTGTCGCTGTCGCGCACCCGTCGCAACGCCCGCCACGCCAAGCCGTCGATCGCCGCTCCGGTGATCGCCGCCGGCGGGCTCGCCACCACCCTGGTCGCCGTCGACGGCGCGCTGGCGGCGGGCAGCGCCCTCGCCGCGGCCGCGCCGTCGGTGGCCAACTTCGACCGGCTCGCCCAGTGCGAGAGCGGCGGCCGCTGGAACATCAACACCGGCAACGGCTACTACGGCGGGCTGCAGTTCAGCGCCGCCACCTGGCGCGGCATCGGCATGACGGGCCTGCCGCACCAGCACAGCCGGGAGACGCAGATCGCGGCCGGGCAGCGGCTCCAGTCCCGCTACGGCTGGGGCCAGTGGCCGGCCTGCGCGCGCAAGCTCGGGCTGCACGGCGGCGGCGGAGGCACCACGGCGGCCGCTCCCACGCCGAAGACCACTCCCCCCGCGCCCCGGACCAGCCGCACGCGCGCCAGCTCGGCCCAGGTCCCCTTCCGCGGCACCGTCACGACGGCGGCCTCGCGCCAGGTCCGCGAGGACGTCCGCGCCTGGCAGGCCCGGATGCGCGAGCGCGGCTGGAAGATCACCGTCGACGGCCGCTTCGGCCCGCAGAGCGCCAGCGTGGCCAGGCGCTTCGCCGCCGAGAAGGGCATCGCGCTCCAGGCCGGTTCGCTCAACACCGCCGTCTACGACGCCGCCTGGAGCGCCCGGATCACCTGAGCGACCGCTCCCTGCGCCCTGACACACTCTGCGGCATGAGCCTGACCGGCAAGGACCTCCTCGGAGGCCCGCCCCCCACCCACCTGCCCGAGGACCCCGCGACCGACCTGCTCGAGCGCGGGGCCGACGCCGCCGACGTCGCCGGCGAGCACCCCACCAGCTCGCTGGCCTGGGCGTCGCTCGCCGAGGCCGCCTACGACCGGGGCAGCTACGTCGAGAGCTACGCCTACGCGCGCACCGGCTACCACCGCGGCCTGGACGCGCTGCGCCGCGCCGGCTGGAAGGGGCACGGCCCGGTGCCCTGGTCGCACGCCCCCAACCAGGGCTTCCTGCGGGCGCTGCACGCGCTCGGCCGCGCCGCCGGTGCCATCGGCGAGGACGACGAGGCGCAGCGCGTCCGCCAGTTCCTCGCCGACTCCGACCCGGCCGCGGCCGGCGAGCTCGACGGGCGCCGCCCGGCCTCCTGAGGCCGGGCAGCCGGCCTGTCGGGACTAGGGCTGAGCAGTCCGGTCGGGCGGGTCCGACACGGTCGGCGGCCCCGGCACGACGGGCGGGACGGGGGCGTCGGGGCCGACGTCCGGACGGGCCAGGCGCACGCCGGTCCGCCGGCGGCCCAGCAGGGCGGCGCCGGGGATGCCGGCCAGAGTGCGCGACGTCTCGTCGACGAAGGTCATGATGCGCTCGGTGGAGCCGGCGATGAAGGCCACCCGCTCGTGGGTGTCGGCCAGCGTCCGCAGCACCGGGAGGACGTCCGCCTGCACCTTGCGGAGCGTGTCCGGGAGCTCGTCGACCACGGGGTCGTCCAGCACCACGGCGAGCCGCTGCAGGCCGGGGGCCAGCGCGCGGACCGGCTCCTCCAGCTCCTCGACCAGCCCGTCGAGCCGGACCGCCAGGCGCTGCACGGCGGCGAAGGTCTCGCGCGCGGCCTGCACGGTCTCGCCCAGGCTCCGGACGGCGCCGGTCAGCGCCGTCACCGCGCCGGGCAGCTGGGCCAGCGCCGCCAGGGACTCGGTGGTCTGCGCCTGCACCAGGGCGAAGGCGCCGTCGATGCCGGGGATGCGGGCCACGGCACCGAGCGTACGGACCGGCTGCCGCGCCGTCGCGGCGGTGTCACCCGATCGACGTGCGGCCGAGTCGGCGCAGATGGGTAGGACGCCGGGGGCGGTCCCGCCCGGGGGCCCGGAGCGGAGGCCGGATGCCCACCACGGACGATCAGCGCACGGCGAGGCGGCGCGGCGGGGTGCCGGGCCCGCGCGGCGACTCGCTGCCGCCTGCTCCCCGTGGCGCGGAAGACGACGCCGCGCGCGTGCAGCAGCTGCGCCGCCGGCTCGAGGCCCTGCTCGGCATCCCGGCCACCGAGGGCAACGAGCTCACGCTGCTGCGCAACGGCGACCGGATCTTCCCGGCGATGCTCGAGGCCATCCGCGGGGCCGAGCGCTCGATCGACTTCCTCACCTTCGTCTACTGGAAGGGCGACATCGCGGCCGAGTTCGCCCGGGCGCTCGCCGAGCGGGCCCGGTCCGGCGTCCGGGTCCGGGTGCTCCTCGACGCCGTCGGCGGCCGGCTGATCGAGACCGACCTGATCGACCACATGGCCGACTGCGGCGTCGTCGTCGAGTGGTTCCGCCGGCCGCTGTGGCAGGGGGCGCCGCTCAGCCCGTTCAAGCACAACCACCGCACCCACCGCAAGGTGCTCGTCGTCGACGAGCGGATCGGCTTCACCGGCGGCGTGGGCATCGCCGAGGAGTGGTGCGGCGACGCCCGCGACGAGACCGAGTGGCGCGACACGCATGTGCGCGTCGTCGGGCCGGCGGTGGACGGGCTCGCCGCCGCGTTCGCCCAGAACTGGGCCGAGACCGGCCGCCCGCTGGCCGAGGAGCCGGACGCGTTCCCCGAGCACGCGACGGCGGGCACCTCGGTGGTGCAGGTCGCGCGGGGCAGCGCGAGCGTCGGCTGGAACGACATGGCGACGGTGTTCCGCGTGCTGCTCGAGTCCGCCACCGACCGGGTGACGCTGCAGACCGCCTACTTCGCGCCGGACGACGTCTTCTGCCGGCTCCTGCTCGACGCCGTCGCGCGCGGTGTGGACGTCGACGTGCTGCTGCCCGGCCCGCACGCCGACAAGCGGGTCTGCCAGCTGACCAGCGAGAGCATCTACGAGTGCCTCGTCGACGGCGGCGTGCGCATCTGGGCCTTCCAGCCCTCGATGATGCACGCCAAGATCATGACGGTCGACGGGCTGGCCACGGTGATCGGCTCGGCGAACCTCAACCGCCGGTCGCTGGCCCACGACGAGGAGGTCGTGCTGTCGGTGTTCGACCCGGCGGTCACCCGCGAGCTCGAGGCCGACTTCTGGGCCGACGTCGACCGCAGCGAGCTCATCAACCCGGTGCGGTGGGGCGACCGGCCGGTCCGCCAGCGGGCGAAGGAGAAGGTCGGCGCCGTCCTGAAGCACTGGATGTAGCCCCCGCAGGAGCCCTCCTGACGGTTTCGCCCGCGCCGGCAGCCGTCGGGAGGGCTCCTGACGGGTAGAGGGCGGCACCCGCGGGGAGGGCTCCTGACGGTTTCGCGCGGGCCGGCAGCCGTCGGGAGGGCTCCTGACGGTGCGGGGGGTCGCGGTCAGGGGCGGACGAGCCGCCAGGCGCCGGGCTGCACGGTCCAGGTCCGCCGGTCGACGCACTCGTCGCCGAGCTCGCCGTCGCTGTTGACCTCCACCGGCCCGCCGGTGACGGCGACCTCGCGACCGCGCGCCGACCGGACGTGCGGGGAGCGCAGGTGCTCGCCGGCCTTCAGCGCCGCGCCGAAGCCGACCCGGGCGAACGGGCCGGTGGCCGTCGACACCATGACGTCCAGCAGCCCGTCGTCGGCCTCGGCGTGCGGGTGCAGCGGCGTGCCGCCGCCGATGCCGGGGCCGTTGGCGATGCCGACCATCAGCACCCGCTCGTCGGCGACCACCCGGCCGTCGACCTCCACCCGCAGGGGCGTGCCGGTGGAGCGGAACCCCGCGGCGACGGCGCCGAGCGGGTAGGCCAGCGGCCCGAGGACGGGCTTCAGCCGGGCCGACCGCTGCGCCGCCTCGGCCCCGATGCCCAGGTGCACCGCGTTGACGGTGACGCCGCCGGCGTCGTCGAGCACCAGGTCGAGCGGCCGTGGCTCACCGGTCAGGGCCAGCCGGGCCGCCGCGACCGGGTCCAGCGGGATGCCGAGCGCACGGGCGAGGTCGTTGCCGGTGCCCAGCGGGACCAGCGCGAGGTCGACGTCGTCGAGCTCGCCGCGCCGGTGCAGGTGGGTGACCACCAGGTGAAGGCTGCCGTCGCCGCCGGCCACCACCACCCGGCGGCGGTCGACGCCGTCGAGCGCGGCGTCGAGCTCCTCCGGGGTGGTCGTGGTGACCCGCTCGCAGTCGCCCGCCTCGGCCAGCGCGGCGCGGGCGAGCTCGACCGCCTCGTCGTCGGCGCTGCCGGCGTCGGCGTTGGCGAGGAGAAGGGTGGCGCTCATGGTCGGCTAGCCTTCCCCCGTACAGCCCCTGGCGCGCCCTCAGCCGAGACAGCGCCCGGGGCTCCGCTGTGAGCAGGGAGTGGACCACATGCCCGCACTCGTGCTGCTCGGCGCCCAGTGGGGCGACGAGGGCAAGGGCAAGGCGACCGACCAGCTCGGTGGGCGGGTCGACTACGTCGTGAAGTTCAACGGCGGCAACAACGCCGGGCACACCGTCGTCGTCGGCGACCAGAAGTACGCCCTGCACCTGCTGCCGAGCGGGATCCTGTCGCCGGACTGCACGCCGGTGATCGCGAACGGGGTCGTCGTCGACCTCGCGGTGCTGTTCGAGGAGATCGAGGGCCTCCAGGCGCGAGGGCTCGACACCAGCCGGCTCGTGGTCAGCGCCAACGCGCACGTCATCCCGCGCTACAACCGCACCCTCGACCAGGTCACCGAGCGCTTCCTCGGCAAGCGGAAGATCGGCACGACCGGGCGCGGCATCGGCCCGACCTACGCCGACAAGATGAACCGGGTCGGCATCCGGGTGCAGGACCTGTTCGACGAGAAGATCCTCACCCAGAAGGTCGAGGGCGCGCTGTCGCTCAAGAACCAGGTGCTCGTCAAGGTCTACAACCGCAAGGCCATCGCGGTCGACGAGGTGGTCGAGGACCTGCTGTCCTACGCCGACCGGGTCCGACCGATGGTCGCCGACACCTCGCTGCTGCTCAGCCAGGCGCTCGACGACGGCAAGACGGTCGTCCTCGAGGCCGGCCAGGCCACCCTGCTCGACGTCGACCACGGCACCTACCCGTTCGTGACGTCGTCCTCGGCCACCGCGGGCGGGGCCTGCACCGGGTCGGGGATCCCGCCGACGCGCGTCGACAAGGTCATCGCCGTGGTGAAGGCGTACACGACCCGGGTCGGCGAGGGGCCGTTCCCGACCGAGCTCCACGGGGCCGAGGGCGACCGGCTGCGCGACGTCGGCGGCGAGTTCGGCACCACGACCGGCCGACCGCGGCGCTGCGGCTGGTACGACGCCGTGATCGCCCGGTACGCCGCGCGCGTCAACGGCGTCACCGACTTCGTGCTGACCAAGCTCGACGTGCTCAGCGGCCTCGAGCGGATCCCGGTCTGCGTCGGCTACGAGGTCGACGGCCGGCGGCTGGACGAGATGCCGATGACGCAGACCGAGTTCCACCACGCCGTGCCGGTCTACGAGCACCTCGAGGGCTGGACCGAGGACATCACCGGCGCGCGGACGCTGTCGGACCTGCCGCGGGCGGCGCAGGCCTACGTGCGCGCGCTCGAGCAGATGAGCGGCGCGCCGTTCAGCTCGGTCGGGGTCGGGCCGGACCGCGAGCAGACGCTGGAGCTGCGCCCGCTGCTGTAGCCGGACCGAGGGCAGGTGGCTCCGGGCCTGTCCCGGGCGGGTCGCGCGCCGCGGCTGTGGTCGGGCCGGCCGCTGATCTCTGACGGGGCATGCGCCCGCCTGCGCGACGTCGCCGTCAGAGATCGCTGGGAAGAGCCGCGTGAGGTGCTGCCCCGGCGGTGACCCGCCGCGGTGTGCCCGTGCGACGGGTCGCGCCGGTTAGGGTCGGAGGGTGATCTTCAAGGCGGTGCGCGACGGTCGGCCCTATCCCGACCACGGCCTGTCCATGCGCGACTGGACCGACA
>DATLGD010000179.1:0-5963 GCA_035540755.1 Mycobacteriales bacterium | reverse complement strand
GCTCGGGGAGGAGCGCCGGCTGTTCTACGTCGCGGTCACCCGGGCCGCCGAGCGGCTGGTGCTCACCGCGGTCACCAGCGGCGAGGGCGGCGACGACCGGCCGAGCCGCTTCTTCGACGAGCTGGGTCTGGACGAGCTCGGCGTCGAGCTCCCGCCGAGCAGCGGGCCGGTTCGCCGGCCCCTGACGACGCCGGCCCTGGTCGCCGAGCTGCGCCGAGCGGCCGCCACGGCCGACGAGCCGGCGCTGCGCGAGGCCGCCTGCCGGCGGCTGGCCGCCATGGCCGGTGCCGGGAGCGACCTGGACGTCCCGTCCACCGCCGCGGCCGACCCGGAACGCTGGTGGGGGCTGGCCCCCCTGTCCGACGACCGCCCCGTCGTCGGCGACGACGAGACGGTCCGCGTGTCGCCGTCGAAGGTGGAGGCGTTCGACACCTGCGCGCTGCGCTGGTTCCTGCAGAGCGCGGTCGGGGTGTCGGGCAGCAGCGGCCCGCCGCAGGTCCTCGGCAGCCTGGTGCACGCGCTCGCCGAGCTGGCCAGCGGCCCCGACGCGCTCGACGAGCCGGCGCTGCAGGCCCGGCTCGACGAGGCGCTGCCGGGGCTCGACCTCGGCGCGCCGTGGGCCGTGGTCCGTCGCCGGCAGGAGGCCCTCGACGCGCTCTCGCGGTTCGTGCGCTGGGCGGCGGCCAACCCGAGGCGGCTGGTCGGCACCGAGCTCGAGCTCGACGTGCCGTTCGGGGAGCGGGCCCGCCTCACCGGCCGCGTCGACCGGCTCGAGGTCGACGAGGCGGGGCGAGCCGTCGTCGTCGACCTCAAGACCGGGGGCAGCAAGCCCAAGCCGGACGAGGTGGCTCGGCACCCGCAGCTGGGCGTCTACCAGCTCGCCGTCGAGCTCGGCGCGTTCGCCGACCGGCAGCTGCCGACTCCGGGCGGAGCGGCGCTCGTGCAGCTCAAGACCGGCAGGAGCGCGGTGGAGCAGCTGCAGCCGTCGCTGGCCGACGACACCGAGCCCGGGTGGGCGCGCTCGATGGTCGGCCGGGTCGTCGACGGCATGGCGGGTGCCGAGTTCCCGGCCACCGTCAACGACCTGTGCACGCGCTGCGACGTGCGCGGCGCCTGCCCGGCCTGGCCCGAGGGCCAGGGGGTGGTCCGGTGAGCGCCGAGCTCCGTCCGCCGGCGCTCGACCTCGCCGGGCTGCAGACCGTGCTCGGCAAGGCGGTGAGCGACGAGCAGGCGCGGGTGGTCACGGCGGCGATGGAGCCGCGGGTCGTCGTGGCCGGGGCAGGCAGCGGCAAGACCGCGACGATGGTCGCCCGTGTCGTCTGGCTGGTCGCGCACGGCGAGGTCCCGCCCGACGGCGTCCTCGGCCTGACCTTCACCACCAAGGCCGCCGACGAGCTGGCCGGCCGCGTCCGGGTCGGGCTGCGCAAGCTGGCCTCGCGCGGGCACCTGCCGCGGGAGCTGGCCGACCTCGAGCCGACCGTGTCGACCTACCACGCCTACGCCGCCCGGCTGGTGCGCGACCACGCCCTGCGGGTCGGACGCGAGCCCGGAGCCCGCCTGGTCACGCCGGCCACGAGCTGGCAGCTCGCCGCCCGCGCGGTCGCCGGCTACGACGGGCCGATGGACGCCGTCGCCTGGACCGAGGCCACCGTCGTGCAGGCCGTGCTGCACCTGGCCGGCGAGCTGTCGGAGCACCTCGTCACCCCGGCCGACGTGCGCGCCGTCGGCGCCGCCCTCGACCGGCTGGCCGAGGCCGCGCCGAAGCTGCTCGCCGACGGCCGCAAGGTCCTGTCCTGCCACCGGGCGCGCGAGCAGCTGCTCCCGCTCGTCGAGCGGTACACCCGGGCCAAGGCCGAGCGGCAGCTGCTCGACTTCGGCGACGTCGTGGCGCTCGCCGCGCAGCTGGCCCGCGACGTGCCGGCGGTCGGCGAGGCCGAGCGGGCCACCTTCCCGCTCGTCCTGCTCGACGAGTACCAGGACACCGGCGCCGCGCAGGAGGTGCTGCTGTCGTCGCTGTTCGGCGGCGGCCGGCACGCCGTCACCGCCGTCGGCGACCCCTGCCAGAGCATCTACGGCTGGCGCGGGGCCAGCGCCGGCACGCTGCGGCGCTTCGCCGACCGGTTCGGCGCCCGCACCACCGAGCCGCTGACGCTGTCCACCACCTACCGCAACGGCGGTCGTGTGCTGGTGCTCGCCAACCGGGCCAGTGCGGTCCTGCGCGCCGAGGGCGTGCCGGTGCCGGCGCTCGACCCGGCACCGGGGCGCGAGCAGGCCGGCGTCGTCCGCTGCGCGCTCCATGCCGACGTCGACGCCGAGGCGGCCTGGGTCGCCGCGTCGGTCGAGCGGGAGGTGCGCGCGCTGCCGGCCCGCGACGACGGGCGGCTCTGGTCGCAGGCGGCGGTGCTGTGCCGCAAGCGGTCGCTGTTCCCCCGGCTGCGCGCCGCCTTCGAGCGCCGGGGGATCCCGGTCGAGGTCGTCGGCCTCGGCGGGCTGCTCGACGTGCCGGAGGTCGCCGACCTCGTCGCGACCCTGCAGGTCCTCGACGACCCCACCGCCGACGCCGCCCTGCTGCGGCTGCTCACCGGCCCGCGGTGGCGGATCGGCCCCCGCGACCTCGTCGCCCTGGGCCGGCACGCCCGGCACCTGGTCCGGGGCGGGGCCCCGCAGCCGGACGACCCGGTCGAGAAGGTCGTGCTCGGCGTCGACGAGGCGCACGCCGGCTCGCTGGTCGACGCGCTCGACGACCTCCCGCCCCGCGGCCTGTCCGAGGAGGGCAGGCGCCGGCTCGACGCGCTGCGCGGCGAGCTGCGGGCGCTGCGACGCCGCGTCGACCAGCCGCTGCCCGAGCTCGTCGCCGACGCCGAGCGAACCCTCGGGCTCGACGTCGAGGTGCTCGCCCGCACCGGAGTCGCCGACGCCGCCTCCGCCCGCGCCGACCTCGACGCCTTCGCCGACGCCGCCGCCGACTTCGCCGGCGACGCCGCACAGGACGGCCAGGGGGAGGCGGTGCTGTCGGCGTTCCTCGCCCACCTCGCTGCCGTGCGCGAGGAGGAGAACGGCCTCGACCTCGGCACCGCCAGCGGCGCCGACACCGTCACGCTCATGACCGTCCACGCCGCCAAGGGGCTCGAGTGGGCCGTCGTCGCCGTGCCCGGCCTCGCGCGCAGCGCCGTCGGCGGCAGTGCGGTGTTCCCGGCCAGGCCGCAGTCGTCGACGTCGTGGACGGCCAACGCCCGGCTGCTTCCTTTTCCGCTGCGCGGCGACCGCACCGAGCTGCCGCCCCTCGCCGGGCTCGACAAGGACGCGCTCGCGGCGCACCTGTTCGAGAACGCCGAGCGCGACGCCCGCGAGGAGCGACGGCTGTTCTACGTCGCCTGCACCCGGGCCGAGAAGGTGCTGCTGTGCAGCGGCTTCCACTGGGGCGAGGGCCGCACCGTCGTCGGCCCGTCGGAGTTCCTGCTCGAGGTGCGGGCGGCGTGCGAGGACGGCGCCGGCGAGATCGAGCACTGGGTCGAGGCGCCGCCGGCGGAGAACCCGGTCACCGCCGGCGAGCGGGTGGTCGCCTGGCCCTCGCCGTTGCCCCCGGCGGGCCAGGCGGTGCAGGCCGCCGCCGAGCGGGTGCGGGAGCTCGTGCATGACGGCGTCCCCGACGGTGAGCTGCCGCTGTCGCCGGCTGCGGCGGCGCTCATCGCCAGCTGGGACGACGACCTGCACCGGCTCGCCGACGAGCAGCGCCGGGCCGCGGCCCGGCGCAGCACGTCGGTGCTGCCGGCGTCGCTGTCGGTCAGCGCGCTGGTCGAGCTGCAGCGCGACCCCGACGAGCTGGCCCGGTCGCTGGTGCGGCCGCTGCCGCGCCGGCCCTCGCCGGTGGCTCGCCGCGGCACCGCCTTCCACGCCTGGCTGGAGCACGACGTCTACCGCGCGCCGCAGCTGCTCGACGAGACCGACCTGCCCGGCTCGGCCGACGAGTCGGCGCCGGCCGGCCCCGACCTCGCCGAGCTGCAGGAGGCGTTCCGGCGCAGCGCCTGGTGGGGCCGCACCCCGGCCGAGATCGAGGTGCCGTTCGAGACCGGGCTCGAGGGGGTGCTCGTGCGCGGTCGCATGGACGCCGTGTTCGCCGACGACGACGGGGGCTGGGAGGTGGTCGACTGGAAGACCGGCCCGCCGGCGAGCGGCGCGGCGGGGAGGGCGGCAGCTGTGCAGCTGGCCGCCTACCGGCTGGCCTGGCACCGGCTCAGCGGCGCGCCGCTCGAGACGGTGCGGGCGGCGTTCCACCACGTGCGCGACGACGTCACCGTCCGGCCGGCCGACCTCCTCGACGAGGCCGGGCTCCGGGCGCTCGTGCGGGGGGTGCCGCTCGAGCCCTGAGCGGCGCGGGAGGCCCGGTCAGCCGCCCGTGGTGATGTAGTCGCTGAGCGCAGCGCGCTCGGACTCGAGCTCCTGCATGCGCAGCTTCACGACGTCGCCGATGCTGACGATCCCGGCGAGCGCGCCGTCGGCGACGACCGGGACGTGCCGGATCCGCCGGTCGGTCATGATCTTCATGAGGTCGTCGACGCGCGCGTCGGGCGTGCAGGTGTGCACGTCGGTGGTGCAGATGCCGCCCACCGGCTCGTCGAGGACCGCTCCGCCGCGGGAGGCGATCGCGCGCACGACGTCGCGCTCGCTGACGATGCCCTCGACGGCCCTGCCGTCGGACGAGACGACAGCGGCCCCGATCCGGTGCTCGGCCAGCACGGCCAGCAGCGCCTTGACGTCGGCGTCGGGCGGGACGGTCACCACGTCGGCGCCCTTGTTGCGCAGGATCTCGGTCAGCAGCATCGGACCTCCAGGTCGCTCACCCCGTCGGGCGCACCCTGTCAGCGTCCGCCCCCGTCCGTCCAGACCGGTTCGATGACGACTCGGCGGCGAGCTGCACGAGCAGCGCCCGGTGGTCCGACAGGGGCAGGGCCGGGGTCTCGACGGCGGTGACCTCGGGCAGCTCTCCCGAGCCGAGCACGTGGTCGAGCTGGATCCGCGGGCTCCAGGCCGGGTAGGTCGGCACGCGGGCCAGCGGGGACCAGCCGGACAGCCATCCCGGCAGGCCGCCGGGCAGGTTGAGGTCGCCGAGCAGCAGCCGCGGGCCGGGCAGCTCGGCGAGTGCGGCGGTGAGCGTGCGCAGCTGCACCCCGTTCCATCCCGGCGCGAACGACAGGTGGGTGGTCGCGACGGTGAGGTCGCCCTGCGGCGTCGCCACGACGGCGGCCAGGCCCACCCGCGGCTCGTCGCGCAGCCAGATCACCCGCCGGCTGCCGGGCAGCAGCACCGGTGCCCGCACCGGAGCGGCCGGCAGCCGCACGACGTGCCACGACCGCACCGGCCAGCGCGAGACCAGACCGACGCCGTAGTGCGCCCCGGCGCCGTCCGCGTCGTCGTCGGTGCCGGCCCGCCACGCCCCTCCCGGCGTGCCGACCAGCGCCGGCACGAAGCGCCAGTCCGCGGCCCCGGCCGCCTCGGCGACCTCGGCGGTCAGGTCGAGGCCGTGCGAGCGCGGCTGTCCGCGGTCGACCTCCTGCAGGCCGAGGACGTCGGCGCGCAGCGTGCGCACGGCGGCGTGCAGCCGGGTGACCTCGACCTGCCCGTCGGACAGGGAGATGCCGTTGAGCAGGTTGAAGGTGGCCAGCCGCACCGCCGGACCGTAGCCGCGCGCCGTCGTCGCCGCCTCCCCCGCCCGGCAGGAGCCCTCTTCACGGTTCCGGCGCGCCGCGAAGCCGCCAGGAGCCCTCTTGACGGTCCCGGCGCGCCGCGAGACCGCCAGGAGCCCTCTTGACGGCCCCGGCGCGCCGCGAGACCGCCGGGAGCCCTCTTGACAGCCCCGGCGCGCCGCGAGACCGCCAGGAGCGCTCCGTGCGGAGTGGGTTGGAGTGGCTGTGCCGGTCTCGGCCCCGCTCGGAACCGTCGGGAGGGCTCCTGGCGGGCGGGGG
>DATLGD010000178.1:0-9101 GCA_035540755.1 Mycobacteriales bacterium | reverse complement strand
GGCGCGGGCGCGGCGCTCGAGCTCGCCGAGCAGCGCCTTGCCGACACCGGTGCTGCGCACGGACGACGACGTCACGAGGTCGTCGACGTGGAGCGTGCGGCCGCTGACCGTCGTCGCCACGATCCGCCAACCGGCGACGCCCACGCACCGGCCGCCGTCCTCGACGCCGCCCTCGCCGCCGTCCTCGACGAACGCCGCGAGGAAGCGCAGGCCCTGCGGGTGGCCCTCGGCCTGCACCGCGGCCAGCGCGTCGGCGTCGAGGTCGGGGCGTAGCTCCTGGAGCACGGGGAGGACGGCTGGCCAGCGGGGGTCGTCCAGGTCGAGGTCGATCAGCTGCACGCCAGCAGATTACGGGCCGCACGGAGCCTGAGCGCTGGACAGATGGCCCGTCCGCCGACGCAGCGCGTGCCGTTCGTCCAGCGCCCCGTCCGGCGGACGTGTCGGCGCGCCTGACACGATGCGGCCGACAAGTGGGCGACCGGCCGCAGCAGGGTGCCGTTGGTCGTCGCCGCGGTGCCGGGGAGCGTGGCAGTCCTGGGTGTGCCCTCGCTCGTCGACGGAGGAGACGGCACGCCGGACGCGACGGCCCTGGCGGGCGCGCCGGCAGTGGCGGTCGGCGCGGGCATCGTACGGGGAGTCGCCCGGCTCCACGAGGTCGTGGCCCTGGACACCTCTGCCGGCGGCAGCCGAGCTGGACGGGCTCCGGGCGGGGCTCGCCGAGAGCGAGGCGGTCTCCCGGCGCGCTCTGGCGCAGGCCACACGGGAGTGAGCGGCCCCGACGGTCAGGGGTCGAGCAGGTCGGCCAGGCCGTTCGCGCGGCCGAGCAGCCGGTCGGCGGCCCAGGTGGCGCAGAGCGGCCCGACGAGGTTGCCCGTCCCGCTGTAGCCGCCGACGGCGACCAGTCCCGGCGCCGGCTCGGCCAGCACCGGCAGCGAGTCGGGTGTGAAGCCGACGACGCCCGTCCACCGGTGTGTGACCGGTGCCGCGGTGCCGATGTCGTCACGCAGGAGCCGCTCGAGGTGGTCCTGCACCGGCACGGAGATCCCGGCCGTGGGCGTGCCCGGCAGGACGTCGTCGACCCACTCGTCCGGACCGCCGACGTCACGGCCGCCGCCGATCGTGATCCGCCCGTCCGGCAGCTGCTGCCAGTAGTCGAGGCCGAAGCGCGCGTACACCGGCCGGGGCAGGTGCACGTCCCCGGCCGGTGCGGTCGCGAGCATCTGCAGCCGGGCGCTGCGAGTCCGCCCGCGCAGCGCCGGGACGAGGTGCTCGAGCCCGCCGTCGACGGCGACGAGGACGCCGCGCCGGGCGCGGACCTCCCCGACCGCCGTCCGGACGCCGCGCGGCCCGACCTCGAGCACCGGGGCGCCGACGACCAGCCGTGCGCCGACGTCGAGCGCCCGGCGGGCCAGGCCGCGGGCGCGCACCAGCGGCTGGAAGGCGGCGTCGTGCGGGAACAGCAGGCCGCGCCCTTCCGGGCCGTCGTACTCCTCGACCGGCAGGCCGTCGGCCCGCATCGCTGCGAGCTGGGCCGCGCAGTCGGCGTCCTCCTCCGGCGAGCGCGACACCCGCAGGCTCCCCACCCGGCGGACCGCCTCCGGGTGCGCGCCCTCGGTCGCGTCGAGCGCCTCGGCGGTGAGCCGGTAGAGGGCGGCGGCGCGCTCGCGGCCGAGCCGGCGGACCACCTCGTGGTGGGCCTCGGCCAGGCCGGCGAGGAGGAACCCGCCGTTGCGCCCCGAGGCGCCGGCGCCCGGGCCGGTCGCGTCGATCGCCACGACGTCGACACCGGCGGCGGCCAGGTGCAGCGCCGCGGTCAGGCCGGCCCCGCCGTGGCCGACGACGACGACGTCGGCCTCGGCCGGCTCGCGGAGCACCGGCAGCTGCGGCGCCGCGACGTCGGCGGTGGCGAGCCAGGCGGTCTCGGCGGTTGGCACGGCGCCCAGGCTAGGGCGGACGGCTCCGTGCCGGTGATCGACAGGAGTCCGGCAGCGACCTGCCGGCGGCGCGCCGCTGCGGCACTCCTGATGATCACCGGGGCCGGGCGCCGGGTGCGGCATCCTGACGGGCGTGGCCGTCGTGGGAGTGGGGATCGACGTCGTGGACGTCGCGCGCCTGGCGCGGGCGCTGGTCCGTACGCCCCGCCTGGCCGAGCGGATCTTCACCGACGCGGAGCGGGGGAGCGGTCGACCCGAGCAGCTGGCCGCCCGCTTCGCTGCGAAGGAGGCCGCGGCCAAGGCCCTCGGCGCACCGGGCGGGCTGCGCTGGAGGGACGCCGAGGTGGTCGTCGAGGGCAGCGGCCGCCCCCGGCTGCGCGTCACCGGCGGTGTGGCGGAGGAGGCCGAGGCGCAGGGCATCCGCACCTGGCACCTGTCGATGTCGCACGACGGCGGCGTCGCCACCGCGGTCGTCGTGGCCGAGTCGTGAGCGGCCGAACGTGCTGAGCGCGCACCGGGTCGCGGCCGTGCGCGCCGCCGAGGCCGACCTGATGGCGCTGCTGCCGCCGGGCACCCTGATGCAGCGGGCGGCTGCCGGCCTCGCGGTGCTGTGCGCCCGCCGGCTCGGGAGCGTGTACGGCAGCAAGGTGGTGCTGCTGGTCGGCCGCGGCGACAACGGGGCGGACGCGCTGTGGGCCGGCGCCCGCCTCGCACGCCGAGGGGCGCAGGTCGCCGCCGTGCTCACCGGGGAGCCGCGCACCGACGCGCTCGCCGCCCTGCACGCGGTCGGCGGGCGCACCGGCACCGCCGGCGACCTCGCGACCGCGGACCTCGTCGTCGACGGACTGGTCGGCATCGGCGGCACAGGGGCGCTGCGTGAGCCGGCCGCCGCGCTCGTGTCGAGCGTCGCCGGGCTGGACGTCGTCGCCGTCGACCTGCCGAGCGGAGTCGACGCCGACACCGGAGCGGTGGAGGGTGCCGCGGTGCAGGCGACGCTGACCGTCTGCTTCGGGACGCTCAAGCCGGGGCTGCTCGTCGGTGCCGGCCGCCGGCACGCCGGGCAGGTGGAGCTCGTCGACATCGGCCTCGGCCCGCACCTGCCCGACGCCGACGTCGAGCAGCTCGACGACGACGACGTCGCCGCGCTGCTGCCGGTCGCCGAGGCGGGCAGCGACAAGTACACCCGCGGCGTCGTCGGCGTGGCCGCCGGCTCCCCGCAGTACCCGGGCGCCGCCGTGCTCGCGGTCGGCGCGGCGGTGCGTGCCGGCGCCGGGATGGTCCGATTCGCCGGTGCGGCTCACCCGGCCGAGCAGGTGCGGCTGCGCTGGCCGGAGGCCGTCGTCACGGAGGCGCAGGGTGCCGACGTCGTCGAGGCGGGGCGGGTGCAGGCATGGGTGGTCGGGCCCGGCCTCGGCACCGACGACCGCGCGGGCGCGACGGTGGAGGCCGTGCTGGCGCAGGACGTCCCGGTCCTCGTCGACGCCGACGGGCTGACCGTGCTCGCCCGGCGCCCGGAGTGGGTCCGTGACCGCGCCGCGCCGACGCTGCTCACGCCGCACGACCGGGAGTTCGCCCGCTTCGGTGAGGAGGTCGGCGCCGACCGGGTCGGCGCGGCCCGGCGGCTGGCCGCCGAGCTCGGCGCCACCGTGCTGCTCAAGGGCGACGCCACCGTCGTCACCGACCCGGACGGACGGGTGCGGGTGAACGCCACCGGCACGCCGGTGCTCGCCACCGCCGGCACCGGTGACGTCCTGTCCGGCGGCTGCGGCACGCTGCTCGCCGCCGGGCTGTCGGCGCTCGACGCCGGCAGCGCCGGGGCACACCTGCACGGCCGGGCCGGTGCGCTGGCGGCCCGTGGTGCGCCGACGTCGGCGTCCGCGGTCGTCGACTCCTGGCCGGACGCCGTCCGCGCTGTCCGCGGCGGCTGACGTCCGCTGGCTGCCGCCGGGAGGGTGTGTCAGGACGCGGACGCGAGGGGGCTGGCAGGATCGGGGGGTGACCCGCACTGCCGCGCGCATCGACCTCGACGCGGTCCGGGACAACGTCGCCTCCCTGCGCGACCACGCCGCGGGCGGCGCGCAGGTGATGGCCGTGGTCAAGGCCGACGGGTACGGCCACGGCCTGGTACCGAGCGCGCGCGCCGCGGTCGCGGGCGGAGCCGCCTGGCTCGGCGTCGCCTTCCTCGAGGAGGCGCTGGCGCTGCGTGCCGCCGGCCTGACCACCCCGACCCTCGCCTGGCTGACGACGCCGGGCGAGGACCTCGCCGCCGCGGTCGCCGCCGACGTCGACCTCGGCACCTACAGCGAGCAGCAGCTCACCGCGGCCGTCGAGGCCGCCCGCGCCACCGGCACGACGGCTCGGCTGCACCTCAAGGCCGACACCGGGCTGTCCCGGGGCGGGGCCACCGCCGCGGACTGGCCCGCGCTGTGCGAGGCCGCCGCGAAGGCCGAGGCCGACGGCGCGGTGCGCGTCGTCGGCGTCTGGACGCACTTCGCCTTCGCCGACGGCGGCGCGCACCATCCCACGAACGCCCGTCAGGTCGAGCGGTTCGCGGAGGCCGTCGAGGTGGCCGAGCGCGCCGGGCTGCGCCCCGACGTGCGGCACCTGGCCAACAGCGCCGCGACGCTCACCGCACCGCACACCCACTGGGACCTCGTCCGCCCCGGCATCGCCTGCTACGGCCTGAGCCCCGTGCCCGACCAGGGCAGCGCCCGGCACTTCGGGCTGCGCCCGGCCATGACGCTGACCAGCACGGTGGCGCTCACCAAGCGCGTGCCGGCAGGTGAGGGCGTCAGCTACCTGCACCGGTACACCACCGACCGGGAGACCACGCTGGCCCTCGTGCCGCTCGGGTACGCCGACGGCGTCCCGCGCAGCGCCACCAACCTCGGGCCGGTGCAGCTGGCCGGCCGCCGCCGCACCATCGCCGGCACGGTCTGCATGGACCAGTTCCTGCTCGACGTCGGCGACGACGAGGTGCACGCCGGCGACGAGGTCGTGCTGTTCGGCCCCGGCGACGACGGCGAGCCGACCGCAGAGGAGTGGGCGGACCTGCTCGGCACCATCTCCTACGAGATCGTCACGCGGGTCGGCGCCCGGGTGCCGCGCACGTACGTCGGCGCCACGTGAGGCGCACGGTCGCCGGGGCCGCCGCAGGGGCGCTCGTCCTCGGAGCCGGCCTCGGGCTGGCCGCCGAGCGGTACGCCATCGGCCGCACCCGGCTGCGGCCGGACCCGGAGGCCGGCGAGCCGTTCTTCAACCTGCCCGCCGACCGCACCCGCGAGATCCCCGCCGACGACGGCGTCCCGCTGCACGTCGAGGAGGTCGGCCCGCCCGACGCGCCGGTGACCGTGGTGTTCTGCCACGGCTACACCCAGGAGCTCGCGGTCTGGCACTACCAGCGCAAGGCCCTGATGCACGACGACGCGGTGCGGGCGGTGTTCTGGGACCAGCGCTCGCACGGCCGCAGCGGCCGCGGCCCGGCCGAGCACTCGACCATCGACTGGCTCGGGCGCGACCTGCGGGCGGTGCTGGAGGCGACGGCCGGAAGCGGTCCCGTCGTGCTGGTCGGGCACTCCATGGGCGGCATGACGATCATGGCGCTGGCCGACCGGCACCCGGAGCTGTTCGGCAGCACCGTCACCGGTGTGGCGCTGATCGGCACCTCGACCGGGCGGCTCGCGGAGGTCACCTTCGGTCTGCCGGCGCTGCTGGCGCCGGTCACCCGGCGCACGCTGCCGTGGCTCACCCGCGGGGTGCGCCGGCAGCCCGCCGTCTTCGAGCGCGGCCGCCGGCTCGGCACCGATCTGGCCTTCGTCGTGGCCCGGCACCAGGCCTTCGGCGACCGGAACGTGAGCCCCGCCCTGGTCGAGTTCGTCGAACGGATGACGGCGCGCACGCGCATCGACGTGATCGCCGAGTTCTACGACACGTTCACCACGCACGACAAGCTCGCCGCGCTCGACGTCCTGCGCGACGTCGCGACCCTCGTGCTGGTCGGCAGCAAGGACCTCGTCACCCCGGCCGAGCACAGCGAGCTGATCGCCTCGGCGCTGCCGACCGCCGAGCTCGTCGTCCTGGACGGCGCCGGCCACATGGTGCAGCTCGAGTGCGCCCAGCAGGTCACCGCGCACCTGCGTGCCCTGGTCCGCCGTGCGGCCGCCCCGAGCACCCGCAGCGCATGACCGGCCCGGGAAGCGACCCCGCCGAGGTGCGCCGCGCTGCCGGCCGGTGCACCGGCCTGCCCGACCTCGCCGCGGCGGCGGCAGGCTGCACCGCCTGCCCCGAGCTCGTGGCCGCCCGGACCACCGTCGTCGTCGGCGACACCCCGCCCGGCGCCCGGCTCCTGCTGCTCGGAGAGGCGCCCGGCGCGCAGGAGGACGCCACCGGCCGCCCCTTCGTCGGCCGCAGCGGGCAGCTGCTCGACGTCCTGCTGACCGAGGCCGGCGGGCGGCGTGAGGACGTGGCGGTGCTCAACACGCTCAAGTGCCGCCCCCCGGGCAACCGGCCGCCGAAGCCCGCGGAGAGCGCCCGGTGCCGCGGCTGGGCCGAGCGGCAGCTCGCCCTGGTGCGGCCCGCGCTCGTCGTCGCCCTCGGGCTGTCCGCCACCCGCTGGTTCCTCGGAGCGACGCCGCTGGGCCCGGTCCGCGGCCGGGTGCACGGCGTCGGAGGTCAGCGGGTGCTGCCGACCTACCACCCGAGCGCGGCCATCCGCGGCGGTCCGGCGGGCGAGCCCCGGCGGCTGCTGCTCGAGGACCTGCGCCTGGCCGTGGCGCTGAGCCGGCGATGAGCGACGTCCACCAGCCGGGCCACCCCCCGGTGCGCCCGTGCGGGGACTGGTCGGCCGCCGGCGAGGTCGGTCCGGACGGCCTCGTCGCCGCCGTGCGGGCCGCCGCGGAGCTCGGGGCCCTGGACCTGCGCTCCGTTCGCCCGCTGCCCGGCGGCCGGCCGCTGCACGACGGCGCCGCCGAGCACGTCCTGCCGCTGCGCGTGCGGCTGGCCGACGCCGACGCCACCCGCGCCCTGGGCCGCCGCGTCGCGGCCGCGCTCCGGGCCGGCGACCTGCTGGTCCTGTCCGGTCCGCTCGGCGCCGGCAAGACCACCTTCACCCAGGGGCTCGGCGAGGCGCTCGGCGTGCGCGGACGGGTGACCAGCCCGACCTTCGTCCTGGCCCGGGTCCACCGCGGACCGCTGCCGCTGGTCCACGTCGACGCCTACCGGCTGCGCGACGCCGCCGCCTCGGGCGGGCGCCTCGACCTGGACGACCTCGACCTCGACGCCGCGCTCGAGGACGCCGTCACCGTCGTCGAGTGGGGCGAGGGACTGGTCGAGGGGCTGTCGCCCTCGCGGCTGGAGGTGCGGCTCGACCGCAGCGGTGGAGCGGTCGGCCAGCTGGCGGACGACGACGGCCGCACGGCCGAGGTGCACCCGTTCGGCCCCCGGTGGGCGGTCCTGGCGGCTACCACTGCGCCGCCTCCTCCGCCAGGGGGGTGAGGTCCGCAGTCGGGTGAGGCGTGCGGTTGTATGCGTGTCCTGCACCACACCGCAGCAGTCCCAGCGGTGGACGCGACCAACCCCGGGAGACACCATGCAGGCACAGCGGACGGCCGGGTGACGGCCCCGTCGGCAGCGGGCTCGGTCGCCGTCGCCCAGCCGGGACGGTTCGAGGTGACCGGTGTCACCGTCCGCTTCGGCGGGCTCACCGCGCTCGACGACGTGTCCCTGCGGGTGGAGCCGGGCGAGGTGCTCGGCGTCATCGGGCCCAACGGCGCCGGCAAGACCACCCTGTTCAACGTGCTCTGCGGCTTCCTCGCCCCCGACGCCGGGGAGCTGCGGTGGCGGGGCGAGGTGCTGAACGGGCTGCGGCCGCACCAGCTCGCCGGGCTCGGCATCGCCCGGACGCTGCAGGGCGTCGGGCTGTTCCCGCACATGCCGGTGCTGGAGAACGTCATGGTCGGCGCGGGCGTGCGGGCGACGACCGGCTTCCTGCCGGCCCTGCTCGGTCTCGGCAGCAAGGACCGCGACGAGAAGGCGCTGCGCGAGCGGGCGCTGTCGGTCCTGTCCGCGCTCGGCGCCGTGCAGTACGCGGGCCGCTACCCGGGCAGCCTGCCGTACCCGGTGCAGAAGCGCGTGGCGCTGGCCCGTGCGCTGGTCAGCGAGCCCGATCTGCTGATGCTCGACGAGCCGGCGGCCGGCCTCGGCAGCGACGAGATGGACGAGCTCGGGGCCACCATCCGCGACCTGTCCGGGCGGATGGCCGTGATGCTCGTCGAGCACCACATGGACCTCGTCATGAGCGTCTGCGACCGCATCACGGTCCTCGACTTCGGCCGGGTCATCGCCGACGGCACGCCCGACCAGGTGCGCAGCGACCCAGCCGTGCTGGCGGCCTACCTCGGCGACGACACCGGTGACCAGCAAGGAGGTGGCCACTGATGCTCGAGATCCGCGACGTCGTCGCCACCTACGGCCCGGTCACCGCCCTGGACGGGGTGAGCATCGCGGTGCCCGCCGGGAAGATCACCGCGGTCCTCGGCGCCAACGGCGCAGGCAAGACGACGCTCCTGCGCACCGTCTCCGGGCTCGTGCGCCCGACGTCCGGCTCGATCCTGCTCGCCGGCGACGACATCACGCGGGCGCCGGTCGAGACGATGGTGCGCCGCGGCATGGCGCACGTGCCCGAAGGCCGCGGCGTCATCGCCGAGCTCACCGTCGAGGAGAACCTGCGGCTCGGCCGGATGACCCGCAAGGGCGGCGACGCCGACGCCGACCTCGAGGAGGTCTACCAGCTCTTCCCGCCGCTGGACAGCCGGCGCAAGCGCACCGCGCACACCCTGTCCGGCGGTGAGCGCCAGATGCTCGTCGTCGGGCGCGCTCTGCTGTCCAAGCCCAAGGTGCTGCTGCTCGACGAGCCCTCGCTCGGGCTGGCGCCGCTCGTCGTCCACCAGATCTTCGAGCTGGTCCGCCACCTCGTCGACACCACCGACCTCGCCGTGCTGCTCGTCGAGCAGAACGCCAAGTCGGCGCTGTCGATCGCCGACACCGGCGTCGTGCTGAACCTCGGTCGGGTCGTGGCCACCGACGACGCCGCCACCCTGGCCGCCGACGAGCAGCTCCGGCACGCCTACCTCGGGTTCTGACGTGCCCCGCCGCGCCGCCGCCCCGTCT
>DATLGD010000177.1:0-3728 GCA_035540755.1 Mycobacteriales bacterium | reverse complement strand
GGAGAAGTGCACGGCACCGTCGTGCTGGACCGCCACGCGGGCGCGCTCGTCGGCGAGGTCGGGCTCGGACAGCCAGCCCCCGTTGACGTCCCGGACGACCACCCCGTGCCGCAGGTCGGCGAAGCCGGCCTCGTGCAGCCGCAGCCGGGCGCGGCTCTCGGCCGGCGATCCCGCACGAGCGTCGAGCAGCGGGAGCGCGCGGCGGGCGAGCGGCAGACCCGGCCGTCGAGGTCGACGGTCGACCGCCGCCTCGAGGGCCCCGGCGCCCCACCGCCGCAGCACGACGTCCCCGAGCGCGACCAGCCCTTCGAGGTCGAGCCGGCAGGACAGGTCGACGAAGGTCCGGGGACCGTCGGCCACGGGGAGCCCGTCGAGGTCGTGCCGCTCGTCCTCCTCCACCGGGATCCGGTGCACCTGAACGCCCTCCCGCTCCGAGCGCGGGGCCAGGCGGTGCCTCGCGATGTGCAGGAGGCCGTCGTCGTCAACCGGCAGCCGCAGGAGGGCCCCGCCGGTGGTCAGGCACGGGACGGCGTCCGGCAGGACCAGGCGGATCGCCTCGACCCTCGTCCGCAGATCCGGCTCCACCGTCCCCGGGCTCGGCTCGGCGGGCAGGAGGACGTAGAGGTCACGGGACAGGCGCAGGTAGCCGCGGCCCCGCAGCCGCTGGGGCGTGAGCCCGGAGGCCGAGCCGCGGAAGGGCGTGGACATGCCGCGGAGCGTGTCCGACCTGGCCTCGCACCGTCATCGTCTGTCCACAAGGCCGCAGAGGGTCGGGATCCGACCCGCTTGCACCTCAGCAAGCGGGTCGCGTCCCGACCCCTGCGCGTCGTGACAGCGGGTGAGGGGCGGGTCAGACGGCGTTGAGGGCGTCGAGCAGGGCCTGGCAGGCCTGCTCGCAGCGCAGGCACGCCTGCTCGCACAGGCGGCAGTGCTCGTGGTGGTCGCGGTGCGGAGCACAGGACGCCGCGCACTGCACGCAGGCCTCGATGCAGGCGGCGAGCAGCGCGGTGGTGCGCTGCTTGTCCGACAGGTTCAGCCGGGCCAGGTGCCGGGCGGTCGCGCTGCACAGGTCGGCGCAGTCCAGGTCGTCGCGGATGCAGGTCGCCATGGCCTTCGGGTCGTCCTCGGACAGGCACGCGCTCGCGCAGGCCGAGCAGGCGATGCTGCAGGCGTTGGCGGCGTCGATGGCGTCGGCGATGAGCTGGGCGTCGACGGTCAGCGGCTGCGGGACGGACGTCAGCATCTCGAGCGTGGTCACAGGGGTCCTCCAGGGGTCAGGTACCGGGTCCCTCTCGTGCTGCCCCGTGTGCGGCGTCTGATCCCGGCCCGGCCGCATCCCGGGCGGGTCGGCCCGGGGACTGGCAGGCTGGAGAGGTGCCCGAGCCGGACGACCACGCGATCCGCCCGCCGGTCGATCCGTGGGCGGCGCCCGACGACGTCCCGGCTCCGCCGCAGCCGACGGGGCGGGGTCAGCAGGGACCGCAACAGGACTGGGGTCAGCAGCCCGCACCGCCGCCGGGGTGGGGGCAGCCTCCCGGTGAGGGCCGGCCGCCGACCGGATGGGGCCCGCCGGGTCAGGCGTGGGGCTCGCCGGGTCAGGCGTGGGGCCCGCCGCCACCCGGCTGGGGACCCCCGCCACCCGGCTGGGGACCTCCGCCGCCCGATCCGGCCGCCGCACGGCGCAAGCGCCGGCTCGCCGTCGGCTCGCTGGCCGGCGTCGTGCTGCTGCTGCTCGGGACGCTGGGCGCGGTCTGGGTGTACGAGGACCGGCGGGAGGAGCGGGTCCGCGCGGAGGTCGCGGCGCTGCTGCCCGGCCTGGTGTCCTTCGTCGAGGACACCCGCGGGCTGCCCTTCCGCGAGGAGGTCGACGTCGAGGTCCTCGGCGACGACGCCTTCCTCGACGCGCTCTACGACCCCCCGGACGAAGAGGAGCCGCGCGAGGACCGCGACGCCGAGCCCACACTCAAGGCGCTGGGTCTGCTCGAGCCCGACGCCGACCTGGAGGACGAGGTGACGGCCTCGCTCGACGCCGGCGTCGTCGGCTTCTACGACCCGCGGACCGACCGGCTGGTCGTCCGCGGCCGCTCGGTGACCGCCTTCACCGAGCTGGTGATCGTGCACGAGCTCGTGCACGCCTTGCAGGACCAGCACTTCGACATCGACCGTCCCGAGCTCGACGAGGCCGACGACGAGCGCAGCCTGGCCTTCACCGCGCTGGTGGAGGGGGACGCCACGTGGGTCGAGGAGCGGTGGTTCGAGGAGCAGTCGGTCGCGCGGCAGACCGAGATCGTGGAGAGCTTCGGGGGCGCCGGGAGCGCCGAGGACCCGGCCGTGGTCGACCAGCTGCTGGGGTTCCCCTACTTCGCCGGCCCGCTCTACGTGGCCGCCCTGCGCGAGCGCGGCGGCCAGGAGGCGCTCGACGCCGCCTACGCCGACCCGCCGACCACCAGCGAGCAGATCCTGTTCCCCGACCGCGACGCCGCGGTCGCGACGGTGCCGGCACCCGAGCCGGACGGCGACGTCGTCGACGCCGGAGTGCTCGGGGTGCTGGGCCTGAACCTGCTGCTCGGCGACGCGCTCGCGACCGACGGCCCGACCGGGGGCTGGAACGGCGACGCGTACGTGTCGGTCGAGGCCGACGACCGCACGTGCACCGTCGCGCACGTGGCGGTGAGCGACGGCGGCGGCTTGAGCGACGCGCTCGCCGGCTGGGCGCGGGACCAGCCGGACGCCGCCGTCGACGAAGGGCCCGAGGGCACCGTCCGGCTGCGCTCCTGCGTCCCAGCCTGAGCCGTCCTGCCTGACCGGGCTCAGTTCACCCGGCGCGCGCGGCCCTCCCAGAACGGCGCCCGCAGCTCGCGCTTGAGCACCTTCATCGCCCCCGACAGCGGCAGGGGCTCCTCGCGGAAGGTGATCGCCTTGGGCACCTTGTAGCCGGCGATCCGCTCGCGGGCGTGCGCGACGAGGTCGTCCTCCGAGACCGACTGCCCGGGGTGCAGGACGACGACGGCGTGCACGGCCTCGCCCCAGGTCTCGTCCGGGACGCCGATGACCGCCACCTGGGCCACCGCCGGGTGGGACGCCAGCGACTGCTCGACCTCGGTGGAGTACACGTTCTCGCCGCCGGTGACGATCATGTCCTTGGTGCGGTCGACGAGGAACAGGTAGCCCTCGTCGTCGAGGTAGCCGGCGTCGCCGGTGTGGTACCAGCCGCCGGCGAAGGCGTCGTCGGTCTCCTTCGGCTTGCGCCAGTACTCGCGCATGAACTGCCCGCCGCGCACGCACACCTCGCCGACCTCGCCGGTCGGCAGGAGGGTGCCGGCGTCGTCCTGGATGCTGACCGTGGTGCCCGCGACCGCCCGCCCCGCCGAGCCGAGCCTGTCCTCGCGCTCGTGGTCCTCCGGCAGCAGGGCGGTGACCAGCGCCGCGCTCTCGGTCATGCCGTAGCCCTGGAACAGCTGGAGGTCCGGCAGGTCGCGGCGCAGGCGCTCGAGCACCGGACGCGGCATGGGCGAGGCGCCGTAGACCAGGCGCTCGAGCGACGACAGGCGCTCCGGCGCGTAGGTCGGGTCGGCGAAGGTCATCGCGATCATCGTCGGCACCATCATCGTGCCGGTGCACTGGTGCTTCTCGCAGGCCGCCAGGACGTCGCCGGGATTGAACACCGGGACGGTCACGAGCTGCTCGCCGGTCGTCGGGATCGACAGGATCGCGCCCATCGACGCCGC
>DATLGD010000176.1:0-9896 GCA_035540755.1 Mycobacteriales bacterium | reverse complement strand
AAGGTCCGCACCCGCAAGCGCTACGACCGGGACGGCAACGTCGTCTTCACGATCATCACCCGGGCGGATTACGCGCCGGTCGTCGAGGCCGGCCTGGAGGCCAAGCGCGCCGAGCTGCAGCGCGAGCTCGACGCCCAGGTCTGCAGCGACAGCCCGGACGAGCCGCCTCCGCCGGCGGCCGCTGACGACGAGCCGCCGCTGCCCGACGTTCCCGCGGGAACGCCGCAGCGACCCCGAGTGAGCGACGGCGACGCGCTGCTGGCCCGCCCAGGACGCGCTGGCCGCCGAGAAGACCGCTCGCCCCGACCTCGCCCGACGCCGCCGCCCGCAACTGACCACCCAGCTCGACCCGCTGTCCGGCTGCGCCCGGTGACCGACGCCGACCTGCGCCGACACGACCTCGGCCGCTCCCAACGCACCGTCAACACCGCGTCGCGGGAACTGCTCGGCACCCTCGACGGCGAGCGCTGCCGCTTCCCCGGCTGCACCCGACACCGGAAGCTGCACGCCCACCACGTCGTGTTCTGGAGCGCCGGCGGCCCGACCGACCTGGCCAACCTCGTCAAGCACGAGCACGTCCCCTTCGGCGGCGAGGCACATGCGGCGGCGCCCGTCTCGGCCCGTCGTCGTGCTTTGCTGCCTACTTGCATACCAATCGGTTGACGACACGTGTAGGATATCGGCATGACGACGCAGATCGCGGTCCGCCTCGACGACGCTGAGGTGGAAGCGTTGGACGCCGAGGTTGCGCAAGGACGTGCATCCAACCGTTCAGACGCAGTCCGGAAGAGCATCGCCCGACTGCGGCGCGATCAGCGCTATCGCGGTGAGGAGTCCGTCCTTCTCGACCTCGCCCGCCGGGGCGAGCCGCTCTACCCTGACCTCGACGGCGTCCTCGACCTGCCACATCCGTCGCTGGACTGATGCGGACCATCGCGACGGTCCGACTGGACAAGACTCGCCCAGCGCTCATCTTGACGAGAGCTTCCAAGCTTCACCTCTTGGCCTGGGTCACCGTCGCCCCGATCACCAGCACCGTTCGAGGGATCACCAGCGAGGTACCCGTGGGGTCGCGTAACGGCCTGGACCACGACTGCGTCATCAGTTGCGACAACATCACGACTGTCCGAAAGGAGGCCGTCGGGGACACCGTCGGCCTGCTGTTCGACGATCAGGAAGCTGAGCTCGCGAGAGCCATCAGCGACGCGTTCGACCTGCACATCGCGTAGCCGACATCCGCAGTCGCTCGCAGACGTTCGTCGACGTCCGCAGCAGGTTCGGCAAACCTCGTGCTGGTCTGCGCCCGCCACCACACCCTCATCCACAGCCAGGGCTTCCAGCTCGTCCTGCACCCCGGCCGGCACCTGAGCGTCACCACCGCAGACGGCGTCCCGGTGCTGCACCACCCCGCCCAGCCCTGGGGCCACCCCGCCGAACTCGCCACCGGCCGCGGCCACCGCATCTCCGCAGGAACGCTCCCACCCGACCACTGCGACACCCGGATCGACCTCGGCTACGTCGTGTCAGTGGTGCTCGCGCAGGCGTCCTGACCTCCACCGACATCGCGTCCGGCCAGCACCGCGCTTCAGGACGACGGCGACCCAAGCGACCGCACAGCACGACGAGCGTGCGTCCCCCTTGGACATCCACGCACGCCGCGCCGCACCCGCGCGGCGTGGTGCGGCCATTGCCTCTCCCGGTCCTCCCTCAGGCGACGTGCGCCGTGACCGCTGCCGAACGGGGCGTGGAGTCCGCCGCCGACGAGCCACGCAGGTGCGGTTGCGCCAGGAGCGGCGAGGAGATCATGAAGTCGGCCGTCGCTCGGTTGCACGCCACCGGGATGTTGCAGACGACGGCCACGCGCAGCAGGGCCTTCACGTCGGGATCATGGGGGTGCGGCTCCAACGGGTCCCAGAAGAAGACGAGCAGGTCGATCTCGCCCTCGGCGATGCGGGCGCCGATCTGCTGGTCACCGCCGTACGGCCCGCTGCGGAAGCAGGTGACGTCGAGGCCGAGCTCGTCCCGCAGGATGCGGCCGGTGGTCGCGGTGGCAAAAAGGTCGTGCTCCGAAAGGCTGTGGAGGTTGTAGCCCGCCCACTCGCGCATGTCCTGCTTCTTGTTGTCATGGGCGATGAGGGCGATGCGCCGGCAGGTACTGGCGGGCACGGGCTGTTCCATACCGCCGATGCTCGTCGAGCAACGTGACCTGGCGGTTTCCTCCGCGTGACGGCACGAGGCCCTTGGCACTGCATGTGGACCACCCGGTCATCGGAGACAGACGCGATGATCACCTGGCGCGGCGGTGCCTCGTCACTCGCCGCGTCGTCCGGGTCGACAGCGGCACTACCGAGCCGGGTGAGCGGGCGACGACACCCGGCGGAAGACCGGCGGGGCGCCGGCAGCCGCCCGGTCGCGGCCGCGGGCGCGCTCCTTGGCGAGGTCGGCGAGGTACAGGTCGAAGTCGACCTCCATCGTGTGCCGCGGCGAGGCGTAGAAGCGCCGCTTCATCGCCTCGTGCTCGGCGACGGTCTCGCGGCGGACGACGTCGTCGGTCGGCGGCACGTACCGCCCGGCGAGCAGGTCGGCGACCCACGCCGACTGCGCCTCGGCGAGCGGCATGACGGCGCCGAGCGGCTGCAGCAGGCCGACGAAGAAGACCCCGGGCAGGTCCGGGTGCACCACCCGCTTCCACAGCGGCAGGTCGTTGCCGGGAGCGGACACGAAGCCGGGGTCGAAGAACGGGAAGCTGACCTTGTAGCCGGTGCACCAGACGATCAGGTCGGCGACGACCTCAGTGCCGTCGCGGAAGACGACCCGGTCGCCGGCCAGCCGCTCGATGCCGGGCCTGGCCGCGATCCGGCCGTCGCGCAGCCGGGCGACGAAGCGGTCGCCCTGCACCGGATGGCTCTCCCCGGGCCGGTGGTCGGGCTCGGGCAGGCCGTGCCTGGTCAGGTCGCCGGTGGCCCTGGCGCCGATGTCGAAGGCGCGCCGGCGCACCGACCACGGCAGCCAGGTGGGCTGCGGCGTCTGGTCGCTGGGCCGGCCGAGCAGGAACTTCGGGAACAGCCACTGGCCGCGGCGCACAGAGATCGTCGTCGAGGCGGCGACGTAGCTGGCGTCGACGGCGATGTCCATCGCCGAGTTGCCCATCCCGACGACGAGGACGTCGCGGCCGGCCAGCGAGTCGGGCTCGCGGTAGTCGTGCGCGTGGATCTGCTCGCCGTCGAACTCGCCGGGGTAGGCGGGGTCGGGCCAGCGGGGATGCCAGTGGTGGCCGTTGGCGACCAGGACGGCCTCGTACTCGCGGACCTGCGGACCGTCCGGCCCGTCGACCGTGACCTCGAAGACGCCGTCGGTCCGCCGCTCGACGTGCTCGACCCTCGTGCCGAAGGTGATCGTGTGCCGGAAGCCGAAGTGGTCGACGTAGCGCTCGAAGTAGTCGCGCACCTCCCAGTGCCGGGCGTAGTCGGGGTAGTAGTCCGGCATCGGGAAGTCCGAGTACGCCATCCGCGGGCAGCTGGTGTTGATCTCCAGGTTGCGGTAGCAGGCCGACATGCCGTTCGGGTTGTCGAACACCCAGTTGCCGCCGACGACGGTGCCCGCCTCGAAGCAGTCGAACGGCACCCGGGCCAGGTGGAGTGCCTTGGCGGCGGCGATGCCGGACGAGCCGGCGCCGATGACGCAGGCGCGGGGCAGCGAGGGGTCCGGCTCGAGCCGCTCGGTCACCGGCGGGGCGAGGTGACGCGGCTTCACCAGGTAGGACATGCCGCCCACTCTGGCATCCGGCCGGTATCGACGAGCGGCTGCCGCCGCCCGGTCCGGCACGTACCGTCGAGGTGATGTCCGCACGCGCGCTCGCCACGCTGAACGGCCTGGTGCTGCTGGCCGGTCTGCTGACCGCCGCCGGCGGGCTGGCGGCCGCCGAGCCGGCGTCGGGGGCTGCCGGGTCCGCGGGGGCGGTGTCCGCCCCGGTCTCGCCGGCGCCGAGCGACGAGCCCGCCGAGGTCCCGGCCGAGGACGTTCTGCTGGCCGGCCCGGAGGAGTCCGCGCCCGCCGAGCCCGAGCCGCCGGCCGCCTCGCCCGAGCCGCCGCCGACGCCCCGTGTGACGGCGTCGACCGGCTGGCAGCCCTACGCCGTCGCCGGGCCGGTGGTGCTGCACGCACCGGTCGACGTCGTCGAGGTCATCGGCTTCCACCAGAGCGGGCACGACGGGGCGCAGCCGCAGGAGCCGGTGCCCGGGGCGGTCCGGGCCGGGCTGCTGGACAGCCGCAGCCGCGACACCCATCCGCAGGGCGCCGCCGACATCGTCGCCGACCCGACCGGGGAGGTCCGCTCGCCGGTGACCGGGCGCGTGCTGCGCGCCGGCACCTACCGGCTGTACTGCAGGCACGTCGACCACTACCTGGTCGTCGAGCCGGACGCCCGCCCTGGCTGGGAGGTGAAGGTCCTGCACTTCGAGGGCCTGCGGGTGGCGCCCGGCGAGCGGGTCGAGGCGGGCGTGACCGTCGTCGGCTCGGGCGCCCGGGTGCTGCCGTTCCGCTCGCAGGTCGACGACCACACCGCGCCGCCGCACTGGCCGCACCTGCACATCGAGGTGGTCGACCCGAGCATCCCGGACCGGCCGAGCGGCGGGGGCTGCTGAGCGACGTCCGAGGTGCCGGACACCGGCTGCGGCACAGCCGCCGCGGGACACGTCAGGGCCGAGGCTGCGGCAGCGGTACTAGCAGAGCCTGCGCAGGAACTCGTACGGGTTGACCGAGCGGCCGCCGACCTGCCGCTCGAAGTGCACGTGCGGGGTGTTCCCGGCGTTGCCGGTGGAGCCGACCTTCGCGATCAGGTCACCGGCGCCCACCCGCTGGCCGGTGGAGGCGACGTTCGCGGAGTTGTGGGCGTAGAAGTAGGTCTCGCCGTTGTCGCCGTCGAGGTAGAGCGACAGACCGCCGAGCGAGCTCGACGCCGTCCGGACCCTGCCGGACACGACGGCGTAGACCGGCGAGCCGTCCGGCGCCATCAGGTCGGTGCCCTTGTGCGCCCGACCTCCCGACCGCGCGGCGCCCCAGGTGTCGGTGAACGTCGCGTTCGGCACCGGGCAGGCCCCACCACCGGACGCGGGCGTCGACGCCTTCTCGGTCTCGGCCTTCTTCTTCGCGGCGGCAGCCTCCGCCTGCGCGCGCGCGGCCGCCTCCGCCTCGGCCTGGGCCTGGGCCTGAGCGGCCGCCTCCGCCTCGGCCTGGGCCCGGGCAGCGGCCTCCGCCTCCGCCTGGGCTGCGGCCTCCGCCTCCGCCTGCGCGGCCAGGTCGATGGCTCGCTGCCCGCGGGAGGCGCGAGCCGAGTCGCGTGCGCGCTCGAGCTCCGCCACGGTCAGGAGCGACACCGGGCGGGATTCGGCAGCCGCCACTGCGGAGTGGTCACCGTCGGCCGCCGTGGAGGGGAGGGCGGCCAGGCCGCCGAAGGCGGCGGAGCCGACACCCAGGAGCAGGACGGGCAGGACGAGACGGCGGCGCGGACCGACCCCTCTACGGGCGTGCAGCACTCGAGGTCCCCAGGGATGTCGTCGGCGGGATGCGACGGTCACGTTACCGGCTCGTCATCAAACCGTCAGATCCCAGGGGTGGCCGCGCCGGCCCGTCAGGTGCGCCGGTAGCGCCGCACCGCCAGCGTCGCGAACACCGCGACGATCAGCGCCATCGCCAGCGCCGCCCATCCCAGGCTCGGCCACAGCTCGAACGGCTCGCCGAGGGCCAGCGCCCGCACCGAGTCGGTGACCAGGGTGATCGGGTTGACCTTGACGAACGCCTGCAGCCAGCCGGGCATCGTCTGCACCGGCACGAAGATCGACGAGGCGAACACCAGCGGGAAGATCGTCGGGAAGGCGGCCGCCTGCACCGTCTCCGGCGAGGTCAGCGACAGGCCGATGTAGGCGCCCACCCAGGAGAAGGCGAACCCCCAGGCGAGCAGCAGCAGCACGGCCAGGGTCGGACCGAGAACGCCGTTGCTGAAGCGGAAGCCCACCGCGTACCCGACGCCGATCATGACGGCGATCATGGCCGTGTTGCGCACCAGGTCGGCCCCGATCCGGCCGCCGAGCACGGCGCCGCGCGACAGCGGCATCGACTTGAACCGGTCGACGATGCCCTTGCTCATGTCCTCCGCGAGCCCGATGCCGGTCTGGATGGCGGCGAAGGTCAGCGTCTGCACGAAGATCCCGGTGAGCAGGTAGTCGACGTAGTCGATGCCGCCCGGAGCGGAGATCGCGCCGCCGAAGACGTACCGGAAGAGCAGGATGAAGATCACCGGCTGCACGGTCGCGAAGACGATCAGCTGCGGCGTGCGCTGGAGGGTGCGCAGGTTTCGCTTGGTCAGCGCCCAGGTGTCGCGCAGCGCCCAGGCGAGCTCGGAGCCGCCGTCGTCCTGCGCGCGCTCGGGGGCGGGCGCCTGCACGGTGCGGGTGCTCACGAGGCCTCCTCGAGGTCGTCGTCCGGCTCCGGCGGGTGCCCGGTGAGGGACAGGAAGACGTCGTCGAGCGTCGGCCGGCGCAGCGCGATCTCCTCGAGCGGGACTCCGGCGTCCGACAGCAGTGCGGCGGCGCGGACGACGAACTCGCCGCCGTCGGGTGCCGGCACGACGATGGTGCCGTCGTCGGTCTGCTCGATCTCGCCCGCGCCGTCCAGCGGCGCGAGCGCGGTCCGGGCGGCCTCGCGGTGCTCATGGGCGACCCGGACGGCGACGACCTGCCCGCCGGTGCGGGTCTTGAGCTCGTCGGCGGTGCCCTCGGCGATGACCCGGCCGTGGTCGATGACCGCGATCCGGTCGGCCAGCCGGTCGGCCTCCTCGAGGTACTGGGTCGTGAGCAGCAGCGTGGTGCCCCCGCCGACCAGCTGCTCGATGATGTCCCACAGCGCCAGCCGGCTGCGCGGGTCGAGGCCGGTGGTGGGCTCGTCGAGGAACAGCACCTCCGGCTCGTTGACCAGGCTCGCGGCGAGGTCGAGTCGGCGGCGCATGCCGCCGGAGTAGGTGCGGACGACGCGGTCGGCGGCGTCGTCGAGGTCGAAGCGCTCGAGCAGCTCGGCGGCGCGCCCGTCGGCCCGGCGGCCGAGCCGGTGCAGCGTGCCGAACAGGGCGAGGTTCTCCCGGCCGGTGAGGTTGTCGTCGACCGCGGCGTACTGCCCGGCCAGCCCGATCCGGCGCCGGACGGCGCCGGGGTCGGCGAGGACGTCCAGCCCCGAGACGGTGACTCGGCCGCGGTCGGGGCGCAGGAGCGTGGTGAGCACCCGGACCGCGGTCGTCTTGCCGGCGCCGTTCGGGCCGAGCAGGCCGAGCACGGTGCCGCGCTCGACGGACAGGCTCACGCCGTCGAGCGCGCGGGTGGTGCCGAACGCGACGTGCACGTCGTCGACGACGACGGCGTCCTGGCTCATGGCGGCTCCCTTCCCGTCGCCGAGACCGTACGGGGCCGGCCGCAGCCGACGGCACCGGGCGAGGCCTGTCGGAGGATCCGGGCGGCCGGTCCGGCGGGGGAGGTCAGCCGTGCGGCTCGGGCACGACGAGGACAGGGCGGCTGCACCGCCGCTGCAGGCCGCGCGAGGTCGAGCCGGTGAGCAGCCGGTCGAGCGCCGTGCCGATGCCGGCGTGCCGGGTCCCGACGACCACGGCGTAGGCGTTCACGGCGTCGGCCTGCTCCTCGAGCACGGTGACGGCGTCGCCGTGCACGACGTCGAACGTCCACGACCCCGTGAAGCCGGCGAGCCGCTCGCGGACCTGACCGTCGAGCACCTCGCGGGTGCGCGCGCACATCGCCTCGACGTCCTCGGGCGGCGGGACGACGAAGCCGTTGCCCGGCAGCCCGGCCGGCGCGGTGGTCAGCGGCGTCGCCGGGGCGACGGCGTGCACGACCTTCAGGACGCCGCCGAGGCGGCGGACGAGGTCGGCGGCCTTGTCGAGCGCGGCGCGGCCGGCCACCGACTCGTCGAAGCCGACGAGCACCACGGGGGCGTCGGAGCGCTCGGGGTCCATGACCCCGATCCTGCACCGCCGGGGGCGACGGTCAACCCTCGATCCGTGCGCAGGGCGGTGACGACGTCACTCGGTCCGCAGCGCCTCCGGCCGGGCGGCGGCCCGCACGAACGGCAGCCCGGCCCCGGCGGCCAGCAGCCCGGCGACGACGGCCGCGGCGGCGACGACCGCGTAGCCCGTCCAGGGCAGCGGCAGCGGGTCGCCGTCGGCACCGATCCGCAGGTACAGCGCCGAGCCGATCGCGCCGGTGCCGAGCGCCAGCCCGACCGTCAGCAGCAGCGGGGTGGCCGCGTGCAGCAGCACGCAGCGGCGCAGCACCGCGACCGGAGTGCCGAGCGCCACCAGCGCGGCGTGGCCCCGGCGTCGCTCGCGGACGGCGTCGGCCGTGGTCACGGCGGCCGACAGCCCGCCGGTCAGCACGGCGAGCACCACGGCGAGCAACGCCGCGCCCTCCAGGGCGCGCACCGGCGCGCCGAGCCGGGCGACCGCCTCCGGGGCGGTGAACGGCGCGACCCGGCCGTAGTTCCCGGCGACGGCGGTGCGCACCGACTCGATGGTGTCGGGGCTGCCGTCGGTGGCGACGAGCAGCGTCGGCGCGTACCCCTGTCCGGCAACCGTGCCCGGCGGCAGGAGCAGCGAGCCGTTGAGCTGCAACCCGTCCATGCCGTACTGCAGGCCGTCCGGCCACGGCAGCACCGGCAGGTCGGCCGGCACCGTCACGGTCTCCCCGGTGAGGGTCACGCCGTCGGGTCCGAGCGCCTGCAGCCGCGGGGTCGACGGCTCGAACGGGATGCCGCCGTCGAGCCGGTAGGCCTGGCCGGGCACGCAGCCGTCGAGCGGGGCGCGCAGGGCGATCGAGAGCTGGCCGCAGTCGGCGACGACGGCCTCCACCGGCAGGTCGAGCGGGCCGGGCGGGCCCGAGTCCATGTCGGTGAGGAAGGACAGGTCACCGCCCTCCTGCAGCAGCCGCACCGTCCGGACCTCCGCGACGCCGCGTACACCTGGCAGCGCGCTGAGAGCCGCCAGGTCCGGGGACGTCGCGACGCCGTCCCGGCCTTCCAGAGACACGACCAGCGTGCCCGGGTCCAGCACACGCTCGGTGCGCTCGGCCAGGCCCGCACCGCCGGCCTGGGCGAGCAGCGGCAGGAAGGCCAGCACGAAAGTGGCGACGGCGACGACCAGCGCCGTGCCGGTGACGGTGCGCGCCGCCGCGGCCGGGTCGGCGACCAGCTGCCGGCCGGCCAGCGTGCTGGCGGTCCCCCGTCCCCACCGGGCGAGGGCGAGCCCGGCGGCGCGGGCCAGCGCGGCGCCGGCGACCGCGATGCCGACCAGGCTCAGGGCGGCGCCGCCGAGCAGCAGCACCGCGCCGTGCAGCATCCCGCCGATCACCGCGTCGCGGGCCAGCAGCGCCCCGCCGAGCATCGCCAGGCCGACGGCGAGCGGCACCAGGCGCACCGCCCCGGCCTTGGCCGTCCGCACCCGGCGGGTGACGCCCAGCGGGGAGGTGACGACCCGGCGCAGCGCCAGGGTCGCCGTCGCTGCGGCCAGCGCCGGCACGAGCAGCACGACGGCGACCAGCACCGGCAGCCCCGGCCATACCCGGGCCGGGTCGACGCCGTCGGGCACCGGCAGCGCCGTCGCGACGGGGCCGCGCAGCAGGACGAAGGCCGCCACCCCGAGGGCCGCGCCCAGCAGCCCGGCGAGGGCGCCCTCGACCCCGGCGAACCGGCGCACCTGACCGGCCGTGCCGCCGACGAGCCGGATCGCCGCCGCCCGCCGGTCGCGGGCGGCGGCCGACAGCCGGGTCGCGGTCGCGACGAGCACGAGGATCGGCACCAGCGTGCCGACGGCGCCGAGGCCGACCCCGATCCGCAGCTCGTCG
>DATLGD010000175.1:0-20957 GCA_035540755.1 Mycobacteriales bacterium | reverse complement strand
CCGTCGGCGCGCACGACGTCGACCTCCCCGGCCCCGGCGTCCCTGGCCAGGTCGGCCACCCGCGCGGCGGCGTGCTCGACGTCGGCTCGGCGCTCGGGATCGGCTGACACGGTGGGGACGCGCACCAGATCCTCGAGGTCGTGTCGGGCGTCGGGCAGCACCGCTGCCAGGGCGGCGCGGAGGTCAGGCAGGGGAGCCGGGGGCATGGGCCGACGGTAGCCCGGCACAGCCACGCCGGAAGAACCCGCCACGGACCGGGGTTGCCGACGGGGTGACCCCCTCAGCAGCGCACGACGCCGGGCGCGTCGCGGTGCTCGTCGGGCTGCTGTTCGGACTGGCCGGCATGGGCAGCGCCGGCGTGGCGATCGCCCTGCCGGTCCTTGCCGCCGACCTCGGGCTGACCACCGGCGGCAGCGCGTGGGTGATCAGCCTCTACGCGCTGATGCTCGCGGTCGCCACGGCGGTCTACGGCCGGGCCGCCGACCTCGCCGGCATCCGGCTGCCGCTGACGATCGGTGTCGGGCTCATGACCGCGGGAGCCGTTCTCGGCGCGCTCGCGCCCACGTACGAGGTGCTGCTGTCGGCCCGTGTGATGCAGGGCGCCGGCGCCGCGGCTGTGCCGGTGCTCGGCATGGCGATCGTCAGCGCGAAGTACGACGGGGCGGTGCGCAGCGCGGCGCTCGGCCGGGTCGCCGGGGTGGCGGCCGCCGTCGCCTGCCTCGGTCCGCTGGCCGGCGGCGTGGTCACCGACCTGGTCGGCTGGCGTGCGGCCGTGGCGATCCCGGTGCTCGGGCTGCTCGTCGTCCCCGCGCTCTGGCGGGCGGTGCCGACGCAGGGAAGCGGGGCCCGGCTGGACCTGGTCGGGGCGGTGCTGGTGGCCCTGACGGCGGCCGGGCTGGTGCTGCTCGTGCAGTCGCCGTCGTCGGGTCTGGTGGTTGCCTCGGTCGGGGCGGTGCTGCTGGCGCTCGGCGTCCCGGCGGTCACGGCCCAGGTGCGCCGCCGCCCGGAGGGGTTCCTGCCCCTGACCGTGGTCACCAACGGCGTGGTGCTGCGCAGCGCCCTCGCCGCCGCCGCGGTGCCGGCGGCCTGGTTCGCCCTGCTCATCGCCGTCCCGGCCGTGCTGGTCGGCCGGGGCTGGACGCCGCTGGCCGTCGGGCTGGCTCTCGTGCCGAGCGCCGTCACCGGGCTGCTCGCGCCGCGCGTCGCGGCGCCGCTGCTGTCGCGGGTCGGCGCGCGCCGCTCGCTGGCAGTGTCCGGAGCGCTCGCCGCGACGTCGCTGGGCGTGGCCGCCGCCGGCGCCGCGGTCGGGTCCGCGCCGGTGCTCGTGGCCGGGGTCATCGGCGTGACCGGTGCCTTCGGGCTCGGTCAGCCGGCTCTCATGCAGGCGGTGGGAGAAGCGGTCGAGCCGTCGGTGCGCGGCGTCGCTCTCGGCATCGCCACGCTGGTGTTCCTCGTCGGCGGCGGCGTGGGCTCCGCCGTCGTCGGCGGGCTCGGCGAGATCGTGGGCATCGCCGCCAGCCTGCTGCTGCTGGGCCTGCTCCCGCTGGCCGGCGTGCTCGTGCTGCTGGCGGGGGGCTCTCGCGCGGACCGCGCCGCGGCGGCCCTGCGCAACTGAGCGGACCGTCGCCGGAGCGACGGCCGTGACAGGCTGCGCTCATGGCCTTCACCGACGAGACGCTGCGCGAGCTGACGGCGCTCACCGGCGTCGTCCTCGCCCAGCAGGACCTCGCCAGCGTGCAGCAGGAGATCACCCGCATCGCCGTCCGCGCCCTGCCCGGCGCCGAGGGCGCCACCATCACCACGATGGTCGACGGTCGGCCCGCGGCGTCAGCCGCGAGCGACGACTGGGCCCGCCAGCTGGACGAGATGCAGTACGTGGAGCACGAGGGCCCCTGCCTGGACGCTATGCGCACCGGCAACACCCACCGCGTCCGCGACCTCGACGACGAGCAGCGCTGGCCCTTCTACCGGGTGCGGGCCCGGCAGGCAGGCGCTCGCAGCATCGTCTCGTTCCCGCTGGCGTCGGAGGGGCGGCTGGTCGGTGCTCTCAACGTCTACTCGCGCAGCCCCGACGCCTTCAGCAGCGAGGACGTCTCGATCGGGGACATCATCGCCGCGCACACCGGGCTCGCCACGCAGGTCGCCACTGCCTACTTCGGCCACCGCGACCTGGCCGACCAGCTCCGCACCGCGATGCTGTCCCGCGCGGTCATCGAGCAGGCGAAGGGCATCGTGATGGCCGGTCGGGGGATCGACGCCGACGACGCCTTCGATCTGCTGCGCACGACCTCGCAGCACCGCAACACCAAGCTGCGCGACGTCGCCCAGCAGGTGGTCGACGCGCTCTCGGCGCGCGCCCTGGACTGACTACCGGCTGGCCGGGCGGGAGGCGCACCCGATGCATCGCGTCGCGGACGGCAGGTGCTCGAGCCGCTCGGCGCCGTCGGCTCGCCGGCCGGTCATGCGCCTGGTGAGCGCTCGAGCGTCCTACCCGCGCCGCGGGCGGACAGCACCGCGGGCGGCAGACGACTCAGGCCCCCCGCTCGGAGGAGCGAGAGGCCCGGTCTGTGCAGAGTGCGCCGCCAGGGACTCGAACCCCGAACCCGCGGATTAAGAGTCCGCTGCTCTGCCAATTGAGCTAGCGGCGCGTGTGCGGCGAAGACGATAGCAGCCGACGGTGTCCGCCATCCGCGAGCGCCGGTGGCACGAACGACAGACGACCTCGTCCGGCTCCGCCCGGTCGTGTCACCGAAATGACGCCGATTGCCGGGTGTCGAGCGCTCATGCCCGGGCACCGAACAGCCGACAGCACTAACCACCCCGAGCTCGGAGGACGAGGACCATGACCACCGCTCTCGCCAGCGCCCCCGCCCTGACCGCGCTCGACCGCTGCGACCGCTGCGGCGCGCAGGCGCTCGTCCGCGCCGTGCTCCCGCACGGGGAGCTGCTGTTCTGCGGCCACCACGCCCGCCAGCACGCCGAGGCCCTGGCCAAGGTCGCCGTGTCGGTCGACGCCGGCGCGCAGGCCGCCGCCTGACCCTGCGCCCGCAGGAGTCCTACATCTCCGAAGCGGGGACACCCGCGGGCGAGGGAGCGGTGACCTCCGCCGACACCTCCGCCCCGTGTTCCGGCGGCGCGTCCGACGCCTTCGGCCGCAGCCCCTCGGCGGCGCGGGCATCGCGCAGCAGCAGGGCGAACTCCTCCGGGTGCGACTCCGCCAGCGCGTCGTAGGCCTTCCGCTTGGCGCGGCGCTCCCGCACCTCGAGGTCGCCCGAGCCGACCGCGCCGAGCAGCGGCTGGCGCGGACCCGCGGGAGCCGGTGCCGCAGCCGGCGCGCGCGACGTCGTCGTCGTGCGGGTGACCGGCGCCGCCTTCTTGCGGACCGGCGCGGTCAGGCAGACCTGGCAGGTGGTTGCCGCCCCCTCGAACTCCTCGGTGGGTCGCACCTTCCGGCACGTGTCGCACTTCCGCCAGCGGCTCACGCCCCCACGCTACGAGGCCTTCCGGCCGGCGGACCCGGCAGGGGTCACCCGGCGAGCACGACCAGCAGCGCGCCGGCGTCGACCTGCTGCCCGGGTGTGACGTGCACCTCGCCGACGGACCCGGCGGCGGGCGCCTTGACCACGTGCTCCATCTTCATCGCCTCGATCACCAGCAGCACGGCGCCGGCGTCGACCTGAGCGCCGACGGCGACCTCGACCCGGACCACCGTCCCCGGCATCGGGGCGGTCAGGGCACCGGAGGCCGGTCCGACGCCGGGTTCGGGGTAGCGGTCGACCTCCTCCAGCGTTGTCGCACCCAACTCGGAGTCGACGTACCAGGACCGGCCGGCGACGTCGACGGCGTAGCGCCGGCGCACGCCGTCCAGCTCGAGGTCGACGGCGTGTGCGGACGCAGCGTGCAAGCGGGCCGGCCCGAGGTCGATGCCGTCGACCACCAGCGACAGGCCGGCGCGGCGGAAGGCGTAGTCGACCTGGACGGTGCGCGGGCCGACCTCGTAGGCGACCCGCTGGGGGGCGGTCGGCACGTTGCGCCAGCCGGACGGGACGGCCGGCAGGGCGGCGGACCGGCGGTCCGCCGCTGCCGCCAGGGCGGCCGCCGCGGCGTGCACCCGGACGGCGCTGTCGCCGGCCAGGGGCAGGCCGAGCTCGGCCGGGTCGTGCCGCTCGAAGAACGCCGTGTCGACATCGCCGGCGAGCCATGCGCGCGACCGCAGGACGCGCACGAGCAGGTCCCGGTTGGTGGTGACGCCGTGCAGCCGCGCCCGCGCGAGGGCGTCGGCGAGCCGGGCCGACGCCTCCTCGCGGGTGGCTCCGTGCGCCACCACCTTTGCGAGCATCGCGTCGTAGTGCGTCCCGACGACCGAGCCGGTCTCGACGCCGCTGTCGACGCGGACGCCGACGGAGCTCGGGACCTCGAACCGGTGGAGGATGCCGGTGGCCGGCAGGAAGCCGGCGACGGCGTCCTCGGCGTACAGCCGGGCCTCGACCGCGTGCCCGTGCAGCCGCGCCTCGTGCAGCTCGGCGGGCAGCGGGTGGCCCATCGCCACGAGCAGCTGCAGGCGCACCAGGTCGAGGCCGCCCCCGCCGACGGCCACGGTGAGCTCGGTCACCGGGTGCTCGACCTGCAGCCGGGTGTTCATCTCCAGGAACGCCGGCTCGCCGTCGGGGGAGAGCACGAACTCCACAGTGCCGGCGCCGGTGTACGCCACAGCCCTCGCGGCGGCGACGGCGGCGTCGCACAGCCTCGCGCGCAGCGCGTCGTCGACCGCGGGCGAGGGCGCCTCCTCGAGGACCTTCTGGTGCCGTCGCTGGATCGAGCAGTCGCGCTCGAACAGAGCCACGACGTCGCCGTGCGCGTCCGCCATGACCTGCACCTCGACGTGGCGCGGCCGGTCGACGTACCGCTCCAGGAACACGGTGCCGTCGCCGAAGGCCTGCTGCGCCTCGCGCGCCGCGCCGCTGACGGCGTCCACGAGCGCGTCGGGTGCGCGCACGATCCGCATTCCCCGGCCGCCGCCTCCCGCGCTCGCCTTGACCAGCACCGGGTAGCCGATCTCGTTCGCCGCGCTGACGACGTCGTCGTCGGACAGGCCCGTGACGTCGGTGCCCGGCAGCACCGGGACGCCGGCCTGCCGCATGAGCGCCTTGGCTGCCAGCTTGCTGCCCATCGCCTCGACGGCGTCGGGTGGCGGCCCGACCCACACCAGCCCTGCGTCGAGGACGGCTCGGGCGAAGGAGGCGTCCTCGGACAGGAAGCCGTACCCGGGGTGGACGGCGTCGGCGCCGGTGCGGCGGGCGGCGTCGAGGAGCAGGTCGGTGCGCAGGTAGGTGTCGGCCGGGGCCGTGCCCGGGAGGCGGACCGCGACGTCGGCTTCACGGACGTGCGGCATGTCGGCGTCGGCGTCGCTGAAGACCGCGGCGGTGGACAGCCCCATCTCGCGGCAGGTGCGGAAGACGCGGCGGGCGATCTCGCCGCGGTTGGCGACGAGCACGCGGGTGACGGGGGTGAGGGACACGGCCGTCACATCCGGAAGACGCCGAAGCCGTCGGCGCCCTCCACCGGTGCGGTGTGCACGACGGACAGGCACAGGCCGAGGACGGTGCGGGTGTCGCGAGGGTCGAGTATCCCGTCGTCGTACACGCGGCCGGTGTTGGCGAGCGCCAGCGACTCCTTCTCGATCTGCGTCTCGACCAGCTCGCGCATGGCGCGGTCGGCCTCCTCGTCGAAGGGCAGGCCACGCGCCTCGGCCGACTGGCGCGAGACGATGGACAGCACCCCGGCCAGCTGCGCCGGCCCCATGACGGCGGACTTCGCGCCGGGCCAGGAGAACAGGAACCGCGGCCCGTACGCCCGCCCGCACATGCCGTAGTGGCCGGCGCCGTACGAGGCGCCCATGACGACGGTCAGGTGCGGCACGGTGCTGTTGCTCACGGCGTTGATCATCTTCGCGCCGTCCTTGATGATCCCGCGCTGCTCGTACTCCTTGCCGACCATGTAGCCGGTAGTGTTCTGCAGGAACACCAGCGGCGTGCGGGCGGAGTTCGCGAGCTGGATGAACTGGGCCGCCTTCTGCGACTCCTCGCTGAACAGCACGCCGCGCGCGTTGGCGAGCACGCCCACCGGGTAGCCGGAGATGCTCGCGAACCCGGTGACCAGCGACGGACCGTACAGCGGCTTGAACTCGTCGAAGCGCGAGCCGTCGACGACCCGCGCGAGCACGTCGCGCGGGTCGAACGGGACGCGCAGGTCTGCCGAGGCGATGTCGAGCAGCTCGTCCTCGTCGAGCAGCGGCGGGTCGGCCGGCAGCGACGGTCCGGGGCCGAGCTTGCGGTGGCCGAGGCGCCGGACGACCTGCCGGCCGAGCCGCAGGGCGTCGAGCTCGTCGACGGCGAGGTGGTCGGCGAGTCCCGAGACGCGGGCGTGCATGCCGGCGCCGCCGAGCGACTCGTCGTCGCTCTCCTCGCCGGTGGCCATCTTGACCAGCGGCGGTCCACCGAGGAAGACCTTCGCCCGCTGATCCACCATGACGACGTGGTCGCACATGCCCGGCACGTAGGCGCCGCCGGCGGTCGAGTTGCCGAACACGATGGCGACGGTGGGGATGCGCAGCGCGCTGAACTGCGTGAGCTGCTGGAACATCCTTCCGCCGGGGATGAAGATCTCGGCTTGGGTGGGGAGGTCGGCGCCGCCGGACTCGACCAGGTTGACCAGCGGCAGCCGGTTCTCGCGGGCGATGTCCATCGCCCGTCCGACCTTCCTGGCGGTGACGGGGTTGGTGGCGCCGCCGCGCACGGTCGGGTCGTTGGCGATGACCATGCACTCGACGCCCTCGACGACGCCGATGCCGGTGACGACGCTCGCGCCGACCGGGAAGCTCGTGCCGTAGGCGGCGAGCGGCGAGAGCTCGAGGAACGGGGAGTCGCGGTCGACGAGCAGCTCGATCCGTTCGCGGGGGAGCAGCTTGCCGCGGCCGTGGTGCCGGTCGACGTGCTTCTGGCCGCCACCGAGGCGCGCGAGGTCGAGCTGCTCCTCGACCTCGGCGAGGTGGGCGAGCAGCGCCTCGCGGTTCGCGCGCCGGCTCGCGACGGCGTCGGAGTCGCGCCGGTCGAGCGTGTCGGCGAGCACGGGCACGCGTCCTCCCTGGGCGTCCGCGGGTGTGAACGCTGGCTAACCTAGCCCGGCCCGCCGGGGCAGGGGCCAGTCCTCCTGCACGGCGAGGACGCGCCGGACGAACGACCAGCTGGTGCGCAGGTCGCGGACGAGGTCGAGCGGCGACCCCTCGAGGTCGAGATCGACGTGCTCGAACGACTGGACGGTCAAGGTGGTCGCGTGCGGCAGCACCTCGCGCATCCGGAGCAGCTCCGCGTACGGGACGGCGGGGTCGTCGCGGGAGTGCGCGGCCAGCACCGGGACGTCCCGCAGGCGGTCGGCCGCTGCCGCCGGCGAGTAGGCGTCCAGCACCTGCCGGGCCTCCGGCGGGAGCGCGGCGGCGAGCGACCGGGTGCGGTCGGGGTCGTCGTTGGTGATGAGGGCGTGCACGGCCGCCGCCTCCGGCTCGAGGGCCGAAGCGTCCCCGGTACCGGCCGCCTGAGCGAATGCGGTGCGCTGCCCGGGCGGCACGAGCGCCTCGGCCACCTCCGCGACGGTGTCGGCCGCCAGGTCCGGCACGTCCCAGGTCAGCCGCTGCCCGCCCAGGACGGACACCCCGGTGGTCGCTGCCTGCACGACACCGACGAGGTCGGTGTAGGAGCCGAAGGTGGCGACCAGCCGCACTACGTCGCGCGCGCGCTCGTCCGCCGCGGCGACCAGCCCGAGTGACCCGCCGAAGGAGAAGCCGAAGATGACGACGTCCTCGCCGGTGCGCTCGGCCAGCGCCGCGGTGGATCGGGCCACCCGGTCGATGTCGTCGACGTCGAGGTCGGCGGCGAACAGCGACAGCTCGGGGACGAACACCGTCCGGTCGCTGCGGGCGACGGCGTTGGCGAGGCCGACCACGCGCTCGTCGGAGCGGCCCTCCTCGGCCGCACCCGGCAGCAGCAGCACCGGAGGGGCGCCGGCCCCGGCGTCGTAGAGGTCGCCGAGCACCCCGCCCAGGCGGACCTCGGTGCGGTCGACGCCGGCGGCCAGCGGACGGGGAACACCGGCGCCGAACGCCTCGAGCAGCAGGCCGGGGGACTTGGCTCCGGCCCGCGCGCCGGGCACGACGAGCAGCGTCGCGACGACGACGCCGAGCAGCGCCGCGAGAACGGTCAGCACCTTTCGGCGTCGGGAGCGCTCGGCGGGCACGACGTCGGCGTGCCCGGGCTCCCGGACCGGAAACGACGTCGACCGGGCGGCGGATGTGAACGGCGGCTAACCTGACGGGCAGGCATCGAACCTGGGAGGAAGCCGTGCGCGCTGCGCTGTACGAGTCCGAGCACGACGCCTTCCGCAGTGCGGTCCGCGGCTTCGTGGAGCGGCAGGTCGCTCCCTTCCACGCCGAGTGGGAGAAGGCGGGCGTCGTCGACCGGTCGGTCTGGCTCGAGGGCGGCAAGCAAGGGCTGCTGGGCATGGACGTGCCGGAGCAGTACGGCGGCGGCGGGGTGAGGGACTTCCGCTACAACTGCGTCGTCAGCGAGGAGCTCACCCGGGCCGGCGCGAGCGGCGTCGGCTTCACGCTGCACAACGACGTCGTCGCGCCGTACCTGCTCGACCTCACCACCGACGAGCAGAAGGCGCGCTGGCTGCCGCCGTTCGTCACCGGCGAGCTCATCACCGCGATCGCCATGAGCGAGCCCGGCGCCGGCTCGGACCTGCAGGGGCTGAGGACCACCGCGCGTCGTGACGGCGGCGACTGGGTGCTGAACGGCTCGAAGACGTTCATCACCAACGGCATCCTGTCCGACCTGGTGCTGGTCGTGGCGCGCACCGACCCGGACAAGGGCGCGCACGGCTTCTCGCTGCTGGCGGTCGAGCGCGGCATGAAGGGCTTCGAGCGCGGGCGCAACCTCGAGAAGGTCGGCATGAAGGCGCAGGACACCGCCGAGCTGTTCTTCGACGACGTCCGCGTGCCGGCCGCCAACCTCGTCGGGCAGGAGGGCGGCGGGTTCGTCCACCTGATGGAGAAGCTGCCGCAGGAGCGGCTGTCCATCGCGGTGGTGGCGGTGGCGGCGTCGCGGTACGTCCTCGACCTCACCGTCGAGTACTGCAAGGGGCGCACTGCGTTCGGCCGGCCGATCGGGTCGTTCCAGCACAACCGCTTCGTGCTGGCCGAGCTGGAGACCGAGGTGACGATCGCTGAGCACTACCTCGAGAAGGCGGTGCTCGAGCACAACGCCGGGCGGTTCACCGTGCAGGACGCCGCCATGGCCAAGTGGTGGACCACCGAGCTGCAGAAGAAGGTCGTCGACCAGTGCGTGCAGCTGCACGGCGGCTACGGCTACATGCTCGAGTACCCCGTCGCCAAGGCGTTCGTCGACTCGCGCGTGCAGACCATCTACGGCGGCACCACCGAGGTCATGAAGGAGATCATCGGCAGGTCCCTGGGTGTCTGACGAGGTCCTGAACCACCTGCGCGACGTGCAGCACCGCCTCGACGACCCGGTGCTGCCCCCGCACTACCCGACCTGCCTGGGCTGCGGGCCGGAAGCCGAGCAGGGCTTCCACCTCGAGGTGCGGCGCGACGGCGACGACGTCGTCGCGCGGCACGTGTTCGAGGAGCGGCACAGCGGCGCACCGGGGATCGCGCACGGCGGTGCCGTGGCGGTGGTCGTCGACGACGTCCTCGGCTACCTGCTCTACGTCGTGCGCGCACCGGGTGTCACGAGGCGGCTCGAGGTCGACTACCTCAAGCCGGTGCTCACCGGCGTGCCGTACGAGGTGCGGGGCCGCCTCGACCGTCGCGACGGCCGCAAGGTGTGGGTGTCCTGCGAGTGCACCGGACCGGACGGGGTCGTCACGTTCCGGGCCACCGGCCTGTTCGTCGTGGTCGACGTGTCGCACTTCGCAACCGCCCTGACCAGCGGCGGCGGCCAGGGGCCGGTCGCTCCCTGACCCGGAGGCGCCTACCCGACCTCCGCGGCCAGCTCCTGCCAACCCCCGGGGGGCACCTCGGCGACCACCACGAGCTCGCCGTCGACGGCGCGCAGCACGACCGTGCCGCCCTCGGCCGGTGAGCTGCCGGTCAGCGGACCGATCGTCGACACGTGTCCGACGAGCACGGTGTTCGCCTCCTCGGGTGGGGGCTGCAGCACCAGCGCACGCGCGGCGTCCAGGGTGCGGTCCTGGGCCGGGGCGCCGTCGTCGCCGACCGAGGCCAGCGCGAGCAGCGCGTCGTCGGTCTCGGTCTCGCCGAAGGCGAGCACGGCGGTCTCGACCGTGCGGCAGAACGGGCTCGCCACGACCCGACCCACCGGGACCGCCAGCTGCCGGAGGGCCTCTCCGAGCGCGCGCGCGTCCTGCCGCCCCCGGTCGGTGAGCGGTCGCTGCGCCGTGCAGTCGCCGAGCGTGGTGAGCGAGTCGATGCCGCCGCGGGAGGTCTCGGTGTGCCGGACCAGCAGCACGTGCCCGCCGGAGCGGAGGGCATCGACGAGTTCCGTGCTCTCGAGGAGCGCCGGCTCGTCCTGCGGCGGCCCGGCGCACGCCACCAGCAGGGCGAGCAGCGCAGCCAGCGACCAGCGGGTCATCGCGTCCTCCGGGGCCGAGGCCGAGGGTGACCGGGGCCCCGGAGCGCGGCGCGTCGAGGTGCCGAGCGCTCCCGGAACCCGGGGCAGGGCCGCGTCAGCGGCCCGGCCGGCCGGCCTTGCTCTTCCCGCCGCTGCGGCCCGGGGCCGCGGCCGGCTCCGGCTCGGGCTCCGCGACCTCGTCCTTCGGCCAGACGCCGTTGGTCAGCCGCACGCTGAAGAAGCCGGTGTTCCCGTCGGAGTACCAGATCTCGTCGCGCTCGGGGGCGAACGCGGGCGCCGACATCGCCCAGGCGCCGCGCTCCAGCGGCGTCTCGGCGTCGACCGCCGGCTGGTTGAAGTACGCGATCTCTCGCGGGTTGTACGGGTCGCGGATGTCGAACACGCGCAGACCGGACACGATCATGCTGCAGGCCACGATGCCCGGCTCCACCTCGCGCGGCACGTTGCAGTAGTGCGCCGCGTAGCCCTGCACCGGGAGGTTGGCGCCAGGGTCGCCGGACTGGTCGGCGCGGGCCTCGGGCTGGTGCACCTCCAGGCGCAGCTGCGAGACCACCTTCGGCGCGGTCTCGTCGGAGATGTCGATGATGCGCGCCGCGCCCACCCGATTGCCGCTGGCGTACTCGTCGTACTCGATGAGGAAGGGCTTGCCGCCGATCGTCACCGGGTTGCTGTTCTGCGGGATGGACACCTCGGGCCAGCTCAGGGTGCTCACCACCCGGGCCGTCGCGCCAGCCTTGCGGGCCTGGATCTCGCTGACGTCCAGGATGGTCAGCCCGCCCCTGCCGTTGTCGGCCAGGTAGGCGCGGTTGCCGTCGGCGCTGAAGGACATCCCGTGCACGGTGTGCGCGTCGGTGCGCCAGACCGGCGTCGGCAGCGACGGGTTGCTGAGGTCGATCGCCTGGATCCCCGGGCGGGCCGTCGTGGTCACCCAGTAGGTCATGCCGTCGGGGGAGAAGCCGCCCTCGTGCCCCAGCCCGCCGACGGGCAGGGAGGCCTTCAGCACCGGCTGCCGGCAGTCGGCCGAGACGTCGTACACGTCGACGAAGCCGACGTGCGTGGCCGGCGACCCCATGCCGGCCACGAGCAGGCCGCGCTCGGCGTTCAGGCGCAGCGACTCGTGCGGGGAGTCCATCGCCGGCGTGACCAGGGACGCGGTCTTGACCGGGTTCGCCGGGTCGCTCATGTCGAGCACCGTCGTGCCGACCACTCCCTTGCGCACGTCCTTGACCGGGAACAGCAGCGTGCTGTCGAAGTAGGCGCACTCGCGCCCGGCGGCGTCGACGTAGCGGTGCACCTGGAAGCCGCCACTCTCGCCGAGCCGGCCGACCTGCTCGGTGTTGCAGGTGTAGCCCTCCCGGGCCCGCCCGTCGACGTACTCCGACAACGGCACGCGCCCCTGCCGGCCGGTCTCCGGGTTCGAGCCGAGGCCGCACTCCGCGCGCGGAGTGGCCCCGGCAACGGCGGCCTCCGCTGCCAGGCGCGAGGAGATGTCGGGCTGGAACCCGTGCAGGTGGGCGTAGGTGCGCACCGCGTCGAGGTCGAGGCCGACACCGGCGACCTGCACGCCCGCGGCGGCGCCGGCCGTGCCGGCGGCAAGAGCGGCCAGGCCGGTGGTGACGGCGAGCAGGCGGAACGACGGGATGCGCACGAGCACGGGTCCTCCGGGAGCAGGGGCGGGTCCGGAGATGTTCGACGTCGCCGCCCCGGTCCCTGCTGGCAGTGCCGCCGAGCTGGCACGTCCGGGGGGACGGCTCAGGGGAGGAGCGCGGCCAGGGCGGCGGCCCGCAGCAGCGCGACGTGCCGTTCGGCCGGCACCGTGGCCTCGGTCAGGGCGGTGGCGTTGAGCAGCGCCAGCGCCGCCGACACCAGCACCGCCACCTCGGACGCGTCCAGGTCGGTGCGCAGCGGCGCCGCGGCGCTGCGCCACACCCGTTCGTACTCGCGCTGCCGCCGGCGCAGCGAGCGCCGGACGTCGTCGGACAAGGACCGCTGCTCGCGCAGCCACACGCCGAGCAGCGCGCGGGAGCGCACCGAGAAGTCCGCGTGCAGGTCCACCAGCGCCTCGAGCGCACGGCGCGGGTCGTCGTGCTCGGCGCGCAGCTGACGAGCGCCGTCGAGCATCCGCGTCATGGCGCGGTCGCAGAGCGCCTCGAGCAGCGCCCGCTTGCTGTCGAAGTGCCGGTAGACGCCGGGGCCGCTGATGCCGGCGGCCGCGCCGATGTCGTCGATGCCGACGCCGTGGAACCCGCGCTCGGCGAACAGCGAGGCGGCTGCCGCCAGCAGCTGCTCGCGGCGGGGCGCCGGTCGGGTCATCCGCCGGATGTTAGCGTCCGTTCACATGGTGGACCGCCCGTCGCTGACGGACCTGCTGGACGACCTGCGCGCCGAGCAGCGCGATCTGCGCGACCTCGTCGAGCGCACCGACCTGGCCCTGCCGACCCCGGCCGAGGGCTGGGACGTGCGCGACACCGTGAGCCACCTGGCCGGCAGCGACGAGGAGGCGCACAAGGCCGCCACGACCCCGCAGCTGTTCCTCGCCGGGCTGCCGGAGATCGCGAAGGACATCGACGGCTTCCTCACCGGGCAGCTGACGTCGCGCCGCGGCCTGAGCCGGCAGGAGCTGATGGCCGGCTGGCAGGCCGGCTTCGACGCGATGGTGGACGCGTTCGCCGACCTCGAGCCGGGGACGAAGGTGCCCTGGTACGGGCCGCCCATGAGCCCGGTGTCGTTCGCCACCGCGCGGCTGATGGAGTACTGGGCGCACGGGCAGGACGTCGCTGACGCGGCCCGGGTCCGGCGCACCCCCACGGCCCGGCTCCGGCACATCTGCCACCTCGGCGTGCGCACCCGCGGCTTCAGCTACGTCGTGCGGGGCCGCACCCAGCCGCATGCCGACGTCGCCGTCGAGCTGACCGCGCCCGACGGCGGCACGTGGTCGTTCGGCGACGTCGGCGCGCACGACCGGGTCACCGGCCCCGCCGAGGACTTCTGCCTGCTCGTCACCCAGCGCCGGCACCGGGCCGACACCGCCCTCGTGGCCGACGGCGCGGCCGCGGACGAGTGGCTCGACCTCGCGCAGTGCTTCGCCGGTCCGCCAGGACCGGGCCGCGCACCGCTGGTGCAGCGGTGATCGACTGGGACACCCCGGAGCGCCGGGCGCTGCGGGCGCTCGCCCGCGACATCGTGGCGCGCGAGGTCGCGCCGCAGGTCGAGCGATGGGAGGACGACGGCGAGCTGCCCCGCTCCCTGCATCGCACCTTCGCCGAGGCCGGCCTGCTCGGTGTCGCGTTCCCGTCCGACGTCGGCGGCGGCGGGGGAGACCCGGTGGACGCCGCCATCGTCGTCGAGGAGGTGCTCGCCGGCGGCGGCTCGGGTGGCCTCGTGGCGTCGCTGTTCACGCACGGCATCGCCCTGCCGCACATCGTGGGCAGCGGCAGCCCCGACCTCGTCGACCGGGACGTGCGGCCCACGCTGGCGGGGGAGAAGATCGGCGCGCTCGCCGTCACCGAGCCGGACGGCGGCTCCGACGTCGCCGGCCTGCGCACGCGCGCGGTGCGCGACGGCGACCACTACGTGGTCAACGGCGCGAAGACCTACATCACCTCCGGCGTTCGCGCCGACTTCGTGACCACGGCGGTGCGCACCGGAGGGCCCGGCTGGCAGGGCATCTCCCTGCTCGTCGTCGACAAGGGGACGCCCGGGTTCACGGTGAGCCGCCGACTGGACAAGATGGGCTGGCGGTGCAGCGACACCGCCGAGCTGTCCTTCGCCGACGTGCGCGTGCCGGTGCGCAACCTCGTGGGGGAGGAGGGGTCGGGCTTCGTCCAGATCATGCAGCAGTTCCAGAGCGAGCGGCTGGCTCTCGCCGTGCAGGCTTACGCCACCGCGCAGCGCTGCCTGGACCTGACGCTGCAGTGGGTGAAGGACCGGGAGACCTTCGGCCGCCCGCTCGCGGGGCGCCAGGTGGTGCGGCACAAGGTGGCCGAGATGGTGCGGCAGGTGTGGGTGGCGAGGACCACGACCCGCGCGGCCTACGACCTGTGGCTCGGCGACACGAGCGGCGCCGCCGATCGCGCTGTCACCGAGGTGAGCATGGCGAAGAACACCGCGTGCGCGGCCTGCGACGCCGTCGTCGACAGCGCAGTACAGCTGTTCGGCGGGATGGGGTACGTGCGGGAGGGGGAGGTCGAGCGGCACTACCGCGACAGCCGGATCCTGCGCATCGGCGGCGGCACGGACGAGATCATGAACGAGGTCGTCGCCAAGCGGATCGGGTTGTAGACGCCCGGAGACAGCGACGAGCCGGGCCCTCCGCGGGCCCGGCTCGTGACGCGTTGCGCCTACTGCAGCTCGTCGGCGTCCGCCTTGGCCGCCTCGGTGTCGGTGGCGGCGCCGTCGCTCTCGCGCTCGAAGGTGCCCTCGGCGGCGAGGTCGCTGGAGGTCTGGTCGCCGACCTGCTCGGCCAGCTGGCCGTCGTCGACGCCCTCGCCGGCGGGCTTAGTGGTGCCGGCGTCGGTGGCGGGCTGCTCGCTCATGTCGGTGGTCCTTCCGGTTCGGGGTGCGTCGTCGCGGTCGCCCTACCCACCTCGCGGTGCCGCGCACCTGTGACGCGGGCTACCGGCGCATGCGCAAGGTGGGCGTGCGTGCGGCGTCGGCCGGCACGCGTTCAGTCCCGGACCCTGGTGAGCACCGCGGGGAGCTCGTCGAGCAGCTCGCGGGCCAGGAAGCCGACCTTGCCCACCTGCGCGGCGAGGCGGTCGCCGGCCGCCCCGTGCAGGTACTGGCCGAAGACGACCGCCTGCGCCGGGTCGGCGCCGCGGGCGAGCAGCCCCCCGACGGCGCCGGCCATCACGTCCCCGGAGCCGGAGGTGCCGAGGCCGATGCCGCCGGACTCGTCCGACCACACCCGTCCGTCATGATCCGCGACGCCGCCCGGGCAGGCGACGGCTGCGCCGTAGCGCTGCGCCACGGCGAGGGCGGCGTCGCGCCCCGTCCGGCCGTCGTCGCCGAGCAGCGCCGCGGCCTCGCCCGAGTTCGGCGTCAGGGCCAGCCGACCGGCCAGCCGTCCCGCCAGGTGGGGACGCTGCGCCAGCGCGGTCAGCGCCACGGCGTCGAGGACGACGGCGGCCTCGTCCAGCTGCGGCAGCAGCGCCTCCAGCAGCGCGCCGGTCTCGTCGTGGCCGAGAAGACCGGGGCCGACGACGACCGCATCCGCCCGGCCCGCCTGCTCGGCGACGTCGTCGGCGCAGTCGGGGGAGAGCGAGCCGTTCGCGCCTGCCGGCAGCCCGACCACCATCGCCTCGGGGACCGCGACGCCGAGCGCGACCGCCGTGGCCTCGACGGTGACGAGCTTGAGCTTGCCCGCGCCGACGCGCAGCGCGGCGAGCCCGGCCAGGAGGACGGCCCCGGGCGTGCTCACCGCACCTCCCACGACGAGCACCGTCCCGCGCGCGTGCTTGCCCCCCTCGCTGTCGGGCTCGGGCAGCGGCCACTCCTGCAGCAGCGCCGGGGTGACGGCGCGGGGCTCAGCGGGGGGCACCGGGCACGTCCGGCTCGGCGGTGACCTCTTCGGACTGCTCCTGCAGGTGCCCGACCTCGTTGTACGTGTCGAGCCGCAGGCCGCCGTGCACGCCGACCGAGGAGTCGTACCGGTAGGTGGTGAGCGAGCAGTTGGCCACCTCGGCCTGCCGGTCGACCTCGAGCACGTCCTTCTCGGTCATGCCCTCGAGGACGTACCGCACGAGCAGCACGACGACCTGGTGGCCGACCAGCGCGACCCGCTCACCGGCCGCGTCGTGACGCAGGCTGTCGAGCGCGGCGCGCAGCCGCAGCAGCACGTCTGCCCAGGACTCCCCACCCGGCGGCCGGTGGTAGAACTTGCCGAGCCGGGTGCGGCGCTCAGACTCGTCCGGGAACTGCGCCACGATGCCCTTGCGGGTCAGGCCGTCGAGGGCGCCGAACTCCCGCTCCCGCAGCCGCTCGTCGACGACGATCGGGACGTCGAGGCCGGCCGCCTCGAGCATCCGCTCAGCGGTCTGCCGGGCGCGCACGTACGGCGACGTCCAGACGACGGAGGGCTGCTCGTCCGCCGGCTGCGCGCCCCACCAGCGCCCGAGCGCCGCGGCCTGGTCGAGGCCGGTCTCGGACAGCGGCACGTCCATGTCGCGCTCGGCGATGTCGATGCGCTCGAGGCCCTCTGCCTCGGCGGCGTCGCGCGCGACGTTGCCCGAGCTCTCCCCGTGCCGCACGACGTAGAGGACGGCGGGCCAGTCGCCCGGGAGGCGCGTCGGTGAGGTCGGAGCCGGCACGGCGTCCCCCTGCCCCGCATTCCGACGGGTCACACGGCAGGGTGCCCGCAGGTAGCCTCGAACCCGTGCGCGCCTTCGTCACACCCCGCTGGCTGGGCCTGCACGCGCTGCTGGTCGTCAGCCTGCTGGTGCTCGGGCGGACCGGGATGTGGCAGTGGGACAAGGCCGCGTCCGGCGGCGGGTCCTGGCAGAACTACGGCTACGCCCTGCAGTGGTGGCTGTTCGCCGTCTTCGCGGTCTTCCTCTGGGTCAAGCTGATCCTCGACGAGCTGGACCCGACGAGGCTGCAGAAGCACGAGCAGGAGTCGGCGCTCCCGCCGGTCCAGCAGCCGGCCGCGCCCGCTCCCGCCGACGACGATGACGACGAGCTGGCGGCCTACAACCGCTACCTGCGCACGCTGCACGAGAGGTCGCAGCAGTGAGCGGAGCGCTCAGCCGCTTCCGGGTGATGGCGCTCGTCGTCGGGATCGGGCTGCTGATCCTGTTCTTCGTCGCCGTGCCGCTGCGCTACCTGGCCGGGCACGCCGAGTTCTCCGAGGTGTTCAGCCCGATCCATGGCGCGGCCTACATGGTCTACCTGGTCACGGTGCTCGACCTGTCCCGGCGGGCCGGGTGGACGTTCCTGCGCACGGTCGGCGTGATGCTCGCCGGCACCGTGCCGTTCCTGTCGTTCGTCGTCGAGCGGCGCGTGGTCCGCGACAGCGGCACCGCCGCGAGCGCCTGAGCGGAGCTCGCCGCCTCGCGCCTGGCACGCCCTCGACCAGCTCGACCCGCTCCGCGGCCGGACCTGTTGCGTCCGCTCGAAGAACGGACTCAGCCGCCGATCGCCTCCGGCGCGATGTTGGCCAGGCGCACTTCGCCCCGCGCGATGAGCCGGTCCCGCTCGTCGGTGACCGTCACCTGCCACAGCTGCTGCGTGCGCCCGCGGTGCACGGGCGTGGCCTCGACGGCGAGCACGCCCTCGCGGGCCGCCCGCAGGAAGTTGGTGGAGTTGGACACCCCGACGACGTGGCCGCGGTCGCCGAACCACAGCGCTCCGCCGACGCTGGCCGCCGTCTCGACCACCGAGCAGTAGACGCCGCCGTGCACGATCCCGTACGGCTGGTGCAGGTGCGGGGCGATCGGCAGCCGGCCGGTCACCCGGTCGCCGTCGGCGCTGATGAGCTCGAGCCCCAGCGTCCGGTCGAAGCCGTCGTAGGGGGCGAGGGCGTCCTGCGGCTGGGTCACGAGCACTCCTCGGGTCGGGGGGCCGACCTTAGGGCCCGCCTCCTGCTTGCGCTCTCAAGCATTCCACGGCACAGTCTCCCGCATGAACGTGAAGCCTCAAGCACCTGCGCCCGCGATCCGCACGCGGGTTCCGGCGCCGCTGCCGTTCGCCGACGGGCGGTCCACGACCGCCGAGGTGCTGACCTTCCACGGCCTCGTCGACGGGCGCGAGCACCTCGCCCTGGCTTTCGGCGACTGGCAGGGTGCCCTCGCCGAGGGGCTGGCGCCGTGACCGGGACGGCGCCGGCCTGGCTGGACGACACCGAGATGCGTGCCTGGCGCGGGCTGGTCACCGTGGTGCAGCTGCTGCCGCTGGCGCTCGACCGGCAGCTCCAGCGTGAGGCCGGCCTCTCGCACGCCTACTACATGGTGCTCGCGATGCTCTCCGAGTCGCCGGGCCGCAGCATGCGGATGAGCGCGCTCGCCGCGCAGACCGCCACCTCGCAGAGCCGGCTCTCGCACTCGGTCGCCCGCCTCGAGGAGCGCGGCTGGGTGCAGCGCCGCCGCTGCGCCGACGACGGCCGCGGCCAGGTGGCGGTCCTCACCGACGCCGGCCTGGCCGCTCTCGCCGGGGCCGCTCCCGGGCACGTCGCCGAGGTCCGCCGCCAGGTGTTCGACCACCTCACCGACGCCCAGGTGCGCGCCCTCGGCGACGTCGCCTCCACGCTCGCCGGAGCCCTGCAGGAGCAGGTCTGCCCGACCACGAGAACCGCCGCCCCCGAAGGAGAGCCGTGCCCGTCCAGCGCCTGAACCACGCCGTCCTCTACGTCCGCGACGTCGACCGGAGCGTGGCGTTCTACACCGACGTCCTCGGCTTCCGCACGACGCAGACGATCCCCGGTCGCGCAGCCTTCCTGCAGGCCGAGGGGAGCAGCAACGACCACGACCTCGGGCTGTTCGCGGTCGGCGGCGGTGCGGCCGCCTCGACCGCCGGCCGCAGCACAGTCGGGCTGTACCACCTGGCCTGGGAGGTCGACACGCTCGGCGAGCTCGAGCGGCTGATGCACCGGCTCGCCGACGCCGGCGCGCTGGTCGGTGCGTCCGACCACGGCACGACCAAGGCCCTCTACGCGCAGGACCCCGACGGCCTCGAGTTCGAGGTCAGCTGGCTGGTGCCCGCCGACCACCTCCCGGTGGAGGCCGGACCGCTGACCGCTCCGCTCGAGCTGGCGAGGGAGATCGACCGCTACGGCCGCGACCTGCCGGGCGGCGTCGGCGTCTCGCACGCCGTCCCGAGCGCCTGACGGCGCCGCCTAGGCTCGGGCCATGTCCACCGTCCAGCGCGCCCAGGCCAACGGCATCGAGATCGCCTACGAGACCTTCGGCGACCGCAGCGACCCGGCGGTCGTGCTCGTCATGGGCCTCGGCACCCAGATGCTCGCCTGGCCCGACGCGTTGTGCCAGGACCTCGCCGGTCGCGGCCACTACGTGGTCCGGTACGACAACCGCGACACCGGCGAGAGCACCCACTTCCCCGGCGTGCGCGCGCCCAGCCTGCCGGCGCTCATCTCCGGCCGCCGGAAGCCGCCGTACACGATCGAGGACATGGCCGACGACGGCCTCGGGCTGATCGACGCGCTCGACCTGGAGACCGTCCACCTGGTGGGCGCCTCGCTCGGCGGGTTCATCGCGCAGACGATCGCCCTGCGTGCGCCCGGGCGGCTGCGCAGCCTGACGCTGTTCATGACCTCGACCGGCTCGCGGCTCGTGGGCCAGGTCGACCCGAAGCTGGCGAAGCGGCTGCTGCAGGGCCGCAAGGTCAGCAACCGCGAAGAGGCGATGGACTCCGTCGTCGAGACCTTCCGCGTGATCGGCTCGAAGGGCTACGCGCTCGACGAGGAGCACCTGCGCGACCTCGCCGGCCGCAGCTACGACCGGGGCTACGACCGGGGCGGCTACCTGCGCCAGCTCGCAGCCGCCACCACGCAGCAGAACCGCACCGACCAGCTCAAGCACCTCGACGTGCCGACCCTGGTCATCCACGGGCTGCACGACCGGCTCGTGCGTCCGAGCGGCGGGCTCGCCGTCGCGAAGGCGGTTCCCGGCGCGAGGTTCGTCGGCTACAGCGGGATGGGGCACGACCTGCCGCGGCCGCTGTGGGGCGCCTTCGCCGACGAGATCACGGCACTGGCCCGCCAGGCCGACAGCGGGCAGGTCCCGCGCTCGGAGCGCCGCTCGGCCTGACACGGGCTGCCCCTCGCGGCACGTCCGACCGGGACCGGTGCACGCGTCGTCGCGCGGGCCGTGCAGGATGCGCCCTGGTCCGGGCTCGTGCCCGGGTCGCGTCGAGGAGGCCAGGTGGAGCAGAGCCCGCTGATCTCGATCGGGCTGCCGATCGCGCTGTTCGTCATCATGACCGGGATCGGCCTGACCCTGACGACGGGCGACTTCCGGCGCGAGGCCGAGCACCCCCGCGGGGTCGTCGTCGGCAGCCTGGCGCAGCTGCTCGCCATGCCGGTGCTGGGCCTGCTCATCGCAGCCGCGCTCGGCCTGCCGCCCGCGCTCGCGGTCGGCCTGGTGATCGCGGCGTCGTGTCCGGGCGGCAGCACCTCGAACCTGATCGCCTACCTGGCCCGGGCGAATGTCGCGCTGTCCATCGTGCTGACGGTGGTGGCCAGCATCGGCACCATCCTCACCCTGCCGTTCTTCGTGGACAGGGCGCTGTCGCTGTGGCCGGTCGGTGACGACGTCGACGTGCAGATGCCGGTCGGCCAGA
>DATLGD010000174.1:0-2364 GCA_035540755.1 Mycobacteriales bacterium | reverse complement strand
GGACGGGTCGGCGTCGTCCACAGCGTCCACAACCCGCCGCTGAGCGGCCTCGCAGCGCCGTCGACGGCACAGGGTCGCCGGCATGACGTCGACCGCTGCCCGTGCGTTGCCCGTCCTGCCGCCCCTGTCCGGCGAGGCGCTGCTCGGCGGGACGTCCGGCGCGGTCTGGACACGCGGCCAGGCACTGGCCGTGCTGCCGCGCGGCGTCGTCGACGCGCGGGTGCGCACGGGGGCCTGGCAGGTGCCCTGGCCGGGCGTCCACGCCAACAGCGGACACGTCCTCGACGGCGTGCAGCAGGCGTGGGCTGCCGTGTTCGCGTGCGGCGGCGCGGACCAGCCCCTGCCGTGCGGACCGCCCGACCCGGAGACCGGCGAGCGGCGCCGCCGCCTCGTCGCGGTGGCTGCCGGGCGGACGGCGGCGCGCCTGCTCGAGCTGCCGCTGATCGACGACGACGATCCGGCCACCGGTGCGCGGGACGGCCTGAACGCCGACGTCGCGGTGTGGCGGCACCAGCCGCCGCTGCGACAGGGGGACGCCGTCCTGCATCGTCGCCAGCTGGTCTTCGGGGCGGGTGACATCGGGCTCCTGGCCTGCGGCCTGTGGAGCACCACGGTGCTGCGGACCCTCGTCGACTGCCGGCTGCTGCTGAGCCTCGAGGCCCTCGTCTGCGCCATGGACCACGCCCTGCACCGCGCTCTGGTCACGCCCGCTCGGCTGGAGGACGCCTGCGTGCGCATCGAGGGCTGGGCCGGCGCACCCCGGTTCCGGCAGGCGGTCGCGCTCGCGGACGGCCGCAGCGAGTCGCCGGGTGAGACGCTCACCCGGCTCGTGCTGCGCCCGGTGCTGCCCGGGCTCGTTCCGCAGGTGCGGGTCCGGGACGCGGCCGGCACCGTCGTCGCCCGGCTCGACCTCGGCGACGACCGGCTGCGGTTCGCGGTGGAGTTCGACGGCCGGGTCGGCCACGAGGGCAGCCCGATGGTGGCCAAGGACCGACGTCGCGACGGCCGCACCGACGACCTGGGCTGGGCGACCGAGCGGGCGACCTGGTTCGACGTCCGGCGCCGGCAGGACGAGCTGCGGACGAGGGTGCTGGCCGCAGCGGACCGGCATCACGCCCAGCGGTGATCAACAGGTGCCTGGCAGCCGACACGCGCCGCCGAGTCGCTGCGGACCTCCTGTTGATCACCGTGGAAGCGGGGCCCGGGCGCCGACGGTCAGCGGCAGGACGCCGCTCGCCCGCTACCGCTGTTCATCCCCCGTCGCTACGCTGCCCGCCGTGGTCGACTCCCGCGACGCCGCCGACCCGTCGGCCCACCGTGCCGACGGCGCCGCCCCCGACGGCGACGCGAGGCGCGGAGGCACCGCAGCCTGGGTCGCAGCCGGTCTGCTGCTGGGTCTGCTCGGCGGGGTGCTCGCCGGGCTGCTGCGCGCGCCGCGATCCGCCCGTCCGGCGACGGGCCCGGACCAGGACGCCCGCGCGGGAGCGCGCGGATGAGCCGCCGGGCGGTCAACGTCACGCTCGACAACCTCGACGACCTGCCCACCCGCTGCCGCGCCTGCGTGTTCTGGGAGCTCGACCCGCTCGCCCACGACCGCGCCGTCGACGCCGGCGACACCGCCTTCGAGAAGGAGTCCTGGCTGTCGGCGACCCTGCTCGACTGGGGCTCCTGCGGCAAGATCGCCTACGTCGACACCGTGCCGGCCGGGTACGTGCTGTACGCCCCGCCGGCCTACGTGCCGCGCTCGGTGGCCTTCCCGACCTCACCGGTCAGCGCCGATGCCGTGCTGCTCATGACCGGTCACGTGCTGCCGGACTTCCAGGGCGGCGGCCTGGGCCGGCTGCTGCTGCAGTCGGTGGCCAAGGACCTCACCCGCCGCGGGGTGAAGGCGATCGAGGCCTTCGGCGACGAGCGCTGGTCGGAGGCGGCGTGCGTCCTGCCGGCCGACTCCCTGCGCCGGGTGGGCTTCAAGACCGTACGACCGCACCCCCGCTGGCCGCGCCTGCGCCTCGAGCTGAAGTCGGCGGTCAGCTGGCGTGAGGACGTCGAGGTGGCCCTCGAGCGCCTCCTCGGCTCGATGAGCCCGGACCCGCTGCTGCGACCGGTCTAGACCGAACCCGACGGCACCGGCCGGCGAACGGCAGGCACGATGCGCCGTCCGCCCGAGCTCCCGTCGCCGCCGGTGACCGTCACCGGCGGTCCGCCGTGGGCGGCCGGGCCACCCTCCGGCCGCGACGAAGCGGCCGCCCGGCCCGGTCGGCGCGGCAGCGGCCTGCTCCTCGGCGGCCTGCTGGCCGGGGCGGCCGCCGTCCTCGCGCTGCTGCAGAGCCCGCCGCCGCCCCGGCCAGCAGGCCGCCGAGGAGC